>JAITKK010000070.1 GCA_031278475.1 Deltaproteobacteria bacterium
CAGGCCTCGGCCCTCTTGTGCCCTATGAGCCCGCAGCCTATGACGGCCAGTTTCATGGGGAAAACCTCGAGAGTGTCCAAAAGTTGCGCCTAAGGCCGCCTAAGGCCGCCTAACGCCGCCTATAGCCCACTAACGTCTCTAACGGCAGCTAACAGCGCATAAGGGCAGAGCCTTAAGAAGGCAACAACCTACTTGGGGCATACTTGGCGCATAATTGCGCATAACGCTAGGATTGCAGTAGGAAAGAGGATGGCTTGGAAAGGTGGGTGGCCTTGGGCGCAAAAGGGGCTTTCAAGCTCGCGGCGGCCCGCTCAGTACCTTTGCTCCAGGTCGGGCTCCGCGAAGGTGGAGTCAGAGTTCCCTATGCTTCCAAGGCCCAGGAGATCCACCACCAAGGCTATCCTCTGGTCGAAGCCGCTGTCCTCCCACACCAGGCTGATGCCGTAGCACTGGGCCTGGTAGGTCACCCGCACGGCGGTGTCGAGGCCCCGTCTGTCCTCCAGGTCGTAGCGGGAGGCGAAGGACATCTGCCAGCCGTGGGTCAGGTTCAGGTGGAGGTCGGCCCTGGCCTGGTTCACCATCCTGTAGTTCGCGGGCCCGTACTCAAGGCGGGGCTTCTTGTAGTCGTAGATTAGCGAGAACCTGTCGCCCCTTGTGTCCGAAAGGGTGAGAGATACGTCGTGGGACGTGAACTCGTTGGACCTGCCGTCAAGGGTCGAGAGTATCCTCGCCGTTATCCATGGCTTGATGTAGGCCTCCAGCTCGAACTCCCAGGGGCCCGTGCCCCGGTCGAAGTACCCGGTGGTGAAGTACCTGGCCCAGTCCTTCTCGGCCCATTCCAGGTTGGAGGCGAACTCATGGCTGTGGAAGACACCCAGCTTCAGTAGCTCCTGGTAGTCGTAGAATGTCCGCCCTTCCGCGTCCGTCGTTACCGTTCGCTTGGTAAGGGTGTTCCAGAACCCGAAACGTATGGTCCGCTGCTTCAAGGTGCGGTCCAGCATGTCGAAATAGGGCATCTTGTCCTGGTCCGCGGCCTCCACGTACTCGAAGGAGATGGTGGGGATGAACTGGTGCAGGTAGGCGTCCCCCTGGCCGTCCTTGTCCCCGTAGATCCTGCTGAGCGCGGTGGAGAGCTCCACCTCGAAGCCGCCGGAGAAGCTGGTCTCGAAGCTCCCGTGCTCCTCCCGCTCCCCATTGGCCAGAGGCCTGTGCCCGGTGGGGGCGTAGGCCTTGAGGTTTAGGTAGGCGTTGGTGTCAAGGGAAAAAATCCCGAACAGCTCGTTGTGCCAGAACAAGGAGGGCTCCACAAGGAACCTGTGGCCGGTCTCGTCCACGGGGCTCTGGCTGGTAAGCTTCCTTGTGAAGTAGTCGTAGCGCAGGTCCAGGCCCAGCCTGGGGGCCTGGACCTTGCCATCGAAGAACGACTTCGCGATGGGCCTGCTGACCAGGCTGAAGTAGAGGCTGGGGAGGTTCTGGAGGGTGTCTACGTTCCCGTCCTTGTAGAGGTTGTCCGTGTAGACCAGGGAGCCCCTGAAGTAGGTGTCGGGGCCGCTCTTCTGCGCGAAGAAGGTGGAGAGCCTCAAAGGGTCCAACTCCTCGTTCAAGGTGCGCCCGAAGTAGCGGTCGAAGAGGTTCCTGGAGTAATAGAAGCCGTCAAGGTCGTTGCGGAAGGCGTAAAGAAGCAGCGGGTCGGACACCACGTCCAGGTCCAGGTTGAGGTCCCAGTCGGCCAGCTTCCAGTTGTTCTGGGCCCTGAGCCAGTAGAGGCTCTTGGAGTTCCTGGGGCTATTGGGGATGTAGTCAGGGGATTCGTAGTTGTAGAGGTTGTCCTTCCTGTCCCTTAGGAAGGTGCCCAGCCAGATGCCCTCTCCGACGTTCAGGTTGTACCTTCCCTCCAGGGTGTAGGACATGCCCCGCTTGCTGCGGTAGATGGGCAGTATGGTGAGGTCGTAGTCCTCGGCGATTGCCCAGAAGAAGGGTACGGCCACCATCAGCCCGTCCCTCGTGGTGCTGGCTATCTGGGGGATCAGGAAGCCCGTCTGCCGCTCGGTCTTAACGGGCACCAGGAGGTATGGCATGTAGAGCATCGGGAACCAGGAGTTCTTGAAGACCACCCCGGTGGACTCCGCGAAACCCTCCCGGTTGACCACCAGCCTCTCGGCGGTGATGCTCCAGGAGGGCTCCGGCCCGTCGCAGGTGGTGAAGATCCCGTCGCTCACGTAGAGGGTCTCGGGCCCCTGGCGCTCCAGGACCGTGCCGTAGACGTAGTAGTGCCTCTCCGGGAAGAAGGCCCTGCCGTCGTAGATCTTTGCAAGGCGCAGGTCCATGTTCACGGCCGCCCTGCTGGCGGAGGCCCTGAAGTCGGGTGTGGAGAGGTACACCGAGCCGGATATCTCGGCCGTTCCGGTGGGCTCGTGCCACATGGCCCGGTCGCCCTTTATGAGCTCCTCGCCCCGCCTTATCTCCACGTTCCCGTAGAACTCAATCCTCTCCAGGTCCTCGGAGTAGACGGCCTCGTCGGCCTCTATGGTCACGGGGGGGTCCCCCTCGGAGACCGTGAGGGTCACCCTCCCGCCCTGTGGGGGGGGCTCCTGCGCGGGGCTGGGCCCCGCGCAGAGAAGCAACGCCAGAAAGGCCACCAGGGCCGCCAAAGCGGCGCGTGCCGTTTTCCCGCCCACCCTAGTTGGACTCCGGGAGGCCCTGGCCGGTGAGCCAGGCCCTGGCCTCGCCCACGGTGAAAAGGGAGCCCGCGACCACCACCAGATCGCCTTCCGAGGCGTCCCTCGCGGCGGCCCCTATGGCATCGGGTATCCTCTGGAAGAGCCCCGCGAGCCTGTCGCCCGCGGGGAGGCTCTCGCCCAACCTTCCCAGGAGGCGGCTTGGATCCTCGGCCCTGGAGTACTCCGGGCGGGTGAGGTAGACCCTGGTGGACCTTGGGAGCAGCGGGGACAGCACCCCGCCCACGTCCTTGTCCGCCATGACGCCCGCCACCAGGTGGATGGCCCTCTCGGGCCTCTCCGATAGCAGGGCCGAGAGCGCCTTGGCCCCGTCCGGGTTGTGGGCCCCGTCAAGCAGAAGCGGGGCCTTGCCCGAGCCGTCAGGGGGCCAGGCCCCGGGCGGGAAGAGCTCGCCCCTCCCTGGCCAGGACACCCACCTGAGCCCGGCCCTTATGTCCATGGCAGCTACCGGGTAACCCATCCCGGAGAGCTTTTCAAGGATCGCCAAGGCCAAGGCGGCGTTGTCCGCCTGGTGGGCCCCCATGAGCCCGAGATCCAGCTCGTGGTAGTTCCAGGAGCTTCCCTGGAAGGAAATCCTGGGAAGGCCCTCGGGCGTGCTCCCGGCCCTCACCTTGAAGTCGCGGCCCAAGAGCGAAACCTGGGTCCCAAGCTCTTTGGCCCTGTCCTCGATGACCGTGAGGGCATCAGTCGAAAGCCGCCCTGCGAAAAAGGGCTTTCCGGGCTTAATGACCCCGGCCTTCTCGAAGGCTATGAGGGGGATAGTGGGGCCCAGGTGCTCGGTGTGCTCGAGCCCCACGTTGGTTACCGCCGATACGAGCGGCTCCAGGACGTTGGTGGAGTCAAGCCTCCCGCCCATGCCGGTCTCCATGAGGGCTATGTCGGCCCCGGCCCTTTTGAAGAACAGGAAGGCCATGGCGGTCACGAACTCGAAGAAGGTGGGCGGCTTCGCGGGGTCGGTTGCCTCCCAGACCTCGGAGGCGAGCCCCATGACCTCGTCTTCGGTCACCATCCTCCCGCCCAGGCGGATCCTCTCCCTGAAGGTGACCAGGTGCGGGGATGTGTAGAGCCCCACCTTGTAGCCCGCCCTTGAGAGCACCGCCTCCAGGAAGGCCATGGTGCTGCCCTTGCCGTTGGTGCCGGACACGTGGACGAAGCGCCCCCCGTCCTGGGGATTGCCGAGCCTCCCTAAGATGGTCCTCATGGAGTCGAGCCCAAGCTTGATGCCGAACTTCTGCAGCTCAAAGAGCCTGAATATGGTTTCCTTGTAATCCATCGGGCGTGCCTTGGGCCCAAAACCCTGGCGGTGGGAGGGTGTTGAAAGCGTACCATGGTAACCAAGCGCCCAATTATAAGCGCAAAAGCCCCCTGTTTCAAGGATATTTTCATGCTTTCGGCTGGCGGCATCGGCTAATTCGGCTTTTTCACGAAAGCCCCTGCCCCTCCCGCAGGATGCCCCCATCACCACCCTTGTGCTCCTATATTTGGAAACTAATCTATTTTTTAACACCAGATGTGGGATTTTTGCGTAATCCAAAGGACCCCTATGGCGCATGCCGCAGCCTCCAAGGCAAGCGCAAAGTGCCTTGTTTTGGGGTTTTTGTGGTGATTTTGGGGTTTATCGCAAGCTATTCCGGAGCTTGTTTGGAGCTTGTTTGGAGCTTGTTTGAAGCTTAATTGAGGGATATTTTAGGTATTTTGGTGACCTATGGGCTCAACCTTTGTAAGTGTCCTGGCCTCAAGAGGCTGTGGCAACTCATCCATCGGATGCGACAGGATGTGGCGTAATTGGCTGGATTTACGGGGATTTGCGGGGATTTGCCGATTTTGCGCCGATTGCGGCAAGAAAGCCTGATTGGGTCGGTTGCGGTCCTGTTTGCTTTGGTTTGGCTTGGGTTTGTTTGGGGTTTGTTTGGGGTTTCTTGGGATTTCTTGTGCTAGTGGTTTCCTGGAGTGCCTTGGGGTTCCTTGGAATTTGCAACATGCCAGATTTTTTATCTAATGAAAGCCATCAATGATGGATATTTGGAAACATCAAAGAGGGATATTTTTAAACATCAAAGAGGGATATTTGAAAACATCAAAGAGGGATATTTGAAAACATCAAAGAGGGATATTTGAAAACATCAAAGAGGGATATTTGGAAACAAAAAAACTTAAAATTATGGGATATTTGCGCTATTTGGGTTTTGCTTTTTAGAGTGTTCTTAGGCATTACACGGCGTTATTTGTTTTTATGGCACGTTTTTATGGCTCGTTTTTATGGCTCTTTGTTTATTGCTAAAAAACAAATGCGAAAAACATGGGTCCATGACAAAATCATGGGATTTTCCAAGCATCTAGCTTACTTAAGTACCGGGCCTTAAATAACACGCCAGAACTCTCCAAATCACGTCTAATATCCCTTCATCCGCAATAATGACATTCAATTCAATGGGACAATGATTTATAGTTTTATGATTTGATGCTTTTACGATTTGATTTTATGGTTATTTAGCTCTTGTATTTTGAAGCAAATATCTGGCTACTTAGCCTTATACAGCACGGCATAATTGATGTTGAAAGTCTTGCGGCCGTGGGAATCGAAAGTTACGACCACCTGCTCGTCCCTCACGCTATGGACCGTGCCCAACCCGAAGGTCAGGTGCTCCACCCGATCCCCGGTCTTAGGATCCGTTACCAGGTTCCCCTTGTCGAGCGCGGGGGTGGGGGGCTCGCTTGGTTTTTCCTGTTTCTTTGCCTTGCGGCGTGTGCTCGCGCCCTTTCCCGCCCGGGCGCCCTTCCGGCGGGCCGGTTTGGATGCCTTCCCGGTTGCGGCGGGCCAATCGTCATAAGGCAATGGATCCTTGTCCCTTCCATCGTCCGTTGAGTCCGCAAAGGGCTGGCTGTCGTCGTAGTCAAGGTTGGCAAAGGGGTCTGCGTCGATTTCGTCTAAGGGGTCCTGCTGAAAGTCGCTTTCGAGGTCTTTTTGGCTGGGGCCCAAGGCGTTCGGTTTGGCATTGGGGAAGAACTTCTTGTAGGGGATCCTTTTCCCGGCCTTGCGGATCTCCATGGAGTCCAAGGGGAGCTCGGTTAGGTACCTTGTGGGCTGGTCCAAAGACCCGTCGTAGCTCATGACGTCACCCGGGAACATGAGCGTGAGTGTGTCCTTGGCCCTGGTCACGGCCACGTAGAAGAGCCTGCGCTCCTCCTCGTTGTCTTTCCCCATCTTCATGGCGAAGCTGGGCGGCACCCTTCCGTCCACCAAGGAGATGAGGAAGAGGTGCTTCCATTCCAGGCCCTTGGCGGAGTGGACGGTGCTTAGCGTCAGATCCTGGGGCTCCCGCCTGTCGGTTCCCTTGTAGTCCTTGGTCTGGGGCGGGTCGAGGCTTATCTCGTTCACGAAGGTGGTTAGATCGCTTTCACCCATGGCGGTGGCCACGAAGTCCTGGATGTCGTTTTTCCTTGCGGGGTGGTCCTCCGGGTACAGATCCGGGAGCATCTCTAGGTAGTAGTCCCTTACCAGGGGAACGATTTCGTAGGGGACCGCGTTTTCCCGCATGATCGCATTGAAGAGGGCCGATAGCTTCCCCGCCTGCCCCTGCGCCTGTTGCCTGAACATCTTTGGGTCCAGGTTACTTAGCCCTTCCCTGTCCAAGGCAATCGAGTCGATAAGCTTCCTCGCACCGAGAATGCCAACGCCCCGGATCATGGTGAGGATCCTCTCGAGGGAGACCCTGTCCGCGGGGTTTACGGCCACCCGTAAAAATGAGGCGAAATCCTTGTTGTGGGCGGTCTCCATGAACTTGAGCCCGCCGTATTTGGTGAAGGGGATATCCGCCCGGTTCAGTTGGCGCTCCAGCTCGTAGGAGTGGGAGGCGGCCCGGAAGAGCACGGCCATGTCCTTGAGGCTCTCGCCCTCGGAAAGAAGCCGCAGGATATCCCACGTTACCCGCAGGGCCTCTTCCTGGGGCGACTCGCAGACGTGGAGGACGGGGATGGCGCCCTTTCCCCGGACTGACACAAGGTTCTTCTCGTAGCGCTCCTCCGCGCCGAGGAGCACGGCATTGGCGAGATCCAGGACCGGGGCCACGCTGCGGTAGTTTCTCTCCAGGGTGAGGGTCCTTGTCCCTTGGAAGATCTTGGGAAAGTCCATGATGTTCCTGAAAGTCGCGCCCCGGAAGCCGTAAATGGACTGCGCCTCGTCGCCCACCGCCGTTATGTTGCGGTGATCCTTGGCAAGTAGGAAGGCTATCCTCGCCTGTATGGGGTTCGTGTCCTGGTACTCGTCTACCAGGACGTGGTCATAGCGGGAGGCTATGGCCGTTCTTACGTTATCGTTTCCGGACATCAGCTCGGACAGCTTTATCAGAAGATCGTCGAAGTCCATGAGGGAGGACTCCCCCTTCTTCTTCTGGTAGAGATGGGCGGCATTCTTAATGGCATCCGAAAATCTTGAGAGGTGCGGGAAATGCGAGGTTATGGTGCGACTGATGCCAAGATCCAGGTTGTTGGCCATGGATATGACGTTAAGCACCGCCGCGTTCTTGGGAAAGCCCCTGCCTTCCTCCCTGCCCGTCTCGCTTAGGGCCCTCCCCACAAGGGACACCGCGTCGGCCTGGTCGAGTATGGTGAACCCGCTTGGGTAGCCTATGTGCCTCGCGTATTTCCTCAGCAAGGAGTTAGCGACAGAGTGGAAGGTGCCGCCCTGGACCCTGCCAAGGCCCTTGTCGGGCCCGGGAGCCCCACCCACCAGGCTCTCGGCCCTTACGAGCATCTCCCTGGCGGCCTTGCGGGTGAAGGTGAGCAAGAGGATCCTCTCGGCCGGCACACCGGAGGCTATCAGCCAGGCCACCCGGTGCACAAGGGTGCGGGTCTTCCCGGAGCCCGCCCCGGCTATTATGAGCAGCGGCCCTTCCCCGTGGGTAACGGCCTCGTACTGGGCGTCGTTTAGGAGGGCCCTGAAGTCGGGCCCTTCCTTCCTGCTAAGCGTTCTCATGGCATGCCCTGTAAGCCCTTGGCCCCCAAAAAGCCGAGGGTGGCTTTGACAAGCCCGGGAATGGTGGACTCCTGGGCCTCGGTCGCGACCTTGAGGCCGAGGCGCCTGGCCTCGGCCGTGGTTATGGGCCCGATGGAGACGCAGGGGAAGTCCCCGCGCCTTTCCTCCGGGACGATTTCGGCAAGCCCCCTGGCGGTGCTGGCGGAAGCCAGGCAGCAGGCGTCAGGCGGCTCCCTTAGAAGCTCAGAGTCGATATCCATGGGCCCCACCGGGAGGGTGTCGTAGAGGGCGACGAGATCCGGCTCAAAACCCATCTCCTTTAGCCCGGCCGGGAGAACGTCCCTGGCCTCCCTCGCCCTGGCTATGAGCGCGGGCCCCTTGGGCCCGCCCTTCATGGCCTCGAGGATGCCCTCGGCCACGAAGGACTTGGGGACGATGTCCGCCCTAAGGCCGTAGGCGGCCAAGGCCCCGGCCGTGCCGGGGCCTATGGCCGCTATCCTTAGGCCAAAGAGGGCCCTTGAGTCAAGGCCTTCCGCGAACAGGGCCTCCATGAGAATCCTTGCCCCGTTGGGGCTGGTGAGCACAAGGTACTTGTAGTCGGAAAGCCTTTTGAGCCGTTCCGCAAGCCCCGGGTTGGGGGCGACCGGCACTATCCTTATGAGCGGCCGCTCGACCGCGAAGGCGCCCAGCCCGGCCAGGGCCTCGGAGAGCCTGGAGGCCTGGTCCCGGGACCTTGTGACAAGTATCCGTTTTCCCAGAAGCGGCTTTTTCCCGAACCAGTCCAAACGATCCCTCAGGCCCACCACCGGGCCCACCACAAGAAGCGCCGGCGCCCCGATGCCCAGCTCCTTGGCCTTGCCCGGGAGGGCCGCGAGCGTCCCTTGGGCCACCCTCTGCCTTGGGGTCGCGCCCCACTGGATCATGGCGGCGGGGGTGCCGGGGTCCTTCCCGTGGGCTATGAGCTTCTCGCTGATGGAGGCGAGGTTCGCGGCCCCCATGACCGATACCAGTGTCCCCATCCTGGCCAAGGCGGCCCAGTCGTGCGCGGAGCCCTTCTTCGTGGGGTCCTCGTGCCCGGTAATCAGGGCCACCTGGCTAGAAAAGCCCCTGTGGGTGAGGGGGATGCCCGCATAGGCGGCAGCCGCCACCGTGGAGCTTATGCCAGGGACCACCTCGAAGGGGATGCCTTCCTTCCAAAGCTCCAAGGCCTCCTCCCCGCCCCTCCCGAATATGTAGGGATCCCCCCCCTTGAGGCGGACAACCTTGTTTCCGGCCTTGGCCTCGTCCACCAAAAGCCTGTTGATCCCCTCCTGGGGCATGGCGTGGTCGGACGCCGACTTGCCCACGTATATTATCTTGGCCGAGGGCCTTGCGAGGCTTAGCAGCCCAGGGGCCGCCAGGTAGTCGTAGACCACCACGTCGGCCTCCCTGAGAAGCCTCTCCCCCTTAAGCGTCAAGAGGCCCGGGTCCCCCGGGCCCGCGCCCACCAAATAGACTATTCCCCCCATTCCAGGCTACCCTCCCTCTCGGCCCTCTCGATTATCCCGCTCCCCCCGTTGGAGAGGAGCTCACCCGCAAGCCCGGAGCCCAAGGCGCGGGCCCCCTCGGGGCCCGCGCCCTGGGCCCGGCCCGACGCCCTCACCACGGCCGTGCCGTCCAGCTCGGCCACAAGGGCTTCCATGAAAAGCCCCCCGGGGTCATCCCTGGCCCAGGCGGCGGCCGGTGCCTGGCAGCCGGCCCCCAGGGCCTCCATGAAGGCCCTCTCGGCAAGCAACGCGAGCTCCGACTCACTGTCGCCCAAGGGGGCTACCAGCCCCGCCACCCGGGAGTCGCCCTCCCGCAGCTCCAGGGCCAGGATCCCCTGGCAGGGTGCCGGGAGCATCTCGGAGGGGGCTATGGGCCGATAGGGGACGGGCGGCCCCGCCGCCCCAAGGCGCAGAATCCCCGCCTCCGCCAAAACGACGGCGTCGCACTCGCCCGATTGCGCCTTCGCGGCCCTCGTTGCGAGGTTGCCCCTTATGGCGATGATTTTAAGATCCGGGCGCAGGGCCAGAAGCTGGGCCCTGCGCCTGAGGCTGGAAGTGCCCACCCTGGCCCCCTTTGGGAGCGAGGCGACCGACCTTGGGTCCCCGGGGGCAACCAAGGCATCGAATGGGGTCGCCCTCTCGGGGGGTGCCGCAAGTATGAGCCCCCCTGGCAGCCTTGCCGGCAGATCCTTGGCGCTGTGGACCGCAAGGTCCACCCTGCCTGAGAGAAGCGCATCCTCAATCTCGCGGACAAAGAGGCCCTTGATCCCGTCCGCGCCCCAGCGGCTGGTGGGATCGTCGCCCCTGGTCTTGATGGGGAGTATTTCGGTATGGAGCCCTGGGTGGAGGGCCGCAAGGGCGTCCCTGACCATCCCGGTCTGCGCGAGGGAAAGCGGGCTCCCTCTCGCCCCTATCCGGAGGCTCCGGCTCAGCTAGACACCCCGCAGCCCGCGCAGCTGGAGGCGGTGCAGCCCCCGCAGGAGCTGCCCCCGCCGGAGCCAGCGCCGTCCCCGCCGCTACGGCTCCTGAAGCTTGAGAGGAGCTTCTCGGCGTCGCCCGAGCCGCACTTGGGGCAATGGGGCGCGTCCGAGGGCTTGAGCATCAATTCCTCGTATTCGTTGCCGCAGGCGCGGCATATGAACTCGTATATCGGCATCTTGCTTGGGTCTTTCCTGTTGTTTTCCCGGCGCTGGCCGCCAAAAAAAGAAAATCCCCTTGGTAAGGCCAGGGGGGCGCCCCCCCGCGGCAAAGGGGCCGGGCCATGGGCCGAGGGTCGCGGGTCTCTGGACCCATCGTGCGTCCAAGCACCCATATGGCAAAGTAATATAGCACAAAAAGCCCAAATATACAAGCCTTCCGGGGATTCGGCGTAGTGTTGGCCCATAGTGAAGGGACATGGCAATGGCCCATAGCGAAGGTGGCGTGGTCTTGGCGCACAGTGTCCGGGCCTCCGACCTGATTTCAAAGAACAGGGTCGGCTGGCAGCGCTGCTGGGGCCGGCCCGTCCCACGGGGCCGGGCCGGGGCCGGGAAGGCAGCCGCTGGGGGCCAAAGCACGGGGACGCACCAAAGGCTTGCAATTTGGCCGACTCCTTGCTATTGTATCCTCCGGCCAAAAGGGGTCCCATCGTCTAGTGGCCTAGGACACCGCCCTCTCACGGCGAAAACAGGGGTTCGAGTCCCCTTGGGACTACCACAATCTCCACGGCAAGATTTCATATAGGTCGGAACTCTTATAAAATCAAGAGTTCCGGCCTATTTTTATCTTGGGGATTCCTTAAACATTGATGACATCATCAAAATGTTCCTAATATCACTACAAAGCAGCTTCTGATAGGCCATAAGGCCATGATAAGGCCATCATAAGGCCATCATAAGGCCATGATGTCGCTAGCAGAAACAGCTATCTTGGACAACTTGAAATTCAGGCACAAGGATTTTGGAACTTTACACTTACAGCAAAACTTCCATAGGCTAAAATACCAAGGATTCAGTACGGTTTTGTGGGGAAGCGGCTGATGCCCAAATTTGGCAAAAGAACCTTCAATATAGCGAAATAGATGAAACCGCAATACACTTCCAAGGCGAGATAAACGTTTAATTGCAGTGTCAAGGAAGGGTTAGAGAGGAAATCTTCAAAGTGACGGAGGACATAGCCCACATTATCCATTTAAGGCAAATGCCAACCATGGTTCGAAAATAACACGGATTAACTGCAAAGCATTTAACGTAGATCAAAAATATAAAAATAGAAGAAAATTATTTAAAGCTATTATTTA
>JAITKK010000080.1 GCA_031278475.1 Deltaproteobacteria bacterium
ACAAAAACCTGCGCTCATTGGCCGATGCCGATTTTTTCGCTCAAGCGATTATCCTAAGGGCCAAATCGTAAAGCCTAAATTTTTTGCCTTTTTTTGGATAATATTGCAACAAATGAGGATACTATCATCCGGCAAATGGCAATCCAATCATCCGGCAAATGGAAATTCGATCATCCGACAAATTGAAATTCGATCATGACGCACAAAAAAATCACACTACTTGGAAAATATTGCATAAAAGCCGTACTGTTTAGGCAAATCCAAAAAATGCCCAAGTTTGCGATTTCTTCTAATTAGGCATACGCCCCTTTATTTAAGCAACACTTGAGAAAACAGCCGTCAAAGCAGTAACGTGTTCGGCAAAGTCTAAAACAAAACCAAAAGCACAAGCAAAACCAATAACAAAGCCAATAACAAAGCCAATAACAAGGCCCATAACAAAGCCCAATAACATGGCCTTAAGGCTTTAATTCAACACTTACGCATGGCTTGCGACAATGTGATTATGCGTCACGACGGCATCGCACAAAGCTTGCACAAGCACGTCACTAAAAAAATATCTGGCCCCAATGGTTTCCCATTAACCAGTAAGATTCGGGCGCATGCTGCTTTTTCCTTGCCTGTTGCGGAAGTTTTCGCATGCTTCCAGTTCTCCCATAATTTCCGGGCATTGCTTGGCATTGCAGGGCACTGCCTGGCATTGCCGGGCACTGCCTGGCCTTGCCGCAAATGGCCCCGGGTTGCGGCCATCAATCCCCATAAATGCCCAAAACTCGCACGGAACCCATGCATTTCGGGAATGCGGGATATCTCCCGCAAGCGGGGGGTGCCGAACACAGCCCCAATGTGGCAATTGATTCCACTCGCTCCCCAGCCTTCCTTGCCACGGCCTTCCGAATGCGATAGGATTGTAATGCATGCCCGAAAGGGCTTGTCGGACGCGAAAACCGAGCCCTAAAACCCATGGCCCTGGACCCTAATGAGCGAGAAAATCAAAACCAACAAAAAACCCGCCCCGAAAAAAGACAAGGCCTGTCAAGCCAGGCCCGCCCCAAAGACGGTGGCAAAGCCCGCGGCGGGGGATCCCTCCCTTTCCCTGGACGAGGCCCTTGCCGGCATCTTCGCCTTCCTGCGCGAGACCAACGACAACCGGCAGCTCTTCGATGACCCTTCCGACTTCCCTGGCCAGGTGAGGCTGGATTTCGAGGGCGCGTTGGAGCGCCAAAGGGCACTTCTCGGGGACCCCTACAACGAGAGCCTCGAGGCGAGGGCCTGGGCGACCGAGAGGCTTGCCTACGTCTCGCTGTACCTGGGCGACTGGGACATGGCCAAGGCTCTGTACCTGGACCTCTGCGGCCTGGGCCCGCTCGAGTCGGGATGGCTTCCCAGGGCCGGCCTCTCCTTCCAGCTGGCCCGCTACGCCCTTGGCCGCCAAAAACCCCAAGAGGCCGTCGCCATCCACCGGGAGCTCGCCTCCCTCCGCCCGGCCGCGCGCGGCCGGGCGGAGGGGGCGCGGCAAAAACCCCTGGTCTTTGGCGGGCCCAGGGCCGCCAGGGGCAGGCCCCCCCAAGGGGTCCGGCTGCTACCCGAGCCGTCCCTGCTCGCCAGGGGCTGCGCCCGTTTCCGCCCGTGCCCCAACCCGCCATTCACGTATCTGTCCTTGGACGGGAAAGAGGAAATAAGGGACATCCTCGCGAAATCCGCCGCCAACCTGCTCCTGTTCCTCGCGGACGCGAAACGGTCGGCCGACTTCGACAACCTCTCCCTTGAGTTCGAAGGGCTGCTGGGCCCGGATGGGGACCAGGGGGCCTACCTTTCCTCCTTGCTGGCGAGGGTGCTCCTGCACGCGAGGGAGGGCGACCCCCAGCTCGCGGACGACGCCTACGAGGCCCTGCGCTCGCAGGGCCTCGCGGACGACCCCATGGGCCTCAGGGCCCACGCCCTCGCCTTCCGCATACTCGCCCTGGTGAAGGCCGGCTACGCGAGGAAGGCCCTGGACCTCATGCCCGGCTGGGCGGACATCGAGGCGGGCCCCAACCGCGCGCGCCCCTGGATCCTTGCCATCCGCACGATTGCGGAAAACCTCATGGGGGACCCCGGGCACGGACAGGCGATGGGCCTCATCGATTCCATCGAGGGCGGCCTGCCCGCGGGCCCCGGGTGGGGCCTTGGCCCCGAGGAATCGCAAACCGTCGCCCTGGAGCTCGCGAGGGCCAAGGGGCTCTCGGTGCGCTTCCTTCTGCAAAGGGGCGAGCTGGGGGGCGCGGAGGCCGAGCGGGACGCCCTGCTGATGGCCATACCGAAAAGGGCCCCATCCTCGGGCTTCTCCAACCACCTGGGGGAGACCCTGGCGATAGCGGGATCCTGCTCGCTCGCGATACTCTCCAAGCGCGCGGACCTAGGCGACTGGAAGGACGGCCCCTGGGAGCTGGACTTCGCGGACCCGCGGCTCTTCTGCGACCGCGCGGGCGCCGAGGAGGCATGGCCCCTCGTGTCCAGGCTCCATGGGATGGCTATGGTCTACTCCCGCCAGGGCGAGGAGGCCCGCGCGGCCCTGTGCCTCAGGGCCCTTTCCTCCCTCGCGGGGATGCTTCCCTCGGGCCGCGCGTTGGCTTACCGGGACGAGCTCGCCCTCCTGCTCATGGGGGACATGGTGCGCAAGGGCAAGCCCTGGAAGTGCCCCGCCCTGATGGGGGAGATCAGGGGCCCCATGCTCCAAGGGGGGATCGCGGCCTTCCGCAGGAAGGCCGCGAGGACGCTTTCCGAGCTCTGCCTCAAGGCCGGGGACCCCTACCGCGGGGCGGGCTTCATGGCGTCCTCCTTCAAGGACGATCCCCCGGAAGGGGAGCGCCAGGGGCTGCTCCTCAACGGGAGCAACCTGGTGACCGCCTTCCTCCACCTGGGCGACACGGCCTCCGCGAAGGCGCTCCACGCCACCCTCGCGGCTTCCCTTGTCAGGCCTTCCGACCGGGGGGGCGCGTGGAGGATCCTGCGCCGCTCGGCGCTCGACATGTTCCTGGAACACCTGGCCCTGGGGGACAGGCCGGGGGCGGGGCGCATCCTCGGCGGCGCCTGCCTCCCCGCGGGCTCGCCCGAGGCAACCGACGCCGGGCGCTTCCTGGGGATGTCCGACGTCCCGCCGGACAGGCGCCCGTGGGGGCCCGCCAGGGCGGGAAGCCTCCTCTCCGAGGTGCGGAAAGGGGACGCCCTTCGGGCATTCGAAGCGTGCGGGGATTTTGCGATCGATCTCGTGGCCCCGCAGGACGCGGGCCCCTGGGCCGAGGCCCTGGAGGGCCTCTTCGGCCTGCTTTTGGGCGAGGGCGACCTCAAGTCCGCCTCCGTGCTTTTCGCGAGGCTGGGCGAGGGACGCAACAAGCGGCTCAGGGCCTTCTCTGAGGCGAGGGTGGGCATGGGCGAGGCCCTTGTCCGCTTCCTCGCGGAGAGCGGGGGGGAAGGCGACCTCGCCAAGGCCCTGGGGATCCTGAGGGTGATAACCAGGACAAGCTTCACGGAGGGATCCCTCCTCGCCAAGGCCAGGGCCTCGGGGATGCTCGCGAAGGCCTACGCCAGGGCCGGGGACGCCGACATGGCCCTGAAGGTGCTGGACTCCATGGGGGACCTGCCCTGGGCCCCGGAGTTCCTGGCCATCAGGGCCATGGCCATAGAGGGCTGCCTCGCGGCCATGCCGCCCGCCCCGGTGGTGGCGGGCCTGCTCTACGACACCCTGGAAGGGCTCCCGGCGACCGACGAGGTGGCGCACTGGAAGGGGATGGCGACGGCCGACCTTCTGCTGTCCCTTGCCGAGAGCGGGGAAGGGCCGTTGGCCATGGAGTTCTACGACACGGACTACGGGGACGGCCGGGAAAGCGCCAGGAAGGCGCTCGCGAGGCTCCCGGAGGAGATAAGGACCAACCTGGTCATAGCCATCGGGTGGCTGTTCAGGGCCGGGCTGAAGGAGCACGACAAGTCCGAGGCGATGCACGCGCTCGGGAGGCTGGGGGACGCGACCCTTCCCGGCGACATGCGGGGCTTCGTCGGCACCCTGTGCGCGCTGGACATGATAGGCGAGGACTGCTCGTTCGGGGACGCACCCGCGATAGGCGACGCCCTGCGGGTGTTCCGCTGGCTCATGGGGCTCCCGAGGGACAGCTCCTCGGACAGGTGGGTGTCAAAGGCCGGGCACGGGCTCGTGAAGGCCCTGGAGGGCATCGGGGACAAGAAGGGCGCGGGCGAGGTAAGGAAGATGCTTTCGGGCCTGGAGAGGGGCCGGGGGCGCGCCCCCGGCCCCTCCAGGGAGATCTCCGAGGAAGCCCTGGGCAAATCCCTTTACCACCTGGACAAGGGCCAGCTGCGGGAGGCGGTGCGCTGGCAGCGTTCCATACCCGCGAAACTCCCCAACGGGAAGCCCAACCCGGACAGGGCCCTGGCCCTGTCCGGGATAGTCCTGGCCTATGTGAACGGCGGGAAACCAGAGCTCGCGGTACGGCACTACAGGGATCTCGAGGACCTGTGCCTCACCGGGAAGGACAAGGGCGGCAAGGCCGGGACCGACCCGCTCTTCCCGGCCGGCAAGGCCGTGATAGGGGCCTTGCTTGCGGAAGGCAACCTGACGCTCGCGGGGGTCCTTCTCGACACGCTCGGGGACGCGCCCAACGCAACCGACCCAAAAAACAGCCCCGTCGTTGCCGAACTCAAGGGCAGGTACGCGGACGAGGTCGCGCGGGGCCTAAGGAACGGCGCCAAGGACGGCAAAACCGGTCACGGCAAGACCCGCCAAAGCGACACGAGCGGGCGGGACCATGGCCCGGCGGCCCCGTCGGACTGAGGCGCCTTTCGGCGATTGCCTGCGTACGTTTTAAGCCTGCTTGCGTCTGCTTGCGATGGCTTGCGATTGCTTGCGACGGCTCACACGGCCGATTAAGGCTTCCAAGGCCTGCCATGGCCATGGGCATGGGCAAAAGTTGCCGCAACAGGGTCATGTCCTCGGCAACATTCCCCAACAATCCCCGGCAACCCCCAATACCCCGCAATAATCCCCGATAACCCAATCCCCGATCGGCCTATAGCCTGAGCTCCTTGGCTATGGTTACATCCCCTTTGCCCACGGTGACGGTCACGCCGGTCGCAACCTCATGGGCCTTGCCGCCCCCGATTACCACCACGGTCAAGGGGAAGGATCCCTCGCCCAGCAAGGAGAGCGGGACCGCCCTGGAAAAGCCCGCGCGCCTGTGGCGCTTGCGCTTGGAGAGCCTCCTCGCGATGGGATCCGGCTCGCCGTAGAAGGCCCTTAGGTCGATGTTCCCGATCCTTACGCGCACGGAGTCGGCTAAATTGCCGGTGGAAGGGTCAAGGGCAGCGCCTGTGAGCATAAGGTAGGGATCGCCCCCCCCTTTTTCGACCCGCACGTCGCCCAGGGCAAGGTAGCCCTGGCCCGAGCCGATCGGGACGCCTTTGGGAGCTGGATCCCCAGTATCCGCGCCGGACGCAGGGCCGGCTACGTCAGCCGCCGCAGGCGCGGCCGTGGGCGCCGCGGGCGCGCCCGCAAACCCGTCGTAGGGGTTGGCCCCGGCCGAGAACACCCAAAGGGATCTTTCCTTGAAGGCGGCCGCAACCCGCCTGATCATGTCGTGCCCATCCGGGTAGAGGTTGTCCAGCAACTCATCCGGCTGGGTGTCGTAGGTCGCCATGTAGAACCTGTTGCGCTCCATCGCGTCCAGGTACGTGCCGGATTTGTGGAGGCCCACCCCGAACGAGGCGCAGACCACGAGGATCAGGAAAGCAGCCAGGTGCATCGGGTCCAGCCGGCCCAAGGGCCCGAGTCTGCCCAGCGGCAGTTTCCCCCCGCGCAGAAGATACAGGACGCAGCCGAAGGCCAAGAGCAGGGAGTAGGCGACGTAGCGGGAGCCTTCCGCCTGCGCGACGCCCATGGAGGCCCTGGGGAGCGTCACGAGGGCGGCCGTTATGAGGAAGTGCGCGACGACAAGGGCGGGCAAAAGGGCCCTTGCCCGGTTATTGGCCCAAAAGTCCCACAGGACCCCAAGCGAGAGGAGGAACACAAGGAGCCCGACGGTCCAGGTCCTTGCGAAATTGCCCAAAAACGTAAGGAAAAAGGGGACTATCAGGACATTCCCCTCGGCAAGGCCGGAAAGGAGGGAAGCGCCCCCGCGGCTCAGGGAAAAGAAGACGCAGGCGCAGGCCAGGGCCCCAAGGCACCAGAGGTACACAAGGGGGTTCCGGATTGCGCCCTTGCGCTCCAGCATGACCCAGATTACGAGGACCGCGGGCCAGATGGCCATGCCCTGGGCGCTGGAAAAGGAGGCGACAACGCCCGCGAGCATTGCCGTTACCAAAAACAGGCAGGCCTTGGGGGTGTTCCCTGCCTTGGGTTTTTGCGGGAGCCGGGCATCCGGCCCGCCATCCCCGGGGTCCCCGGCGGGCTTCCCGGCCGCGCCGTCATCCGCCCCGCCGGTTTTTCGGCTTTCCAAGGCATAAGCCTCGAAGAGGAAGATGGAAAGCACGTTGAAGGCCAGGGCCATCGCGTAATCCACCTGGAAGGCCCACAGGAAGTTGCTGAACTGCATGGGGTTGAAGAGGAAGGCCCCGCAGGCCAAGGGATAGCACAGGGCCAAAAAGGGCGCGGGCTTGGGGGAGGCCGGAGAGGAAAGGTTCTTCCTTCTGGCAAGAAGCACGTACGCAACGTTGAAGAGCAGGGTGGAGGCAAGCATCACCCACTTGAAGTCCATGCGGGAGAGCTTGGCGACCAAGAGATAGCAGAGTTTGGGGAAGAATAAGATGTGCCCGTTGTGGGGCTCCAAAAGATACCCTGGCCAATGGCCCCCGAAAAGGTAGTGCTTTACGATCTCGAAACCGTCGTCGAGCGGCGCGTCCACCCCGAAGTGGCACAGGTACCAAAGCGAGTACGCAGTGGGCGCCAAAAACACTATTTTACTTGCGATTGATTTTCCCACTCCGTGCCCGCCTTTGCCAACAGTCCCGCCGCTCCCTGGGCTTCCCCGCTTTGGGCCCCTGGGGCCGAGGGTTTCCGTTCCGTCAGAGCTTGGTCCTCTTGAACACGAACTCTGGAAGCGATCTTATGGCAAGCATTATCCAGCGCCACTGCCATTTCACGTAGAGCACGTCCTTTTTGCCGAGGAAGGCCTTGTAGATCTTGTCCCCGACCTCGCCCGCCGTGGCCGTGAGCCCCTCCGGGAGCTCCAGGCCCTCGGTCATGGGGGTCCTTACGAACCCGGGCTTGACCGTAAGCACCCTGACCCCCTTGGGGAAGAGCCTGTTGCGGAGCCCAGAGAGGTAGGCGTCCAAGGCCGCCTTCGCGGCCCCGTAGGTGTAGTTGGAGGCCCGCCCCCGGTCGCCCGCGACCGAGCCGATGCCTATGATCGTCCCGCTCCCCCTCTTCTCGAAGGCGTCGGCCGCTTCCATCAGAAGCGGCAGGAGCCCGCTGTAGTTGGAGGCGTTTATCTTCAGGGCGAGGTCCGGGTCGGACCTCGCCCTGTCCTGGTCGCCCAAGAGCCCAACCGCGACCAAGAGGGCGTCCGGAAGAGGGTCCAGCCCCTCGAATGGCTTGGGGGCCGATGCAGGCTCAAGGGCGTCGAAATGGCACACCCTCACGGGCTTCCCGCCCCGCACTTCGAGGTCCCTTGCCATGTCTTTCAGCCTGGCCCCGTCCCTACCCGCGAGGGTGAGCCCCCAGCCGGCCTTCGCGAAGGCCCTGGCAGTGGCCTTGGCTATGTCGCTTGTCGCGCCAACCACAAGCATTGTCGGCATGCGGCACCTCCCGTGACGCCTGATTTAATCGGCACCCAATCAAAACCCATGCAACCCACCATCCAAGCCAATCCCCAGCCACCACCCATCCAAGCCCTTGCGTGCCGCCTGTGTCACGGCCCCTTTTCGGGTGCGAGAGGCGACGGGAAGGGAAAACCGGATTATAACACGATCCGGCCTTAGCCCCCAGAGACCCGGCAGCCGCCAACGGGAAAGGGGATTTCAGCCCCCCCGTCCATGGAAAAGGAAGGAGCGATACCCCACCATGCCCATCCGCCGACAGACCATATTCGCGTTCAAGAGGCTCCCCGACTGGCAGAGCGCCGGGAGGGCCTTCGCGCACAACGTGCGCTCTTCGGAGACCCAGAACAGCGTGGAGAGGCCAGAATGCCCGAACCTCTTGCTGGTGGGCGACTGGCTGGACGGCATCCAGGAGGTGGCCATGGCGAGGGTCAGCCCCTACAGCGACCCGAAAGAGCCCGTGATGGTCCAGCTCTCCCTGGGGGTGACCGGGGACTTCTTCGGGAGCGGGGAGGATTCCAAGCTTGACACGGACAGCGTCTTCCAATGGCTTCTGATGGTCCACGCCTGGAGCATGAGGCTCTTCCCATGGACGCTTGTGAGCTCCGCCTTCCACTCGGACGAGGGCTCCCCCCACGCGCACCTGCTCCTCCTTCCCATAAGGGGGGACGGGATTCTCTCAGTGAAGGGCGCCCTTCCTTACGCAGGCGACGAGGGGCTCATCCACGACTCCTACCACAGGGCGATCGAGGCCCTTGGGATAGCGAGGGACGAGGGCCGCGGCCTTTCGGGGGATCACTCCTCGGGCCTCAATTTCGCCCCGATCCCCTCCGAGTGGGAGGAAAGCGACGAGTGCCTGGAGCCCCCTCAAAAGCCCCTGCCGCGGCTCCCGGCCCTCAAGAGGCTGGCAAGTACCTGCAGGCGCTTGGCAAAGGGCATGCTGGGGGATCCCGGCGTGATGGCCATGCCCATGCGCCCAAGCCCGACGGAGCTCCTCCGGAGGCTAAAGGGCGAGGCAAAGTCAATCGCGCTCATATCCGCCATGACCGAGAGGTGGGCAAAGCCCCTCCCGGAAGAGGCTATCCCCAAGGATGCGACGGGGCCTTCCATGGCCATGCCATTGGGCATGGGCCCAGGGCATGCCAAGGATGCTTTTGACGGCGTTCCCCAAAGCGGCGAGTGCGTTGCCGGGGTTTACGAAAAGCCCGGGGACACCAATGGGCCGCAGGCCGCACCCGGCCGCGGGATATCCAATGACCCGGATAAGGGATTCGAAGGGGACGAACAAGGGGAGGGAATATTGGGGGAAAAAGTGGAGGGACAAGTGGAGGAAAAAGGGGAGGGACAAGTGGAGGAAAAAAGGGAGGGACAAATGGTGGAAAAATGGGAGGAAAATGGAAAGGAAGAAGTGGAGGAAGAAGTGGAGGAAGAATGCGAGGAAGAATGGGAGGAAGAATGGGGGGAACAAGACGGGGATTCCCACAGGATCACTCTGATGCTGCGGCTCTTGCGAAGCACCGGTTCCGCAATCATTCGCGGCGGCAGGGAGCCCTGGCTTGGTAGCGAGGCAGCCATGGGCGGGAAAAGGCTGTTTTTGGGTCCTTCCGGCTGGGTGGACCTCTCCGATGGTTCCAAGGGAAGGGACGCCATCGACCTTGCGGCGCACCTATTCGGCTACGGGCAAGGGGACCTTGTTCCAGGTGTCGCAATCGCCCTTGGGATCCTCGGTGAAAAGGATATGCCCAGGGCCTTCCTTGGGCGGGTTTTCGATTTAGCAGGCGACATATCGCCATGGGACCTGGCGGAAGGCGAAAGACTGGCTCCCCGGCTGGAAGAGCGGGCCTGGCCTTCCATGAGGGACAGGCTTAGCGAACTCCACGGCATAGGCCAGGAGGCCCTGGACCATTTCCACGTGGATCTCGTAATCGGGGTCGACCGCAGCGGGAACCTCCTGCTCCGCTCCGAGAGGCCCCCCACCAAGACCAACCGCACCAAAACTGGCGGAGACGGGCCGGACTTTGCCTATTTCCGTTGCGACCCGGCCCAGGAAGGCCCGCTCCTATGCCTCTCAAGGGAAATAGTCCCATTCTTCCTAAGGGGCCCCAAAGGACCTCTCGCAATCGCAAGGAACCCCATGGACGCCCTCAAGGCAAAGCACGCGGACCAAGGCATCTCCGTGATGGTGTTCCCCTTGGGGATCCCCTGGGGCACGGAGGGCGAAAAGGAAGCCCCGCTTGACAAGGACGACCCGATGGATAAGGACTGCCCGCTTGATAAGGACGACCCGATGGCCGAGGCAATACTCCCCCAAGGAACCCCCATTGCCTTCATAGTGCAGGAAAACCCCGAGGAAGCCTCCCCAGAGCCCCGAAAAGCGGCATGGCTTGAGGCCGTAAGGGCTGCCGTTGGGGAAACGGGTGAAGAAAATCATGGCGATGGCGTTGCAGTGGAAGGCACTGGCGGGATGGCTGAGGAAGCCGTAATTGCGGAAGAAGGCGAAATGGAGGAGGAAGCCGGGATGGCGGAGGAAAACGAAAGCGGGGACGTTGCCAATATCGCGGAAAAGGCGCTTGCCGCGAGTGGGAAGCCTGAAAGCAGGGAAAGCAAGGAAAGCATGGAAGGCATGGAAGGCAATGAAAACACCGATTTCGCGGAGTCCACTCTCAGCGCGAAGCGCGGCACGGACAAGTCCGAAACAGGCGAAAACCCAAAGACAAGGGTGGGGGCAGGGGCGGGGGCAAAGCCCCCGCCCAGGACAGGCTAATAAGGCTCAAGCTTCGGCCCCCATGGGTCGATTGGCCCCCTTTCGCCGTCGAGCCAGCTGCCCAGGCGCCCCTCCCTAAGATCCTCGAGGCTGATCTTGGGCGCGCGCAGGCGCGCGGCCAGCTCCTTTGTGAGCTTGAACTCGTTGTAGGCGCCCCTGTCCGTGTCCACGACAAGGAAGTTGAGGGAGGGGTCGTCGGCTAGCCTGCTTGCGAAACGCAGGGCCTCGTGCCAGGGCTGGGAGGCCGGATCCAATGGGATGTTCGGCCTTCCGTCGGTCATCAGCACCACGAAGGGCGACACCAATGGATCCTTGGCGCGCTCGGTGGTAAGCAGCTTGTGGGTAAGGGCGAGCGCCGCGGACAGCGGGGTCTTGCCGCCCGAGGGGAGGGCCGACAAGAGCCTGCCCGCGAGATCCGGGCTGTTGGTGGGCGGGAGCAGGAGCTCTGCGGTCACGCCGTAGAAGGCTATTATCGCGACCCTGTCCCGCATCCTGTAGGCGTCCTTGAGGAGGGACATGGCGGCGGCCTTGGCCTCTTCCATGCGGTACAGGGTGCCTATGGACCCGGAGGAGTCCACCACGAACAGCACCAGGCGGCCCGTCTTGTGGCGATAGACCTTCTCCCGGAAGTCGGAGGGGCTTAGGATGATCCTCCCGGCATTTTCACCGGGGCCCAAACGTTTCGCCCGATCCCTCTGGCGGGGGGCCGCTGCCCTCAGGGTGGCCGATATGGATATGGGCCTTCCCAGCCTCCTTGCCGTGGTCCTGTAGGCCCTGCCCTGGGCCTTGGGGGTCTCCCTCTGGGATCTCCTTCCCCTCTGGCCCTTGGGCCCCATCTCCTTGGGAAGCTTCGGGGTGATCACCTGGTACTCGGACGCAGCCTCGAACACCCTCACGGGCGCCGCCCCGTCCGGGGCGGGGCCCGTGGGATCCCAGCCGGGTGGGATCTCGTCGGAGTTCAGCACGTAGGTGGGCTGGTCCTTTGCGGCCCTTGCGTTCCCGTCCTTGGCGCTTTCCAGGATTGCGGGGGCGGGCCTTGCCCGCCCTCGCCCCTCTGGCCTCGCGCGCGACGCCATGACCAGGGCCTCCACCCTGTCCACGTGGTCCGGCGTCACGATTAGCGATTCCTCCGGGAACGGCCCGGAACATTCGGGATCCCTTGCCGCCCCCTGCCAGGGCCCTCCGAGCGCCAGTCCCGCCCTTGCCGCAAGGCACAACGCGATGTCCGCCCGGTGGCCCGCGGCCCTGGACTTCGACGCCACATATGCCGCCCGCGCCCTAGCCGCGTCGCCCACCTTAAGCCTTGGGAGCATTGCCCTCGCGATCCTTATGGCATGGGACATCCCCTCGCTCTTTTCCCTGAAGCTTTCCCGAAACGCGACCGGGTCCCGCTCGAAGGCAAGCGCGCGCCTCACTATCTCGGCCCTTTTCATTGGATCGGCCTCGCCAATGAGCGCCACCCGCAGCGCGAAGCGATCCTCCAGCTGCGGGCCGAGAGGCCCCTCCTCGGGGTTCATGGACCCAAGCAGCGCGACCCTCGCCGGAAGGGCAAGCGACAACCCGTCCCGCTCGAGGAGCACGGTCCCGGATGATGCCGCGTCCAGGAGCAGGTGCGCTAGCTGCGGGTCCAAGAGGTTGGCCTCGTCCAGATAGACAAGCCCACCGTCCGCCTCGGAGAGTATGCCGGGCTTGGCCACAAGCCTTCCGGTTGCCAGGGTCGCGTCAAGGTCGAGCCCTCCCAAAAGCCTCTCCTCGGTGACGCCCAAGGGTATGGTGCGGAAAGGGGCCCTTGCGGGTTTCGCGGGCATGTCG
>JAITKK010000093.1 GCA_031278475.1 Deltaproteobacteria bacterium
TAGCAGATTTGGCTCAAAATCGCTATATAGTATTTTAGTCAGGATGTTAATATTAAGCTTATTTTTCTAAAATATTATATAATATATATCTTTAAGATTTAATTTAGCATTTCATGACAAAGATTTTTCCACGGCAAAAATTAAAATTCTGCTTTCTTTGTGTCGTTTTCTTGTCTATTATCAATATATTATCTTAACAGTGGCGTTTCGGATAACATTCGAAAAAAAGTCATCGCCAAAAATTTGCCCAAAAGGTCCTTGACAGCCAAATCACGTTAAAGTAATATCGGACTGTTACAGGGTCGGCTGACCTTGCGAACCCGGGGCGGCACAGGCCTAATGGCCTGCCCGAGGCCCCGGACGGGGATGGCGCCTTTCGCAACCGAATGGCGGGATCCCGGACGCGGGCCGCGAAGACGGCAATCACGCCCGCGAATGCCCCCCACATCCGTCACAAGCCCGCGGGACTTGCGGCCGGTAAGTGTCGGCCCGAAATTCGGCCCTGCCAACCGGGGCCTAGCCCGATCAAAGCGCACCCCCCCCTGCCTCACTCCAGGGGATGTAATCGGCCGCAAGAATCCGCAATCAAGACGCGTTGGCTTCTTCCTAAAAAAAGACCGCACCTTGCGAAAGGCCGGGATCGTTTCCGGCCTTTCGTTTTTTTTGCCCGCGGGCTTTCGCCCGCGGGCTTTGGCCAACGGCAATCATGAAACCATTCCCGCAGGTGGTTTTTCGCCTTTGCGGGGGGCTTTTGCGCTTATCCAGGATAATCCCATCGATAACGCCTTGCCCCTGTGGGAGGCGGGGGGATTTTGCGATCCGCGGTTTTCCCATGGGCGCATGAGACCGTGATCGCATGAGCCCATGCCCCGATAATTCAAGGCTCCAACGGCGGGCCGGCATGTTCGGCCGACAGCTACCATTAAATTAGGGATTGTTGGGGGATTTTTAGCTTGTCAGGGGGAATTTTGTGGGGATCAGGGGGAATTTCGGGGGGATTTTGGGGTAATTTTCCAAAACCGGGAACAGGTTCCCGGATGATACTGCGACAGGGCGAAAAGCGCTTGCGAAAGCACCGCACTTTAACGGACAAATCGAAAAATTACGCAAAATACCCGCTCGCAACCGCTTAAAGCAAGGATGCGAGGCTCTGCTATTTCCCAATATAGATGCGACACTTCATCAAACTATGCGCAACTTTTCGCGATTAGGAAGCCTTGATGGGATGTTTTTCCGTCATATCCGGTTAAGGCCGCAAGGCCACCGGTCGGCCCGGATTGAAATCACTTCGGGTTTTGCGCCTCGTAGACGGTCATCCCGCCCACGACGGTCCTAAGGACCCTGGTTTCCCGGACCGACTCCTTGTCCCTCGCCAAGAGGTCCCCCTCCACTACCGCGAAGTCGGCGAACTTCCCTTTCTCCAACGAGCCGACCAGCGACTCCTTGCCTAGGGAGGTGGCGGCGGTAATGGTCGCGGCCCTGAGGATCTCAAGCATTGTGAGATCCCGGTCGTTGTCGAGCCTGGGGCGCTGTCCCGCGGGGTCGGGGAGCAACCTGCGGGTCATGCCCACCTGGAAGTTACCCCACTCGTCCAAGGGCTCGACCGGCCAGTCGGAGCCGTAGGCCACCTTCACGCCATGGTCCAAAAACCTCGCGTGGGTTTCCAGGCCCCTGAAACGCTCCGGCCCGTAGATACCCAGCTGGCTCTTAATCAGCCCGGAGTCCTGGCCCGCCCACTGGAAGGACAGCACGGCGAACGCCCCGAGTTCGACCATCTCCTTGTACTGGGAGGGGGCGACAAGGTCCAGATGGGCGAGTGCCGGGCGCAGATCGGCCCCCGGGTGTCTTCCCCGCATGGCCCTCACCGCGTCGAGGGATATCTGGGCGGCCCCGTCCGCTATCACGTGGAAGTGCGGGTGGAAGCCGCGGTCCGCCCCCTCCAGCACCAGGGCCTCGAGCTCGCCCGGCTCGAAGTAGGGTTTGCCCCGCCAGTCGCCCGGCACCCAGTCCGGGGACGATTCCGTCCCGCGGTTCACGTTGTAGGGCTCCAGCATGAAGGCGGTTTGGGTGGAGGGCATGCCGTCCACGAAGAACTTCAGGTGCCCCACCGATATGGACGGCCGCGGTTCCCAGTCGCCCGAGTCGAAGTTGTCCCTAAGCTTGGCGCAGTTGGCGACCGACCCTTTGGCGTCCCCCGGGCCCCTGTAGCCGTTGCCGCGGGGCTCAACCGCGCAGACGTAGCGCAAGGGGAGCTCGCCGGAGCCCTCGAGCGAGCTCGCGAGCTCCAGGTACTCCCTGGTGCCCCTCGCGTCCATTATGGTGGTGACCCCCTGGGCCGCCAAGGCGCGGAAGGCGTTCCTCATGAAGCCGTAGTGGTCGGCCCTGCCCAGCAACCTCATGACCTGGTCGAAGGCCCTCATTGCGGGGCCATCCTCCAGGATGCCGTTAAGCTCCTTTTGGGGATCCAGGCGTATCCAGCCGTCCTTGGGCTCTGTCCCCCCCTTGGAGATGGATAGCCTCCCCATGGCCGCGCTGTTAAGGGCCGCGAAGTGGCAGTCGTCCGAGAAGATGACGATTGGCCGCTTGGTGGGAAGGGAGTCCAGGAGATCCCTCGTTGGGTCGTCCCCCACCGAGCGGTACCAGCAGGTGACCAGGAGCCACTGGTCCCATGAGCACAGCTGGGCCTCCTCCTCCAAGAAACCCCTCAGCCGCGCAAGTATCTTGGGGACGGGGAGCTCCCTGTAGCCAAGCGATCTGCCGGTGAGCGTAACCCCTCCCCAGAAGGGATGGAGGTGGGCGTCGACCAAGCCGGGTATCACCGTGTTGCCACCCAGATCCTTGCGCTCGGCGGCGCCCCCGCAAAGCCCAGTGACCGCTTCGTCCGTTCCCACCGCCAAGACGCGGCCGTCCTTTACGGCCATGGCATCGTGAACGCTGTCGGATTTGTCCGCCGTGTAGATTTTCCCGTTGTGGTAGAGAACAAAGGGGCTATCCTTGTCCATGCGCCTGGGCTCCTGTTATTTTTCCCGCTCAAGGGATTCGGAAAGCATCGGGAAACTTTCCCGTGGCCTTGCTTATCCCTTTTTTGCGAAAAGTTATGGTGTGTCTTTTCCCTTCCGTGAGTGTTTTTTCGCTTTTTGCTTTTTCATTTCCCTTTAATCGCTTTTAGCTCCTTATGTTATGGTTTTTCCTTTTTGGCATTCCTATTAGGCATTACTAATTGGGTATTCCTGTTGGGCATTCCTGTTGGGTATTACTGTTAGGTTTTTGCCTTTCTGCTTAAATCTTGGGGCCTTTTCGTTTTTTTGCTTTTCCTTTGTTATTCGTTTTTGGCTTCTTTGTTATGCTTTTTTTCCTTTTCGCAAAAGGTGCTCCCCTTTTTGCATCAAACATCGGGGGAAGTTTTCCGAATATTTGCCGACTTTTCCGAATCCTTCCTAAAATTACATATAATTTTACAAAATTATGCGGAAAAAAGAAAGGGCAAACGCATGGCTCCGTATGGCTCCGTCGGCAACTGATCGAATCGCCCGCATCGCTAGCATCTATTGCCCCGATTGCCCCGCTCACCCGCTTGAAACTTAGGATATCACGGATCCCACGCCGTTCATAGACGCAGGTTTCGCCCCAAGGCCAAGGCATGCCTTTGCGCCTGTGAACAGGATATGCCCCTGGCCCGGAATTATTGCGGGGAATTAGGGGTTTTTAATTTATCAAGGGAATTTTCATGCGCTAAAAATAGCCGGGCCTTCCCGGAAGGCCCGCCTGCGGTTTTTTGGGAGGTGGCCGCCAATCCCGCCAATCCCGCCAATCTCGCTATTCTCGCTATTCCTCGGGGGCTTTTTCCGGATGGCGCTTCCCGGGCAGGTTGTCCTTGAGCCTTTTGAGGATGAAGCGGGAGAGGGCCGCGGGCGTGCGGGAAACGGTCGCCGGGAGCGAGTCCAGGCTCAGCTCGGCCCTCGCCATGTTCTTGTGGCCGCCCGCGGAGCCGTAGTCCCCGAAGGCGTCGAACGCGAGCTTTCCCAGATTCGCCCTGAGACCCGCCGAGCGCAGGACTATTATCAGGCGGTTGTCGAACACCCCGGATATCACGGCCCGGTTCACGCCCTGGACCAGCATCACGAAGTCCGCGATTATGACCAAGGTGTCCGGGTGGTCCAGGTCCTCCACGAAGACGAACGCGTATTGTTTCCTGATGGTGGTCTGGGCAAGCGACCTCTTTACCACGTCGAATGACCCGCGGTCGATCGGGGCCATCTCGATCTCGGTGAGGAGCGGCTGGTGGATGAGCGGGAAGAGCCAACGGAAGGCCTCGATGTCCTCCAGCTCCCCCTGGCGCACGAAATTCTGGGTGTCGGTCTTTATCGCATAGAAGAGCGCGGTCGCCAAAATCTTGTTGGGCTTTATGTGGGCGGCCCTCAGGTAGTTGACCATGATGCTGGCCGTCGCCCCCCATTCCGGGCGGATGTCCATGAAGACGTGGGCATGGCCCTCCTGGGGCTCGCTTGTGCAGACGGGGTGGTGGTCTATTATGGCCGAGAACGCC
Organism: Deltaproteobacteria bacterium; assembly: GCA_031278475.1. Taxonomy (GTDB): domain Bacteria; phylum Desulfobacterota; class Desulfarculia; order Adiutricales; family Adiutricaceae; genus JAISMF01. The sequence continues at coordinate 4,547 of JAITKK010000093.1, forward strand.
ACCTGCTCGAAGAGGGGGTTGTGGCTGGGCTGGGAGTCGACTATCGCGAACTTGGTGAACTCGGAGAGATCCAGTTGGGTGACAAGCGGGAGCTTCAGGCCCAGGGCCTCGATGAGCCTGAGGTTGTCGGGCCTTCTCACCTCGTTGGTGCTGGCGACGTAGACGTGCGCCACCTTGCGCCAGAGGATCCTCTTGAGGGCCGCGGCGCTTGCGATGGAGTCGGGGTCCGCCGTTATGAGTATCAGAAGCCTGTCGTCTCGGGAAAAGCTCTTAAGCAGCCCGGCAAGCCTTGTGGAGTGGCTGTGGGCGTCCCTCCTGTGCCTGGCCGCCTCCGGGGCCTTGTCCGTGTCCTTCTCGCGCTCTTTGGCCTCGGCCCTCGGGGCCTTCCCGCTTTTCTGGTCCTTAGGCATCCAGGGCACTCTCCTCAACGGGCGCGAGGTTTCTGAGCTTCGCGACCTCCTCTTCGGCCTCGCCTGAGATCCGCACCGGGAGCACCACCCTCAGGGTCACTATCATGTCGCCCGGCTTTCCCTTGGAGGGGACGACGCCGAGGCCCTTGAGCCTGAGCTTGGCCCCGTTCTGGGTGCCCTTGGGGACGTTCAGGCTGGTCCTCCCCGTGAGGGTCGGCACCTCGGTCTTCCCGCCCAACAAGAGCGTGTAGAGCCCGACCTTCTTTTCCAGAAGCAGGTTGAGCCCGTCCCGCTTGAAGTTTTTGTCCGGGAGGATGCTCACGACCAGTATGATGTCGCCCGCCTCGCCGCCGAACTCGCCGGGCTCGCCCTTGCCCTTGATGCGCAGCCTCTGCCCGTCGGTCGCGCCCTGGGGTACGCTTACCGTGATCTGGTTGCCCTTCAGGACCTTCCCGGAGCCCCCGCATTCAGGGCAGCCTCTTAGCCCCGTCCCGTAGGTGACGGTCCCGGAGCCCCCGCAGGTGGGGCACGGGGAAGGGGTGTTGTAGGTGACGTTCACCTTGGTGCCCCTGGCCGCGTCCAGGAAGGGGAGCCTTATGGGGGACTCTATGTCGCGGCCCTTCCTGGGGCTGGGGCCGCGCTTGCGGCCCCGCTTCTGGGAGCCGCCGCCGTAGCTCGCGCCGCCGCCGTAGCTGGCCCCGCCGAATGAGCCGCCGCCGAATATCTGGTTCAGGAAATCGTTGAGGTCGTCGAACTGCGGGAAGCCCTGGGAGAAGTCCGGGGCCTGGTAGCCCCTGCCGTCCGTGCCCCTCGTGTAGAACTGCTCGCTCCCGAGGTTGTCGTAGGCCGACCTCTTCTCCGGGTCGGAGAGGATGTCGTAGGCGGCCGAGACATCCTTGAACTTCTCCTCGGCGGACTTGTCGCCGGGGTTCTTGTCCGGATGGTACTTCAGGGCCAGCTTGCGGTAGGCCTTCTTTATGCTATCCAGGTCGGCGTTCTTGTCAACCGACAGGGTCTTGTATGGGTCCAGGCTCATATGCACCTAAAAAAACGCATGCTTGGGATCCGGCCGGCCGCAAGCGGCCGGCCCCATATTAATGATAATGCCGAATTTTGATTAGTCAACGGGGGGGAGCCCCAAGGGCGGGCCTTGGGCCGCCAAATCCCAGTGGCCCTTGGCGCCGGTTGTGGGGGGAAAAACCTCAGGCGGCGCCCCCAGGGGCGGCCCCTTCGGACCTGAGCTTCAGGACGCTCCACACGAGGACGGACCCCAAGACCACCAGGCCCCCCAGCACCGCGTGCCCCGAGGGCCGCTCGCCCACCACCAGGAAGGCCCAGAGCGGGCTGAGCACCGGCTCCACCATGGTTATGACCACAAGCTCCAGGGAGCTCACGTAGGGCACGGCTATGGTGTAGAGGAAGTAGGAAAGCCCCATCTGGAAGACGCCCAGGGCAAGGAGCATGAGAAGCCCCTTGGCGTCCGGGAGCGGGAGCGTCATAAAGCCCGCGCAGGCGGCGAATGTCAGCATGTTGCCCGCGACTATGGCCATGGCCGGGGAATTCGGGCCCACCCGCCTCAGGCACAGGGCCTGGGCCCCGAAGAAGAAGCCGCTCACCAGCGCGAGGATGTTCCCCCAGAAACCCTCCCTGGAAAGGCCCCCCTGGAAGAAGAGCAGCACACCCCCGAACATCACCGCCATGAACGCCCAGTCGAGCGCCCTCGTGCGCTCCTTCAGGACCAAGGGCGCGAGGACCGCGACCCAGATGGGGGCCGTGAACTGCAAGGCCAGGGTGTTGGCTACCGTCGTTAGCTTCATGGCGGCTATGAAGCTTATGGAAAGGCAGGCGTAGCACAGGGCCGCGAGCCCGTGGGCTGGGCCGAAGTCCCTTATCCTTGGTCTCGGGATCAGGAAGAGTATGGTAATCCCCGCCACCAGCCCCCTGACGGCCGCTATGGAGAAGGGGTCCCAGTCTATGCTCTTTATCAGCATGCCGGACGTGCTCCAGAGAAGGGCCGTGAGCACAAGGATCAGGAAGGCTGCCTTTTTGGATAGCATGGGGGGGGATGGCCTAGGAAAGGATGAGGTGGGGATCGGAGCCCAGCGGGCAGAGCCCGCACTGCGGGGCCATGGGCCCGCAGAAGTGGTGCCCGACCGCCACTATGAGCGCATGGAACTCGTTGAACAGGGCCGCATCGTTTGGGAGCTTTTCCATGAACCAGGCCCTTATATCCTCGTAAGGCGGATCCCCCTCCATGAGGCCGTGGCGCAGGAGAAGCCTTCTCGTGTACGCGTCCACCACGAAACTTGGGTGGCCCGCGGCGTAGAGCGCGATGGAGTCGGCGGTCTCGGGGCCCACGCCCTTTACCGCCAGAAGGGCCCCCCTGAGCTCTTCCAGGGGAAGTTCCAGGACCTTGGGCCTTAAGCCGCCCTTCCCGTGGGACAGGGCCATGGCGCAGAGGGCCCTTAGCCTTTTGGCCTTGAGGTTGTAGTACCCGGAGGGTTTCAAGGCCCCGAGGAGCCCGGGCTCCCCTGCCTTCATTATGGCCTCGGGGCTCGTCAGCCCCAAGGCCTTCAGGTTGGAGATGGCCCTCTCCACGTTCTTCCAGCTGGTGTGCTGGGTGAGCACGGCCCCCACCATCACCTCGAAGGGGCTCTCGCCCGGCCACCAGCCCCTTGGCCCGAAGTGGGCGAGCAGCCCGTCGTGGATGGCCATGAGCCTTGGCCGCACCCCCTTCCCGGACAAAAGGGATCCGCCCTTGCGGGCGGGCCTGCGGCCCTTGCCGCGGCCCCTGCCGCCGGCAGGCCTAGTTTGGCTTGGTTTTGGCGTTCCCGGCCTTTGGGGCGGGCTTTTTGCCCGCGGGCCTCGCCGCCTTGGCGGGGGCCTGCGCCTTGGGTTTCGCGGACTTGGAAGCCGTTTTTTCAGCCAGTTTCTCCTCCGTCTTGGCGGCTGTCCCGGAAGCCGCCTTGGCGGGGGCTTTCACGGCGGTCTTGGCTGCCGTTTTCCCGGCCGGCTTGGCGCTTGCCGCGGGCTTTGCGGCGGGCTTTGCCGTCGTCTTGGGGGCCGGCTTTGCCGGGGCCTTTGCCGGGGCCTTGGCCGCGGCCTTGGCCGCGGGCTTGGCCGCGGGCTTCGCTACGGGCTTTGCCACGGGCTTTGCAACGGGCTTTGCCACGGGCTTTGCCGCGGGCTTCGGGGCCTTGGCCTGGGCCTTGGGCTTCGCGGCAGCAGGCTGGGCCTTCGCTGCCGCCGCCTTGGCCTTCGCGGCCGTGGCCTTGGCCGTGGCCTTGGCCTTGGCCGGGGCCGGGGCCTTGGCCTTCGCCGCAGCTTTCTGGGCCTTGGCTGCCGCCGGGGCCTTCCCGGCCTTTGGCTTGGCGGGCGGCTTGGGAGCCTCCGCCTTTGCCTTGGCGGGCTTGGGAACGGCTGCCTTCCCCGCGGCTGGCTTTTGGGTAGGGGCCTTCTTAGCCGCGAGCCTGAGCCTTTGGGGCTTCGCTGGCACCTGGTCCCCGCCGGGCGCGTCCGCCTTGGCGGCGTCCTTGCCATGGGCGCCCTCTTGGAAGGCCACCTTCAGGTAGGCCTGGTCGGGCGCGAAGCCGTGCTCGGCCCCGCCTTCCTGCGGGGCCCTTGCCTGGGCCCTCTGGCGGCCAAGCTCCTCCTCCCAGGCGTCCAGGCGGTCGATGTCCTGCTGGTCCAGCTTGGGGGGCTCCTCGACTGTCTGATGGCGGCCCCGCTTCCAGCGCCTGTCGGAACCGCGGCGCTTGTCCCTGCCCTGGGCCTCCTCGCCGTCATGGGCGGCCTCGCCGTCCTGGGCCCACGCGGGATCCTCCGGGAGCTCGGGGCCCAGCTCGCCGGGCTTCCAGGACAAGGGCATGGGCTGGTCCGGGTTGGCCTGGCTCACCGGGAAGCGCTGGGACAACCCGAAGACCCCGCCCGGGCGGGAGCTGAAGGACGAGCTTTTGGACAAAAGCTCGTCCTTCCACAGATCCTTGATGCTCTCCCCCGCGGGCTCCCTTGGGGGCCTTGGCAGGTCGGCCCTGCCGTTCCCGCCCTGCGGGCGTTCCGGGCGGGGAAGGGACGCCCTCCCGGACCCCCTGCGGCGCCTTCCCGACCTGTCCCTGCGCGAGCCCTCCAGGGACTCTGGCTGGGGCTGTTCCGGGATCGGATCGATGGAGGGGAAAAGCGTGTACTTTGCCGAGGCGTCCGCGGCCGGGCCGTCCGCGGCCGAGCCGTCCTCGGGCGTGCCGTCCTCGGGCGTGCCCGCAAAGCGCTCCGAATAATCGGCCGGGTCCTTCTCCTGGGAGGGCGTTTTCGGCTGGTGTCTCCTCGCCTGGGGGGGCAGTTTCCCATGGGAGGGCCCCTGCCCGCGCCTGGGCTGGGGGCTGCCAATATCCTCGAACAGCTCGTCGGTCGCGAAGACCACGGGGATCTTCTGGCCCAGTATGTTCTCTATGCCCTCAAGATGGCTCACGTACTCCTCGCAGGCGAAGGTCACCGCCTTGCCGTTGGGGCCCTGGACCCTTCCTATGCGGTTTAGGTAGTTGTCGGGCTCCTGGGGCAGGTCGTAGTTGACCACGTGGGACACGTCCTCCAAAAGGATGCCGCGGCTCGCCTGATCCGTCGCCACAAGTATGTCCATGCGCTTGTCCTTGAAGGCCCTGGCGAGCTTGGCCCGCCTCTGGGGGGAAAGTTCGCCGGCTATCCCCTCCGCCTTGTAGCCGTGGCCTATGAGCCTCTTGGTCAGCCAGTTGACGCCGCTGGTGGTGTTCGAGAAGATGATGACCCTGGAGTGGGGCTCCCTCTTCAGGATGCCCAGCAAGAGCGACAGCTTCTCGCTGCGGCTCACGTGGTAGAGCGCCTGGACTACGGGCACGTCGGCCCTGTCGTCGGGCTCGGCCGTTATGTACTGCGGGAGGTTCATGAACTGGTAGGTCATGTCCAGGACGTCGCTCGAGAGCTTGCTGGAAAAGAGCATGGTCTGCCGGTGCTGGCTGGGGGGCATCGCTCCCAGGATGACCCTCATCTCGCGCATCACGCCCATGTCGATAATCTTGTCCGCGTCGTCCACCACCAGGACCTCTATGCCTGAAAGCGATAGCGAGTTGGAGTTTATGAGCTCCACCAGCCTCCCGGGGGTGCCTATCACTATCTCGGGGCCGTTCGCGAGCCTTGCCACCTGGTCGGCCATGCTCTCGCCCGATATGGTGAGCAGATGCCTAAGCCCCGCGATCGACGCGAGCTTCGTCGCGTCGGCCGCGATGCGGACGGCGTTGTCCTTTGTCGCGGATATGACAAGCGCCCTGGGCCCCGACCCCTGGGGCGAGGGGGTCCTTGCCATGAGCCTTGCCATCAGCGGTACCAGGAAGGCGACCGTCTTCCCGGAGCCTGTCTGGGCCTGGCCCGCGATGTCCTTGCCCTTCAAGGCCTCTGGTATCACCTGCGCCTGGACCGGGGTCGCGCAGAAGTAGCCGGCCACATCCAGCCCGTCTATGAGGGCCTGCGGGATGTCCAGGTCCGCGAACCTGGTGGGGGTGAGGAAGTTGGGGCGATCGGGCCTGGGTTCGCCGTTCCCGAGCCAAGGGGCGCCTTGCGCCTTGGCCTGGGGCCCTTGCTTCGCCGCGCCGCCCGTGTTGGCGGCGTTCTGCGCCTGCCCGTCCGCCGCGGCGGTGGGACCGTCCTTGGGTCCGGCCTTCCCCTCGGGGGAGCCGTCGTCCGTGAATAAGCTCATCGTGTCTCCAGTGTGTCCAGTGTTCCCAAGTCTGTCCTTGGTTGTGGCGGGCGGCCCCTTTTGGGGACCCTGCCTTGCGCGGGATCCCCCGCGCCCGGGGCTTGTGTCGTTTTGGGCCAAGGGATTGTCGCCCCGCTTAAGGGCGTGGCGGCGGGAGCTTTTTCGCCCCCGAGGATCCCTTGGGCCGTCAAAGTCCGTTCAAGCTTTGCCCGATGTCCATGGGTTGGCCAAAACAGGCCATGATAGGCCATGATAGGCCATAATTGGCCATGATACCGCTCAGGCCAAAGGGAATGTCCCCTTTTGGCGAATTCCGGCATCCCCCATTGGAACGAAAAAAAGGACAGGCCGCCCCGTAAGGGGCGGCGTGCCCTGCGGCTTGTGCGGCCGCCAAGGGGAGGGTCCCCCGTCCGCGGCCCTATTCGGAATTATGCGCTGCCTCTTCTGTGCCTTTGAGGTTTGCAAAAAACGGCTGTCCTTTTGTTTAGGAAATCTATCCCGTGATGCTGCGTATGCTCCCAAACGCCTTGCGCCATGGGGATTTTTGAGATCTTGGAAAGGATCCTGTGATCCTGTGATCCGACGATCCTATGATCCAATGATCTACAATACTATTATCCAATGATCCTATAATCCCAAGATCCCTTGGATGCCTCGTTTGGAAAATCACCGGCCACGATGGGGCGCGGACTCGCAGGTGGGCAAAGCCTTGGGCAAAAACGCCATAATGCCGCCCAGTGCCGCATAACATTGCCGCATGAATGGCAACGCGCGGATATGCTCAGGCTACGCCGATTTCAACCAAATCCCATCCAATAGGGTGCATTTTTGGGCAAGCCATCAACCTGGACCGCGGGCAACCCCGACCGCGCGCCCGTCTTTGGGCAATCCGGTAAGACGCGGCCTTTTTAGGGTGGGGCCTAAAGGATGCCGGAAGGCGCCTAAAGGATGCCGGAAGAGGATGTCTCCTCCGAGGGCACCTCGCCCTTGGCCAAGGGGGACGACCCAAGCTGGGTGTCGCCCGAGTACTTGTTCTTGACCTCGCCGTTCTTCAGCATGTTGAAGGCGGCGGCCAGCTGCTTGTCCACCTCCAGCCGCTCGGCCATGGTCATCTGGGAGAAGGGTTTTTCGGGGGCGACGTAGGGCTCCGCGCCATCCTCGGCGGGCTCCTCGGCCGGGGGATCGCCTGGCTTCTTGGGCTTGGGCTTGGCAGCCGAGCCGGAGCGCTTCTTGGACTGGTAGTCCTCGGCGTCAAGGTGCCCCTCCAGATCCGCCTCCCTGGGCATCTGGAAGTTGGGCGGGAGAGGGTTCTTCACTACCACATCGGGCACTATGCCGTCAAGCTGGATGGAGCGGCCAGTGGGCGTGTAGAACCTAGCCGTGGTTATGCGCATGCCGGACCCGTCCGGGAGCGGCACTATGGACTGCACCGAGCCCTTGCCGAAGGTCTGGGTGCCAAGGATGAGCGCCCTGCCGTAGTCCTGGAGCGCCCCGGCCACTATCTCGGAGGCGGACGCGGAGCCCTCGTTCACCAAGACCACCATGGGGACGTCGAAGGGGACTATGGCGGAACGCTCGGAGCGGTACACCACGTCCTGGTCCTGGCGGCGGCCCTTGGTCTCGACAACGGGCACGTGCCCCAGGAAGGCCCCGGACACCATGATGGATTGATCGAGGAGCCCGCCCGGGTCGTTCCTTAGGTCAAGGATGATCCCGGACATGGACTGCTTGCGCCGCAGGGAGTTCACGGCCTGCTCCAGCTCGTTGATGGTGCCGCCCTGGAAGTTGCGGATATGGATCCAGGCGATGCCGTCGCCCATCTCCTGGTGTTTGACCGATATGAGGGGGATCTTGCTGCGGATGACGGTCACCTGGAAGGGCTCCTTGACCCCTTGCCGCAGGATCAGGAAGGTCACCTGGGTGCCCACGGGCCCCCGGATGATGCGCACCGCCTCCATCAGGGTCATGTCCGTGGTGGACTTGCCGTTGATGGCTATTATCTTGTCGCCCGAGACGATCCCCGCCCTGAAGGCCGGGGTGTCCTCTATGGGCGACACCACGGTTATCAGGTTGTCCTTCATGGTGATCTCGACCCCAACGCCCGTGAAGGCCCCTGAGTTCTCCTGCTTGAGCTCCACCATCTCGTCGGCGGTGAAGAAGGAGGAGTGCGGATCGAGGCTCGAGAGCATGCCCCTCACCGCGCCGTGGAGCAAGGTCGTGTTGTTCGGCTCCTCCACGAACCTGGAGTTCACCTCGTAGAAGACCTTCGCGAGTATCTTGAAGGATTCGAAGATCTTGAAGTTGTTCTCGGACTGGGGCTGCGTCTCCCCCGCCGCGGCATGGGAGGGCGCCGCCTGGGATGCCAGGGCGAGCCCCATGGCAAGGGCAAGGAGTAGCGACGCTAGCTTATGGAACTGGGCTCTGGGCCGCCCTGCTGGGTTTGACGCTGTCAACGGGTGCATGGGATACTCCATACTGCGAATAATCCGCCCTGCGGCGGTGGATCCGGCCGGTCAGTCCTTCTCGACCTGGCAGTGAGAGCAAAGGCCCCAGATCTCGAACTTGTGGCCAAGGCTCTTGAAACCTTCCTGACGGGCTATCCTCTTCTCCACCTGGGCGAGCTCCGGCGCCGAGAACTCGAAGATCCTGCGGCAGTTGAGGCAGCGGAGGTGGCTGTGGTGCTCCCGCCCGTAGACCTTCTCGTAGTGCATGTGCCCGTCCTCAAGGTAGACCTCCGCAAGGATCCCGGACTCTATCATGAGCGGGATGGCGCGGTATATGGACGCCTTGGAGATGGGCTTCTTGGAACGCAGGGCCATGAAGAGCTCGTCTACGTCGAAGTGCTCGTGGTTGCGGAGGATGGCCTCGGCGATGGCCTCGCGCTCCCGTGTCACCCTGAAGCCCTTGGCCTTCAGGTAGCTGCGGAAAGCCGCCATCTCCTCGGCCAGCTCTCCCGCGGCCGGCTTCTCTTCGACTTTTTTGACTGACGACATCTGGTTTTCGGCCCTGGGCCCCAAAAAAAAGAGGCCCTGCTCGTCCTGGTGGGCGGCCGCCGTGGGGCGGGGCCCGTGCCGAGGACATAACGGCATGGAGATGTTAGCACAAATGCCATTTGTGATTCAAGACATACATTCCACGCGGCCAATGCCCCTTTGCCCCGCAAGGCGCAAGGCCGCGGGGGCCCCGTGGGGCCGATACGCCAATGAATAAGCTTTGCAAGGGCCCAAAGGGCCTTTTGCGAGCCCGGTTCCAGTGGGGGCCTTGCCCAAGCGGCATAGGGGCCTTGGGCGCTTGGCTTCGGGGCTTGGGCTTTGGGGGGCTTTGAGGCCTTAGGCCCTTGACCCTTGGATTAGCTAGGCCTTTGCCCTGCCCTTCCTGGGCCAAAGGGTCGCGACATCCACCCTGGGCGCGTCGGCCCAGAGCCCCTCCAGGTCGTACAGCTCCCTCGCATCCTCCTGGAACAGGTGCACCATCACGTCGCCCAGGTCAATGAGGGCCCAGCGCACGTCCTGCGCCGAGAGCCCCTCCACGCCCAGGGGCCTGCCCCCGGCCTCCTTCACCCGCAGCATGATCTTGTCGGCCACGGCCCTGAGCTGCCGGGCGTTTTCGAGGCTGGCTATGTAAAAGAAGTCGGTCACCTGGGAGATGCCGGTGAGGTTGATCAGCACGGGCGAGCCCACCTTGTGCTCCAAGGCGGCCCTGGCGACCAGGGCCGCGAGCTCCAGGCTCCCGGGGGAACCCTTCCTGCGGGTGGTCCTGGGGGCCCTGCCGCCCGGCTTTGCCATCGCGAGCTTCAGGGCCTTGGTCTCAGAGGCCTTGGGTACCTTGACACCGGGCTTGGGCTTGGGGGCCTGCTTGGGTTTGGCGGCCGCTTTGGGCCTGGCGGGGGCCTTGGGCTTTGCGGGGGCCTTGGGCTTGAACGCGGCCTTTGCCGGTTTCGCCTTGGGGGCCGCGGGTTTGGCAGCTGCCTTAGCCGCTTTCGCTTTGGGGGCCGCGGGTTTCGGCTTGGCCGCCTTGGCGGCCTTGGCCGGCTTCGCGGCCTTGGCCGCGGGCGGCCTTGTTGTCTTCACGCTTTCGGTTGCCCTGGTCTTCCGGGGCGCTTCATCTCCAAGGGCAGGGTCTTTTGGCATCTACACCTCGTTGGTTTTCGTTCCTTTGTTTGGTATGTCCGTAGTGTCGGTTGTGTCCGTTGTGTTAGCTATGGCCGCAATGGCCGCCATGGTCAATGATCCCCCGGCTCAGCCTTGCGCCTTCGAGTAAAGGGCATGCCCGAGCAGGTAGTCCAGGACCTGGTCGGGCACCAGGTAGCGTATGGACTCGCCGGCGGCCAGGCGCTGGCGGAGATCCGTGGACGAAATGGCGAGCCTGGAGCTCTCGAAGAAGTATATGGGCTTAAGGCCTGTAAGGAAATAGGCCTCCTCGTGCGAGCTCCAGTGCGGCCTTTCGCCGAAGCAGCCCTCCAGCACGGTTCCCAGGAGCCTCTTGGAGCCTGGGGTATCCGGGCGGATGTTGACCACGAAGCTTGCCAGCTGGAAAAGGTCCTTGTACCTCTTCCATTGGCTTATGTTCCTGAAAGAGTCGAAACCCACGAGGAAGAAGAGCTCCTCCTGGTCCTGGAGCCCGGCGTGGAGCACCCGCAGGGTGTTTATGGTGTAGCTGGGGGTGGATAGCCTCGCCTCAAGGTCCGACGCCTCGAAGCCCACCCTGCCCCTTATGGCCATCTCCACCATGCGGAAGCGGTCCTGGAAGGCGGCCATCTCCTCCTCGCCCTTGTGGGGCGGCAAGGCCGACGGCATGAAGAAGACCTTGCTCAGATTGTAGCGCCACGCTATCTCCTCCGCGGCGCGCAGGTGCCCCAGGTGCACCGGGTTGAAGGCGCCCCCCATCACGCCCAAGCGGAACGGGCCGCCGGGTCCGCCCTTCACGGGGCGGCCCCGGCGGCGTCGTCCTGGATCTCTTCCTTCAGACGGCGGGTCAGGAGATCCACCATGCCCTGCCTCAGGGGCTTGCCCTCGTAGAGCACCCGGTAGACCTCGCGGCAGGTGGGCATCTTCACGCCCAGGTGCTGGGCCATGCCCCAGACGGACTTCGTGTTGAGCACGCCTTCGGCCACATCCCTGCGGCCCGCGAGTATCAGCCCCAGGCTCTCGCCCTGGCCCAGGCGCAGCCCCACCTGGCGGTTGCGGGACAGCCCACCGGTCGCGGTGAGTATCAGGTCGCCCATGCCCGACAATCCGGAGAGGGTGAGCGGCTCCGCCCCCATAACCCTCGCGAGCCTTGTCATCTCGGCAAGGGCCCTGGTGAGGAAGGCCGCCCTCGCGTTAAGCCCCAGGCACAGCCCGTCGCAGATGCCCGCGGCTATGGCGTAGACGTTCTTGAGCGCGCCCCCCAGCTCCACGCCGAGGGTGTCCTGGGTGGTGTAGATCCTGAAGGTTGGGGCGGAAAGCAGGGCCTGGACCTCTTTCGCGAGGCGGCTGTCCTCCATGCCGAGGGTGAGGGCCGTGGGCAGCCCCTGGGCCACCTCGCTCGCGAAGCTAGGGCCGGACAGGGCCCCGATGGCGGTTGGCAGGCCCTTGGGCGACTCCTGCGCGAGAATCCTTGTCATGGTGAGGAAGGAGTCGTTCTCTATGCCCTGGGAGGCGCTTATCTGGACCGCCCCTGGCGAAAGGTGCGGCAACAGGTGCCTCGCGACCTCCCGCAGCCCGTGGCTGGGCACCACCCAGAGCACCAGGGCCGCGCCGGACATCGCCTCCACCGGGTCGGAGGTGGCCTTTACGCCCCTGGGGAGCGTCACCCCCGGGAGGAAGGAGGGGTTGCCGCAGGTCTCGTTTATCTCCCGGGCCACGGAGTCCCGCCTGGCCCAAATCACCGGCCGCAGCCCTTGGCGGCTGGCGTGGAGCGCGAGGGTGGTGCCCCAGGCGCCGGCGCCCACCACCGCGACCTTCCTTTCGGCCTTCTCGAAGGCGGGGAGGAACCCCCCGGATATGCCTATATGTCCCATGGGTCCTTTCCCCGGGGCCCCGGGCGGGCGGGGCGCCTGGGCGCCCCCGCCGCCATGGCGGAGATTTTAGTCCTTGGTTGCGGGAACCGCAATCGCCGGGGCCCTGGTTGCGGGAACCGCAATCGCCGGGGCCTTGGCAATCGCATCGGCCAAGAGGCCGGCCCGTCCCCGGGCTCGCCCCACATGCCGCTTCCTTGCTTACCTACAATAGCCATTTATAAACCTTAATAATCCTGAATTCAAACTAAAAAAGGGACTTGTGCGCAATCCCCAAAAGCCCGAATTCTTAGCGGCCCCATAAGGCCAACGGGCCCCTGCCGCAAGGATGTCCCTAGCCCAGGGAAACTTGCAAGGTCCAATGCCAATGTCCAATGCCAAGGTCCAATGCCAATGTCCAATGCCAAATGATCAATGCTAATGATCAAGGCCATGGGGGCCTGGCAAAGCCGGCATTTTCCGGGTTTTGATCTTCGGCAATCAGGCCCGCAAAGGGCCCCTGGCAAAGGGGAAACGCGTTGCGCGGGTTATCGCGCGCGTATTTTTTTTGCCTGTTGGGGCGACCGTGATCAAGGCGCGGTCCGCGCAAGATATCTTGAAAAAGCCGAATGATGCGGACATCTTGTAGCCTTGGTAAAATTATCCACTATAAGCGGACAATGAAGAAAAATTTTAAAAAATGGTTTTTGTCTTGACAGAAGAACTTGCGAACGGTATCATATGTTGCAATTTAGTTCCAATACATTTACTAATTAGTGCTTACTTCCTATTAGTTAATGCGTTTTGTTAGAAAAAGCTGACAAAAAACACTTTTTGCCCATGGATAGCGTCATCCGGGCCTTGGTCCTGCCTATGTTGTGGTATCAGCGGGCCAAGTGGTATTTTGTCACCTTACATTGTGCCACCTATTCCGCAAACTGCTCTTAATTATACGCTAATTTGGCAAATTTTGAAGTTTTAGACGGATTTTGCCGAAAATAACAGTAGGCCGCCCGCGAGGGCCCCGCCCTCGGGCTGGGGGGAGCGATTCCCGGGCCATCAACTGACGGAAGGAGGCCGCCCGCGGCGGGCCCCCCGGGGGGGCAGCAAAGGCGCGGGGCGGGTGATGCCATGCCACATACCCGAATTTTCCTGACCCTCTGCCTCGCAATGGCCATCGCCCTGGGGACGCTCTCGGTCCCAGGGGAGGATGCCCAGGCCCAGACCGGCCCCAGCGGACCGACCCAGACCTACGTGGTGCAGAAGGGCGACACGATTAACAGCATAGCCCGCAGGTTCTACGGCAAGAGCTCCCTCGGGCCCAAGCTGTGGAACGCCAACAAGGCCTTGGTGGCCAACCCCAGGAGGCTCACGCCCGGGGACACCATCTACATCTTCCCGGAGTCCACCCTTGCGCTCAACAAGCCGGTGGAGGTCCCGCCCAAGCCGGAGAGCCCCCTTCCCGGGACATACCGCCCGCTGCAGGAGGATCTCTACCACAAGGAGCGGCTCCTCAACACCTCCTTTCCGGAGTACTTCTCCTTCGTGGCCGACCCCAGGGGCCAGGGAGGCACGGGCATCACCAGGATCCACGTGAAGAGGCTCGAGACCTACAAGGACGTGGACCCCTCCTCGGGCGAGATCCTCGAGACCGAGAGCACGAGGCTTATAGACAGGCTCTACGAGGTCCACGAGGTGGGCGAGATAATCGCCTCCAGCGAGCGCGGCTTCCCCATTGACAACGACACCTACAACCGCACCAAGATGGGAAGGCTCCTGCTCTCCACCGGCGACCAGGTGGTGGTTCGCTTCACCCAGGATCTCGCCTCCATACTGGACTCCGAGACCTACGAGGACTTCGACCCATATTTCAACGTCTTCCCCATCTACGGGATGGAGGACTTCGTCCAAGGCCCCAACATAAACCGCCCCGACTATTCGGCGACCATCGGGCAGGTGTTCAAGTACAGGGGCAAGCTCAACATCGTCAGCCGGGTGGAGGGGCTGGCGCCCACCAGCGGCCTCACCTCCAGCCGGGCCAAGCGCAGCACGGCGGACAAGCACGGCCAGGACATCGGCAGGGTCAGCTACGTGGGGAAGATTACCTACTCCGAGGACGCCATCCAGATATCCGACAGGATCTTCGCCTTCGTGCCGACCGATCCCGGCCCGGAACGCCGCCTTGACTCCCCCTACACCGAGCCGCCCGACACCTACGTCTCGCCGGGCAAGTAACAAGCGGGACCCCACACACAAGCCGGGGCCCCCCGCGGCCCTAGGGGACGCGGCGGGGGGCCCCCGCCCAGGTAAAACATGAAAGCCAAGCTGCTTACGCTTACGGTAGCCGTGATCGCCTTCATCGCGATGGGCGCGGCGCTGCCGTCCTGCAACCCCACCGCAAGGAGCCTCGCGAGGCTCGACAAGTACCCGCTCTGCGACGGGAGGGGCTACACCTCCATCTCCAGGCTGGACAGGAGGAGCTTCTCCAAGACCGACTCCAGATCCTGCGTCAAGAGCCTGGACCCCTTCGACATCTCCGCCTGGGTGGAGGCGCCCGTGACCGCGTACACACAGAGGAACCTGCAGAAGGTGGTCCTCGGCTGCTCCAACCTGGTGCCCGACGCCGCGGACTGCAGCTACTCGGGCATGCCGGGGCACGCGGCGACCATCCACTCCAGCTTCGACTTCTCCGTCTACCCGGCCCTGGCCAGGGTGCAGAAGGCCGTCTTCGCCTTCTACGCCGAGGACAACGCGGCCTTCCTGACCAAGTCGGCCGACGTCAGGGGCAAGCTCAACGACGGCGACATCTACATGAGCCTCGGGGCCTCCAGGATAACGCCCGCCTTCAGGCGCCTGCCGCACGCCGGCTGGGTGGTCGTGGACGTGACCGACTTCGCGGCCCGGGCCATCAACGAGCAGCGCAACGACACCTCCATAGACGTCTCGCTGCCCTGCGGCCGCAGCGAGGGTGAGCTCGCCACGGTGAGCGTCCTGAGGCGGGAGCCGGTCCTGGTGGTGGAGTACAAGTAACAGCACAGGGGCGGGGTTTGCCCTCCTGCCCGGGGCCGAAGGCCCCGGGCCCGGGGGCTTCCCTTCCCGAAAACCGGGGGTAAAACGATGCCCAGAGTATCCGCGGCCGCCGCGGCAATCCTTTCCATGGCCGCCCTATTGGGGCTGGCCGCAGTGGCCTCGGCCCAGTACGACCCCGCGGGGGACCAGGCCCGCCAGCTCACGGCCGAGCGGGGGCTCTTCCTGGCGCTCGCCGACAACAACATCGCCTCCATGGCCGCCCTCCGCGACCAGAAGGCCGACCCCAACGTGACGCTCGCGCGGGTAGGCCTGAAACCGAACCAGGTCTTCGCCAGCACGCTCCCGATATTCAAGCAGCCCTTCAACACGGGCGGCTGGCCCATACTCACCTGGGCGACCTACCTCAACAACGAGGCGGCCATGAACCTGCTTTTGAGGGCGGGCGCCAGGGTAAACGCCACGGACGAGTACGGCGCGACCGCACTCCATTGGGCGGCCTGGGCGGGCCGCCACAGCCTGGCCAAGCAGCTGCTCAACAACGGGGCCAACTGCCAGGCGAGGGACTTCAAAAACCGCACCCCCAAGGACTGGGCCCTCATGGCCGGCCAGACCGACATGCTCCGCCTGCTTGACGGCCGCACCTGCAAGGTTGTCGAGGAGCCCGACTCCGACGGCGACGGCGTGCCCGACTCGCTAGACCTGTGCCCGGGCACCCCGCTGGGCGCGCCAGTCGACGAGCGGGGCTGCTGGATAGTGGCCTACGCCGCCTTCTTCGACTTCAACAGGGCCGTGATAAAGAGGGAGTTCCTGCCCTACATAGAGCAGACCGCGAGGATACTTACGGAGAACCCGGATATCCCCGTCTACCTCGTTGGCCACACGGACTACATAGGGTCAGACTCCTACAACTACGACCTGGGGCTAAGGCGCGCCATGGCAGTGCGGGACGCGCTCGGGAGGTACGGCGTGGACACCGGCCGGCTCCAGACTAGCTCCGAGGGCGAGACCCAGCCCATAGCCGACAACCGCACCTCCAGCGGCAGGGCCAGGAACCGCCGGGTTGAGCTGCACGTGGACCAGTCCAGGTCAGGCGACAGGGCCTCCCTGCAATAGCCCCCTCTGGCGCTATCCATAGGAAGCAAATCCAAGGCAAACAAGAAACAGACAAGAAGCTTCAAAACCCTCCGCAAGGGGCCTTCCCGGAAAAGTTCCTGGAAGGCCCCTTGTTTTTTGGATGCGGGATGGATGGCGTGCATACTTTATGGTTGGAGGCTACAGACAGGAAGCCCTGGTTAGCAAAAGAAAGCGGGGACCCTCCCATTGGCCCATGTTTTGCTTTCCTAGTCCAACGTTGGTTCTTGGGAACACATGATGGGCCATCTGAGGCAAAAAACCAGAGTGCTAATTGGATGTTTTTGTATTTCGTTTTATAGAAGGAAGTCAAAGAACAGGGCCCTACTTTTTTACCGACCAATTGAAATGGCTGTGCTAACTCTGCCTATCACTTGCGGGCAAACAAGCAATCCCTCCCTCGGAGAATAGTCGGAAACACAAGTGGGATACGTGATTAGACAGATGTCTCAGCAATTTGCTGAATATATGCGGTAGGAAAACAAGCTTGGGTTAAATCTCCCAATACTTGGAACGCATTTTGAGGTAACGATAGACAAAAAAATCTAACAATTTGTCAATAAAAACCCCTTACATCTGACATTTTGAATTTACGCTTTCAAGCTAGCTTATACACAGTTTTGAGTTTGCCTGAAATAACTGCGCAGAAAAAAACATTGACAAAAAAACAGCTTATCAGATATTATCAAGTGTTCGTTTAAATAAAAAAACTAGGGGTACGGTGGTAAGTTACCAAGACAAAATTTATGTATGATTTTTTTACTATCCATACAATAAAAAATGTAATCTTCCTAATTTATTTAGATGGATTTATTTACGAATTCAGAATATTGAATGAAAATCGGATAATCGATAATTTTTTATCTAAATTGAGCATATAATGTACAATTCTACTTCTAGGGAGTATTGGCAGTCTTATTTATCACCGCCACTTACGGTTATCTTGTGTTTGCCTTGGTGAATTTTATACTTATATTGGTACGCCGTGAAACAGGCGGCATCTTTGATGATGCCTTTTCTGTACCGCGGCTCCGATCGTTATCTTTGTTTAGTCTCCCCTCAACAGATTTATTGTCCTGCACAAGATTACTAAGCAGGTCAGAAGACGCGGCGGAAAAAGGCCGGCAGGCAGTGTTACCGATGCCTGCGGATAATCAGCTGGATTTCCCGGGTTGAATATCCTGCAAGTCCTTATCCGGAGAAAGATATTCCAAATAAACACGGCCGGATCGGCTTTATCTTTATGGCATTATCTTTATGGCTTTATCTTTGTGGCTTTATCTTTACTGATTGAAAGACGGTCTGAAATGAGGCCGGGAGAAGCGGAAAAAGGACAGGTTGCCTAAAAACAGAACAAGAAGGCGAAATAACAGGCCTTATATTAACCGGAAGTTTTGGCAACAGCTTGTGAAATGCAACCTATGAAACGTATTCAAACCTTTCTGACAGCCTCTTTCATAAGGTTATACCAGAGTATCCAGTCCCAGGAAACCAAATTGTCAGCCTGGCTTAAGCAGGAATAATGGCAGAAGCTGACTTTATTTTTTAGCTTTCAGCAGAAAGGAAAAAATATGAATTGTCCGAGTTGCGGATATGCCAATAGTGAAGATGCTCAAAGCTGCCAAAGTTGCGGGCAGGTTCTGAGTCCGATTGCAAATACTGACCGGAATTACGGTGGGCCTCCTGCGCCTCAGAACGGTCAGCACCAACAGAATCAGCAGTACCAGCAGAATCAGCAGAACCAGAATCAGCAGTACCAGCAGAATCAGCAGAACCAGAATCAGCCTTACCAGCAGGATCAGCAGAACCAGAATCAGCCTTACCAGCAGAATCAGCAGAACCAGCAGAATCAGCAGAACCAGAATCAGCCTTACCAGCAGAATCAGCAGAACCAGAATCAGCAGTACCAGCAGAATCAGCAGAACCAGAATCAGCAGTA
>JAITKK010000112.1 GCA_031278475.1 Deltaproteobacteria bacterium
TGTAAATGATATTTGTTGGAACCCTTTAGAGCCCTGTGAACTCCAGATTTCCCCCGGCCCTTGGGCATAAAGGGCAACGGCTGTTATGGCCAAAATGGCAATGGTTGCAAAAAATACTCTCATTAATATCCACCTTGTTTTGTATGCTACGACATTGGGTCAACGGATCCTGGCTCGTACAATCGTAAGGCCTTTGGCTCGGTTTCCTGCAAGAACCCATGTCGTTGGCTCGTTAGGGCCGCATTAAGCCCAACAGTCCTTTTGAGCGATATTTTGTTGGTCAATAGCCCTAAGCCAAGGCCTAAAGTTCAATAGCCCGGAAGTGCGACCGTAGTCGTTTTTAGCTTGGAAACACCCATCCCATTCATGCGTCCCGCCAATGCCCGTAAACGGCGCTTTTGGGTCTCCCTACCCACGGGGCATCGGTCACTTTACCCATGCAAAGGGAGGGTACGTCACAGTTTTTCCGCTAGCTTGATTATCTCTTGGCTGAAACGGCTCGCGGGAGCCGCCTCGAGCATTGGCTTTCCCATGTTCTCGGAGCGCTTCTGGGCATCCACGTCCAAGGGGAGCCTTGCAAGCAAAGGGATATTCTCCCTTGCGGCGAATGCCTCCACCCCCTCCTTGCGGTGGATTACCAGATCCTCGCCGCAGTTGGGGCAGACCATGAACCCAAGGCTGTCAACCACGCCGAATATGCCAACCCCGGTTGAGCGGAGAAAACCCACCGCCTTGGCAGCGTCGGAAAGGGAGAGGCTGTGCCCGGTGGTAACCAATATGGCCTGGAGCCCCGGGACGTTGCGGGCGACAGTCAGCGCCTCGTCCCCGGTCCCCGGGGGCGAGTCTATGAAGAAGTAGTCGAGCCCGGGCCAGGCCGTGTCCGAAAGGAACTGGAGGATGGCCCTCATCTTCCTGGGCCCCCGCCACAGGACGGCCTCGTCCGGGTTCCCCAGGAGCTGCTGCAGCGACAGCACGAAAAGATTCGGGTGGTATTCGGTGGGTATGAGCTTCCCGTCGTCCCCTGCCCTTACCCTCCCTTCCATGTACAGGGCGCCTGGCAGGTTGGGGCCGTGGAAGTCGATGTCCAGTATCCCGGTCCTTTTGCCCTCCCTCGCCTTGGCCAAGGCGAGGGAGGCGGCGATGGTGGTCTTGCCCACGCCACCCTTGCCGCTCATTATCAGGTACTTCCTCCCCATCCCAAGAAGCTTCTCGTCAAGCTCCCGCTGGCGCAGCCTCCTGTCCAAATCGCCTACGGTGGTTAACATGCGTTATCGGGCCCTGACAATCAGTTCTTGCCGGGAGCCTGGGATGCCGCCGCCCCCTCCAGCTGGACGATCCTGTCCTGGAGCGACAGGAACATCTCTTGGGTCTTGCTCAGCTGGTCCCTGGTCGTCACCAGCTGTTCCGAGAGGAACTGGTTCCGCTGGTTGAGATCGTCTATCTGCCGCTGGTAGGCCTCGTTTTGGGCGATGTAGCGCTGGATGTCCTCTTCCGGGGTGCCGCCGGCCTGGGTGGCGTCCGCCCCGGGCGGCCCTGAAGGCGCGTCCGCCGGGGCGGGGGTTGGCACAGCCTCACCTCCGGCCGACACGGTGGAGCCGTTCGGCAAGGGGGCATCCGCTGCGACCGTAGGGACCTCGCCGGGCCCCGGGGTGGGGCCCATGGCCATATCCGAGTAGACCGACCCGGAGCTCCCTTCCGGGCCGTCCTGCGGGGGCCTGGTGGGAAGCGATGGATCCTTCGTGTCGTCGAAGTAGAAGGGCGACGGGGCCCCTTCCTTGTCAAAGTAGATGGTGGTGTCGGGCCCCAGGGAGGTGCCCGGCTGGATATGCGGCATGTTTATGATGATATCCTGGGCCCCTGGCTCTGCCGGGGCGGCCCCGCCCCCAGAGCCATCATCCGCCGGGGGGGCCGCCTGCTCGGCTGGAGCGGGGCGATCCGCTGGTTGGGTGGGAGCGGAAGGCACGGCCTGCTGCGCCCCTGGCTCTGCCGACGCCACGAGGGTCTCGGCCGCGGCGGCGCCTGCGGCGCCGCCTAAGGCCGCCGCGTCGCCTGCCCCCTCACCCGGGGAGGATACCGAGGGGGATCCCTCGGGCGCGTCGTCCGCGACGGGGGATCCCGCCACTGTGACGGCCTGCTCGCCATCGGCGGGGCCTTCGGCCTGGGCTTGGCCTTCGGCCGCACCTTGCTCGCCGCCATCGGCGGCCGCAGGTGCCTGGCCGTCGGCCGGGGCTTGGGCGGAACCATCGGCCTGGGCTTGGGCATCACTGGCTGCCGGGGCCTGGGCATCGCTGGCTGCGGGAGCTGAGCCATCGGCAGCTGCGGGGGCTGAGCCATCGGCGGCTGCGGGAGCTGAGCCATCGGCAGCCGCGGGAGCCTGGGCATCGCTGGCTGCCGGAGGGCTGCCCTCGGGAGGAGCGGCCCCCGCCTCAGGGGCTGGGGTCGCGGCATCGGGCGCAACCAGGGACTCGGCTCCGGGCGTAAGGGCAGGGGATGCCCCTGGAGCGGGCTGGTCGCCTGTGTAGACCTCGCCCGTCCTCCAGGCCAGGGTGTGGTCGGGTATCTGCTCGCCCACTATCTTGTGCACGGACTCGAACGCCTTTTGGGGGTAGGTCTCGTCTATGAAGCCGGTCACCACCAGGAAGACGCAGCCCAAGGCCAGGAAAAGGCCCGCGAAATGCCTGCCGGAAAGCCCGGGGCTAAGGATCACCTTGATTGCGTAACGGAAGAATAATACGGCTGCGGCTAGCGGCAGGATGATGTTGAAGAACATCGAAGGCGTCAGAAACCAGGGCAGGAAGGATAGCGACTGCGGCGAGGAGTTCAAGTGCGGCAGGCTGAAGTAGGGCGCGTCGGGGCCGGGCACGGCCCCGGCGGAGAAGCTCCCCACGATGGACGCCAAGAGCCCCCAGACCGGGTACAGGAGCAAGACCATGAAGACGATGGCGAGCTTCCTGTGATTGGCCCAGAACAGGTGGTACACGGAGGCGAAGACGTAGACCCACAGGGCGAGCAGCAGGATGGCCCACACCAAGGGGATCGGGAGGATCCTCAAGAGCGACACGTCCGAGTTGTGGAACGCGGTCAGGGTGAAGGCAATGGATGTCCCCAGGAAGGCCAGCCCCCCCTTGGTCTGGGCGGAGAGGAAGCTTAGCTTCGGGAAGGTGAGAAGTATCACAACCAAGGCCAGTATCAACCCGGTCACGTTGTAGGGCCTGTTCCCAACGAAGGAGCCCACGACCCATATGAGCAGGAAGACCTGGCAGACGACCGCGAATATGTGCCACAGGGTCTCATGGGCCTGCCCCAGCTTTTTGACCTTGGGCTGGGTGACCTGGGTGGCCTGCGGGGTCTCGGTGGTGTCGCCCTCCGCGTTGGAGAGATCCAGGACCGCCTGGCTCACCGGGCTCCGGGGAAGCGCGGGGCCCTCGGCGGGGTCCCCGCTTTCGGATGCCTCGGCCTGCGCACTCCCTTCCTCGGGCCCGCCTGGGGCCGCGGCGGCATGGGTTTCCTCCTGGCCCGCGTCCAGGTCCAGGCCGGCCGACAAGTCTTGCGGGGATACGGCGAAGCCGTCGTCCTTGACGGGCGCCTCGGCCTCCGGCCTTTCCCCCGCGTCGGAAGTGGGGCCTTGCCCCTCGTGGTCGTTTCCGCCTTCTTCCGCGCCTTTTCCGGAATCCAAATCGTCTGTCATGGTCAGGCTAACCTCCTCTGGAAGCATAATGGTGCGATATTCCCTAGGATGTTAGCATATTTTTCCCCTGGCCGCGCCCAAAAAAGCCCCTTGGGCCGGACCCGTCCGGACGGGAGGGGATGCCCTTGGGCAAGCGTCATGCGTGAACCTTGCGGCCATCCAGGACAGGTCCAATCTCCGGGCTTTGCGACCCTTGCCATAAGCCCTTTCCAGGGCCCTGCCGGGCCGTTTAGGAAAGCCTCCCTTGTGGCGGGAGGCATCGCCAAAACGGCCTATACCAACATATGGGCATAATATTAAATCGCATCATTAGATTGGCATGGGGCAATTTTTCACATGGCATCGCACAAAAGCCTATAATGGCACCCTGGCCAGTCAAAAAGCAGGTATCAAAAGCGGCCCAAAAATCCTATACTGGTCACTTAAGAGAGACCCCCGTATTTTTTGACCCAAGCGGAGCCCCATGAACGACAACGGCGGAAAAACATTCGGAGTGGCCAAGCTCTACCGGAACGTGGAGCGCATAACCGAGATAGCCATGATCATGGCGAAGTTCGGGTTCGGGGACCTCCTCGCCTCCATTGGCATGAGCGGCTTCCTGGCCAGGGCCAGGCGCTTGGTGGGCTTCCCCAAGGCGAAGCACGCCTCCCGGGCCCACAGGCTTAGGTTGGCCATGGAGGAGATGGGCACGGTCTTCATCAAACTGGGCCAGTACCTCTCCACCCGCCAGGACATGATCCCGCCCGAGTACCTGGAGGAGTTCAAGCAGCTCCAGGACCAGGTGCCGCCGGTGGATTTTTCAGGCATCCGGAAGATAATCGAGGAGGAGCTGGACCCCAACGCCCTCGCCTCCATAGACGAGACCCCCCTGGCCGTGGCATCCGTGGGCCAGGTGCACGAGGCCACCCTCCCCGACGGCAAGGAGGTGGTGGTCAAGGTCAAGAGGCCCGGGGTGGACCGCCAGGCCAGGACGGATCTGGACATCATCAACCTCTTGGCCCAGCAGGCCCAGAAGTACACCTCGGGCTGGGGCATGATAAGGCCGGTGGACCTCGCCAACGAGTTCAGCCGCAGCCTTTTGGTGGAGCTCAACTACCGCCAGGAGGCCTCCAACATCCTGCGCTTCCAGAGGCTCTACGGGGCCAGGAAGGACGTTAAGATCCCCGCCCTTGTCCGCCAGCTCACCACCGACAAGCTGATAGTGATGGAGAAGCTCACGGGGATCCGCTTCGACGACCGCCAGGGCCTTCTGGGGGCTGGCATCGACCCCTCCCAGCTAGCCAAGCTCACGGCCTCGGTCGCGCTCGAGCAGTTCATGTCCTTCGGCTTCTTCCACGCCGACCCGCACCCGGGGAACCTCTTCGCCCAGCCAGGGCCCGTCATCGCCTTCATGGACTTCGGGCTCATAGGCCAGCTGGACCGGGAAAAGCGCGACGAACTTTTAAAGCTTGCCATGGGGATAGTCCGCCAGAACAACGTGGCGGTCGCAAGGGCGGTCCTCAGGCTCACCACCTCCCCCGTCAAGCCCAACCGGGACATGCTGGAGACCGACGTGTCGGCCTTCCTGGAGACCCACCTGACCGGAAGCCTCAGGGACATAAACATCCAGCGCTTCATAAACGACATCATAGAGCTTATGACCCAGCACAAGCTCAGGGTGCCGAACGACCTCCTGCTCCTGTCCAAGGCCATCATCCAGTTCGAAAGCCTGGGAGTCCACCTGGACTCCAGCTTCAGCATCATGGTGGACGCGGGCCCTGCAATAAAGGCCCTCTACAAGAAACGCTTCACCCCCTCCTTCTGGCTGAACATCCTGGGCCGCCATGCCGAGGAGGCCGTCTACGTCATCCAAAACCTCCCGAAGGACCTTGACCCGCTGCTTACGAACCTGAAGGCCGGGAAGGTGAAGGCGGATGTATCGATTGACAGGTTCCCCTCCCTGTACCACGCCCTGTACCGCTCAAGCTCCAGGATCTCCCTTGCCCTCATAATAGCCTCCATGCTCTTAGGCTCAGCCCACATCCTAGTGGGAAACAACCCCCCGCACTGGCACGGGGTGCCCATGATAGGCCTGTTCGGGCTCTTCGGGGCCTTCGTGCTCACCGTCTGGCTCTTCATAGACCACCTGCGCTCACCCAAGCACTGACCCAACACGCCAGGGATCCGCCCAAAATCCGCCCTTAACCCGCCCAGTGCCACGCCATTAATCCGCCATTAACCAGCCATTAACCTGCCTTTAACCTGCCATTAATCTGCCATTGTTCCACTGATTCTCTATTTGCCGGCAATTGATGTCCGCAAAACAGGCTCATCCAGAAGCCGGAAGGCCTTTGGGTATTGCAAAAGTTTCAACTTGCAACCCTTCTCTAATTATCCACTTTTAGGTTTTATCTAGGTATTAGGCCACAAAACGGCGTTTTGCTTTGTCAAAAAAACCCATCTGTGCTATATTCCTGTCGTACCGGCGTCAATTTATATTCTTGCCGTACTCCCAGGGCAAGGCGCCAAAACACAATGAATTCCAAGCCCGCAAAGAAGCGCGGGCCACAGCCAAATCAAATAACGAGGTTACCCATGTCAAGCAAAGACCCCAAAGTCATAGATGACCTGAAATCCGCCTTCGCAGGCGAGTCCCAGGCCAACCGCAAGTACCTCGCCTACGCCCACAAGGCCGAAAGCGAGAAGCTCCCCTACGCTGCCAAGGTCTTCCGCGCCGCCGCCGAGGCCGAGACCATCCACGCCCACTCCCACTTCCGCCTGCTGGGAGGCATCAAGAGCACGAAGGAGAACCTCCAGGACGCCCTGGACGGCGAGACCTACGAGTTCACCAAGATGTACCCCGAGATGATGGAGGACGCGAAGGCGGCCGACGACAAAGCCGCCCTCCTGGGCTTCACCCAGGCCAACGAGGCCGAGAAGGTGCACGCCGAGTTCTTCAAGAAGGCGATGGAGAACCCCGGGAAGGATGCCCCCAAGATCTTCGTCTGCAAGGTGTGCGGGCACGTGGCCGAGGGCGAGCCGCCCGAGACCTGCCCCATCTGCGGAAGCAAGCGCCAGGCCTACATGGAAATCGTCTAGGCAAAGCCCGACGCAAGGCAAGTTGCCTAAGTTACCATTTGCCCGGCCCCACACTTGCCCAAAGGCAAGTGTGGGGCCGGTTTTTCGCCCATGGCCACAGGGTTGCAAGACCCTTTACCTTCCCCTCATTCCCATGGCTTATGGAAGATAAAAAAGCGCAATACCCCTCCAAAATATCCTACCTCTGTCAATTGCCGCATAATGCCAACCTGCCTAATGATGCAGACCTACCTGATGGGGCATCTTCCCTAACAATCCCAAGCGATCAACGACAACCGCAAATCCAATATTTTACATATTTGCGCTTTGGCCAAGCCAAAGACGCATGAGCCTAACTTCCAAGATGCCAATTGATGCCGATTCTTGCTTGTTTGAAGATTAAACGAATCCAAGTAAACGATATCGGAAAATGAAATTATTTGCTTGCATTTGTGAATATCTGGCTGAAGCCAACAAAAGGGAATTTCAGATTATTAGCAAGCTTTATAAATTATAATCGATGAAGAGTTGGCAGGCATACGTAAAATGATTAGGGAGCGAGGTAAGTTTATACTCCTTTCATCAATTGAAATGCCAACGGATATAGTTTTGCCATTCTACTATGAGAGGGCGGAGATTGAGCAGATATTTGATTTTGCTAAAAATGATTTGGATTTGGTTCCCTTGGTACTTCGCTCCGACTCGACTCGAAATTGAGCAAAAAGTAAATTTGATGTATAAAACATCCTTATGTTAGAAATTTAATTTCATGATAATCATATTTTACTTGAAAGCTATCGCTTGTAAGAATAAGCTGAGTTGCGGTCAATTGAAACATCTGAAAATTGAGCTTAGTAGCATTTCTATCAATTATATCTGCATAATTATTCAAATTAAGCATTATCTATGCAATAAATGTGCCAAAGTATATGACAAGAGAAATCCCTTGGTGTTCAAGGTAGATAACATTCAGAAGCCTATGCAAATACAGGTTGACCGTGATATAATAGTATCGCAGGGTAGTCTAAGAGCCACCCGGAAAGAAATAGAAGAGCTACTTTAACGTCTTACCGGTTGACTTTTTTCTGCTAAATGCAAGCTTTTAAGAAATTTGGTTTTGTAGGCTTTTGTAGGATTTTTATATGATTCTGCAGAATTTTTATATGGTTCTGCAGGATTTTTATATGGTTTTGCAGGATTTTTATATAGTTTTATAGGGTTTTTATATCCTTTTGTAGGATTTTTACATGCTTTTCTAAGGTTTTATATGGTTTTATGCTATTTTTAAAAAATCTACCCGCTATGCGGCCAAAAGGCGTGAACGGTTACTTTTTATGGCATAAAAAATGCAGAGTAAAAACGGGGGCTATTCCCCTGTTATGCATATATGCCATTTAGGCATAAGGAGTTATTAGAAAAGCCTCGTTGGATTTTATAAAAAAGGTTTGAGGGGTATTTGTGCCATGTCAATGAAACAATCATGCATTTACCCTAGATTATCAAACATCTAACGGAAACCCACTTTTCCATATGTGTCACTGATGCCATCATTTGCCACCAACAGCCGCCAACAGCAACACTCAGCAGTTACCCGCCGCTTTATCCCCGCATTTTTGAATTTCAAAATTCATTTTCATAATCTTATTGAAAATTCAATTTATCAAATGGGACTCTTGCGGCTGCGGCATGGTCCTGTACCTATGATCTCAAAACACGCATTAGTCTTATCCCTAAGGATTTATGATGCCTTCGGAAGGATTGTCGCATATTCGCAAAAGCATCCTAAGGCATCGATAAGCACTTTGTTGAGTATATTAGCTTATGGAGCAAGCGCATTTTCCGCGCAACAATCCCTTGGAGCCCACGGGGAAGATGCCCCTCAGGTGCCCAATTTTGCCCACGAAATCAGAGGATAGGTTCACAATGACTCCGTACAAAACCCTCACTAGCATACTGGCAGCCCTCATGCTCCCGGCCATTTTCGCATGCCTTTGGGCGAGCCCGGTTTTCGCGCAACTTACCGTTACTGTGCGAAAAACCACCGATACCCCGCTTCCCGAGCGCGTTGACTACGAGAGTTCCCCGTTCATGGCGGTGGGCTCCATCGTGCCCCACGTCATGATAGTGATGGCCAAAAACCTTAAGATGTTCCAGCACGGCTACCCGGGGCTTACCGATCTGGACGGGGACGGCAGGGCTGACACGGGATTTAACCCTAGCGTGGAGTACGTGGGCTATTTTGACTCCAGATCGTGCTACAAGTACATGGGAAAGGATTTCGTGTCGCTGTCCAGGACCTATTATGCGACCGGGGACACAACCGGGTACTTCGTGAGGGTGGGGCCCACCAAAGAGGACGAAAGCGAGTCCACCATTAATGCCTCAAGGCCAAGTGGGCTTAAGAGCTACGTGGTGTCCCCAAGGTCAAAAACCGGCATCTGCAACGACCCCAACCAAAGCGCAGCCACCCGCACCTTCAGCGGCAACTGGCTAAACTACATAACAACGTCCAGGATGGATGCCATCCGCAGGATCCTCTACGGCGGGACACGGGAGGAGGACACCGCCACCAGGACCATGCTGGTGGGCTCATTCGTTCCGCCAGACTCCACCACCTGGGGCTCCGAGGTGAGATCCGACGACACCTGGCAGGAGATCACGCCCTTAAACGCCTACTTCGACGTGAGGAAGTACACAATCTACGACAAGCCAAAATCCAAGACGGCCCACTTCTTCGCAAGAGGATCAGATCTGGGTACCTATAACAAGCACTTCCCGGCAATAAGGGTGCTCCTGAATGCCAATGCGGCCTCCTTCAACGAGGGGGGGTACGACTCGGTCTCTGTCAAGGTAACCATCACCAAGCCCTACCCCCGCTATTGGGACTGGGTGCTGGTAAACCGCCCTCTCCCTGACGACATGGTGCTAAAAAGCGAGGCCATCCGGAAGAGCATCAAGATCTACAACATTAGGGTGCTTGCCTGCGAGCCCGGGAACATGGGTGAGGGCGAGGGCTGCAGGCGCTACCCTGGGACAACCGAGTCAGAGGCGGACGACGTATGGAAGCCCTCCGGGCTCTTACAGAAGTACGGCGAGGGGTCTTCCCCCATGTACTTCGGGCTCATAACCGGCACATACGGAAACAACCTGCGCAAGCAGGGCGGAATGCTGCGGGCCCAGATGGGGCCGGTGCAAGGGCTCCCGCCGGCCAACTCAAACGTGTTCGTCCCGTCGGTCGATCTCCGCACGGGCCAGTTCATCGAGAAGGGGCTCATCCGGAACATCGACTACCTGCGCATATCGGGAAAACCCCTGAACCTTGAGCCCACGACCTTCGCCACCAACGGCTCCGCCGGCTACAAGAACACCTACTCTTGGTACAACCCGCTTGGAGAGATGACCTACGAGGCGGCCCGCTACCTTGCGGGGTCGCAGAGCCCCACCACTCTCTTCTCGAACGATAGCGACAAAGACGATGGGGAAACCAACAGCAGCATCTACAAGCTCACCCAGTTCAGGTCCACGGACGGGGGAGGCAAGGCCTGGACGCTCAGAAGGCCGGAGCTGCCCACGGCCCTCTGCTTCAAGCCGGTCATCCTCCTGATATCCGACATCACCACCGACTACGACGGGGACAACCTCGGAACCGACCTGAAAAGGG
>JAITKK010000142.1 GCA_031278475.1 Deltaproteobacteria bacterium
ATCAAGGAGCATCTCTATGCAAAGACGCAAAGTGCGCGATTGTTCGGACAACAGGGACGTCATATCCCTCTTTTCCGGCGCCATGGGTTTGGACATAGGGCTTTCCCAGGCGGGCCTTAGGGTCAGGGCCTGCCAGGACCTGGACCCTGACTGCGTTGCCACCATGGGGCTTAACGGCCACGATGCGATCCAAGGCGACATACGCGGTATTGCCCCGGAGAGGATACTTGGGGCGGCAGGGCTCAAAAGGGGGGAGCCGTTCCTTGTCTGCGGCGGCCCACCGTGCCAGCCTTTCTCCACCGCCGGAAGAAGGCGGGGGATAAGCGACCCCAGGGGGAGCCTCTTCATGGACTTCCTGAGGATGCTGGACCACATGCGACCCCGCTTCTTCATCATGGAGAACGTGAAGGGCCTTTTGTCCCAGCAGGCTGACGAGGGCTTTTCCCCCAAGGGGAGGACAGGTGGAAAAGCCCGTCCTGAAAGCCCCTTGGTGTCCGCCTTGGGGATAATACTTTCCCAATTCGAAAAGTTGGGCTACAAGACCGTCCACGGCGTGCTGGACGCCGTGAACTACGGCGTGCCCCAGTTCAGGGAGCGCTTCGTCCTCATGGGGAGCCGCGACGGAGAGGACATATTCCTGCCCCTCCCCACCCATTTCCAGAGGCACCAGAACCCTGCCTTCCGCTGGGTTACCCTAAGGGATGCCATAGCCGACCTCGAGGGCGATCCAGGCGAGTGCGCGGCCTTCAAAGAGGAACGCCTGGCATTGCTCAGACTTGTCCCGGAGGGCGGCAACTGGAGGTCGCTCCCTTCAGACTGCGTGGAAGGGGCCATGGGCGGGGCCTACCGTTCCGGCGGCGGCAAGGTGGGCTTCTACAGGCGGCTCTCCTACGACGAGCCCTCGCCCACCCTTGTCACCTCCCCCGTGCAGAAGGCCTCCATGCTCTGCCATCCCGTGTTGGACAGACCCTTGGGCGTGAGGGAGTACTCCAGGCTGCAGCAGTTCCCGGGGAACTGGCGGCTCCATGGGGGGACTTCCAGCAAGTACCGCCAGTTGGGGAACGCCGTGCCCGTGGGGCTTGCAAGGGCCTTGGGCGAGGCCCTGCTCGCGACCGCCAACGGGGACTCCACCGTCCGCAGCAAACGCTGCCGCGGGACGGACGCCCACAGGCGCATGGTATGGCCACCCAGGGCGGCGGTGGGCTGATTAAGCCGCGGCTGCAAGCCGCGGCCAGTCGAGGTGTGTCGTAGGGTGGTTCTGAAAGCAAGCCTTCCGATGCCTGCAATCCCACGAAAGCCAAGTGCCCGGATCCACGTTCCCAGGGCCGAAATCCCAAATCCTGAACCCAGGATATTGAATCCCCTACCCAGAACCGAATACCCAGAACCATAATTCCAATCGCATCCCAACGGAGGCCCGTATGAGCATCGAATGGAGCACGCAGGAACTAATCAAGATGAACTACGAGGCCTGGAAGGCCTGGGCGGTGCAGGCGGCTGTGACCCTGGGCGTGTTCACGGCAATCGACAAACTCAAGGGGGACGCGACCATTGAAACCCTCGCCCGGGAAATAAAGGCCGGAAGAAGGGGCACCGACATGATAGCTACCGCCATGACGGCCTTGGGGCTGGTGGTCAGGGACGGCGACAAGCTGGGGCTTACACCCTTTTCGGCCGAGTTCCTCTCAGGGCTGAGCCCCAAGTACCTGGGCTACGTCCTTGTCCACATGAACCAGATAAACCCCGGCTGGACCCAGCTCGCAAGGTGCGTGAGAAGCGGGACCAACGCGAGATCGCTTCCCGCCCTCACGGAGTCCGAGCAGGCCGAGGTGGACGCCTCCCGCCACCGGCATTTCATATTGGGCATGTACAGCGTGGCCATGCTCCAGGCAGGCCTTGTGGCGGATGCCCTGGACCTCTCCGGAGCCAAGAGGCTTTTGGACCTTGGCGGCGGCCCGGGCACCTACGCGGGCTTCTTCTGCGCGAGGAACCCCTCGCTCGAGGCGGTGGTCTTCGACAGGCCCATAAGCGAGGAGGTGGCCCTGGGGGTCCTTGACAAGCTGGGGGTGAGGGACAGGGTGAGTTTCCAGGGAGGGGACTTTTTGGCCTCCCCCCTTCCGCAAGGATTCGACGTGGTGTGGCTTAGCCAGGTGCTTCACGGCGAGGCGCCGGAGGGCGCCTCGCTCCTTGTCAAAAGGGGTGTGGGGGCGGCGAGCCCTGGCGGCAGGGTGGTCATTCAGGAGTTCGTCCTTGACAACGACAGGCGGGGCCCGCAGGGCCCCGCCCTCTTCGCCCTCAACATGCTGGTCCAGACCGATGGCGGCAAGGCCTACTCCTACCAAGAGATAGAAGGCATGCTAAGGGCCGCCGGCATCACCAGGGTGGAGGAGCTTAAAGGGCCCTTCCCGCCCGGGAACAGGATAATCGTTGGGCACAAGGATGGGGCCTAGGGCCTGGCTGTGGGCAATGCCGCATTGTAAGGCGCAGGCAAGGGGGGGGCGCTTGCAAGGAAGCGCTGCCTAGAAGCAAGGTCACCTGCAAGGAAGCGTTCGCTTGCCAAAGGGCGCGCCCCCATACCCTTATTATTGCCGATTATAGATTTTTATAGTGTGACCGAAGGGCGCGACTTTTTCCCTGATAGCCGCAGACTACCGACAAAAGCGGAGATCGTTGGCTTATTATTGCGGCCGATTGTCACAGTGTTTTTTTAAGATCCCTGCAAGCCCTCACGAAGCGCCTCGCATGGTGCTTCCAGTGGGGCAGGGTGATGCCAAAACTTTCCTCAATGCTTCTGACAGAGAGCCTGGAGTTTAAAGGCCTTGTGGCGGCCCTGGATCTGTCCGGGCCCTCTCGGCCCTTGATCCCGTCGGGCGTGAGCGTTAGGCGCATGCCCAAGGCCAGGGCCTCGCCCACAAGGAAGCGCGAGAACTCCAGCCAGGTGCAGTCGCCCCTTGGGCAGAGGTGGAAGAGCCCCTTGGGCGCTTTGCCGTAACTGACGGCCCCGCCCAGAATGTGCGCGGTGACGGCTGCCAGAAGCTCGGTGGAGGTGGGGGATCCCCTCTGGCTTTGGTCCATGTCGAGTCTGAGGGTGTATTCCGCGGCCCTTAGGATGGTGTGGGGGAAGTTGTTGCCCCCAAGGCCGTAGACCCAGGAGGTCCTTAGTATCACCCATTGGGCGTCGGTTGCCATCACGGCCCTGTCGCCGGCAAGCTTTGTCTCCCCGTACCAGTTCAAGGGGCCGGTGGGATCGTTTTCCTCGTAGGGGGATTCCTTGTCCCCTGGGTAGACGTAGTCGCTGGAGTAGTGGATGAACAGGGCCCCACGCTTCTCGGCGAATGTCGCGAGTATCCCAGGGGCCAAGGCGTTCGCAAGGGACGCGGGCTCCCTCTCGGTCTCGGCTAGGTCCACCTTGGTGTAGGCGGCGGCGTTCACAATTGCGCCAAGTCCGACCGGGGCGAGCTTTTCAAGCCTTCCCTCAAGGTCGGGCGCCGTGAGGTCCAGCTGGTCCCTTCCTAGTACCGTGAGCTCGCCAAGGTGGGCCAAGGCCCCGCCGAGGGCCCTTCCCAGCTGGCCGTCCCCGCCCAGGAGAAGTATGCGCCCATGACTCGGGGCTGGCTGTGGGGCATCGTTTGGCAGGGGTGGCTCCTTGGCAAGATCCCCCCATGGGCGGCCCTAAGGGCCGCCCATGGGGGGGATGCGTGTTTTTATGGCTTATGGCTTTTTATGGCTTTATGGCTTTTTATGGCCATACGGCTTGTTATGGGATCTTATTGGGGGCCTTTGGATTTGGGGGTTTTTACGCCCGCCTTCCGGGGCCAAAGGCAATTGACGCCTCATGGGGCCTGCGGTCGAAGCCGCCTGCCGTGAGGTCAAGGAGGGCAGTCCTTGCCACGGCCAGGCCGTCGGCCATGGCCCTCACCACAAGGGAGGGGCCGGTCGCCGCGTCGCCGCAGGCGTAGACCCCGGGGGCCACAAGGCCCCCGGGGCGGAAGGACTTAAAGCCCTCCGCTGGGGCAAGTGTGCCTGGTTCCGCCCCGGTGAATCCCATGGCAAGGAAGACCATGTCGCACTGCTCCACCGTCTCGGTTCCGGGCTTGGGGATGGGTTTGAAGGCGCCTTTGTCGTCCTTTGCCCATTCCACCTCCCGGAATTTCAAAGCCCCCAAGGCAGAAGGGTCGTTTGCCGACGGCAGGAAGGCCAGGCTGTCCACGTTCCAGCGGCGGTGGCCGCCCTCCTCCAGGCTCGAAGAGGTCCTGAAGACCTTGGGCCACTGGGGCCAGGGGTTGGAGTCGGCGCGGCTTTTCGGGGGTTCCGGCATGATCTCGTATTGGCAGACCTCCCTCGCGCCCTGGCGCCAGGCGGTGCCTACGCAGTCGGAGCCGGTGTCCCCTCCCCCTATGACTATCACCTTCTTGCCGAAGGCGGAAAGCCCCTCTGGGATTGACTCGAGCTCCCCGGATACCTCCATGTTCTGGGCCGTCAGGTAGTCGGTCGCGAAATGGACCCCCCTAAGATCCCTTCCCGGGATGGGGAGATCCCTCTTTCTCCTTGAGCCGATGGCAAGTATCAGGGCGTCGTGCTCCCTTTTGAGAAGCCTAAGCGAGATGTCCTCGCCGGCAAGGACGCCCGTGCGGAAGCCAACCCCTTCCGACTCCATCAGGAGGACCCTTCTGTCGATCACGGATTTCTCCAGCTTGAAGTCGGGTATGCCGTAGCGCAAAAAGCCACCAGGGGCCTGATCTTTTTCATAGACCGTGACCTTTGCCCCGGCCCGGTTGAGGTAGAAGGCGGCGGACAATCCGGCGGGTCCCGAGCCCACGATGCCTACCGAGATCCCGAGCCTTGTCTTGGGTGGGAGGGCCTTCACCAGCCCGTCCGCGAAGCCCCGCTCGATGACCTCCAGCTCCGCCAGCCTTATGGGCACGGGGACGTCGTTCAGGCCCTGGACGCAGGAGCCCTCGCAGAGGGCCGGGCAGATCCTCGCCGTGAACTCGGGGAATGGGCTTGTGGCCAAGAGCTTCATCAGGGCCGGGCCGTGCCTCCCGTGAAGGGCCTCGGTGTTTATCTCGGGGATGACGTTACCAAGGGGGCAGCCCATGGCGTGGCAGAAGGGTATGCCGCAGTCCTGGCAGCGCCTGAGCTCCGAGCGCAGGGGCTCCCCCACAAGGGGGAGCTCCACCGGCCTGAAGTCCTTGATTCTCTCGGCTATGGGTCTGTAGGTGCTCATGTTGTCTTTCCGTGGGCGTGTTCCCAAACCCCGCCCGTCAATCCTTATGGATCCCAATGGATC
>JAITKK010000159.1 GCA_031278475.1 Deltaproteobacteria bacterium
CTAAATAAAAACCCCCCATACGCAGAGTTGCGGGATGGGGGGCTAAGGCGACGGCTCTATAGTGGTGGCCGGTCCTTACTTAATCCTAGTGCTTGAAGGCCCTCTGGTTGGTAAATACCATGGCGACCGGCGGGTTGGCCTCGTTTGCGGCAACTATGCTCTCCCAGTCCCTGAGGGCCCCGCCTGGGTGCACCACGGCCGATATCCCGTCCTTGATTGCAACATCCAATGCGTCCCTGAAGGGGAAGAAGGCGTCGGAGACCAGAGAAGAGCCGGGTATGCCGCCCTTGGCGCTTTCGGAGTCGTGTTCGAAGAGCTTAAGGTCGTCTTTGAGCCCGGGGTTCTCCGCAAGTTTCTTCTCCAAGTCCTGGAAGGACAGGCCGTGCTTTTTGTAGCAGAGCCTTTCCTTGAGGTTGCGCCTTGCCTTGTGGGCCGCTATCTCGACCACCCCCACCCGATCCTGCTGGCCCCCGGCTATGGACACGGTCACCTTGTCTTTTACGAAGAGCACCGAGTTGGATACCACGGCCTGCTCAACGGCCCAGCCGAAGAGCAGATCCTCGAGCTCGGCCTGCGTGGGAGCCCTCTTGGCTGAGTAGGTCTCCCCCTTGAATTCGCAGGTGGCTGGCAGGAAGTCGCTTGTCTTTAAAATGGCGTTCAGCGGGGACTGCTGTATGACTATCCCGCCGTCCATGAGGCTTTTTATGTCAAGGAAGCGCTCATGGGCGTATTCTCTTATCCGCCCGATGTTTTTTATCTTGAAAATCCTCAGATCCGGCTTCTTGGAGAGGATGGCGACGGCCCCGTCCTCGTATTCCGGGGCGGCAACCACCTCCATGTAGCGGGAGGCCATGAGCCCGGCCGTCTCCTTGTCGAGCGGGCGGTTTACCACGGCCGCCCCGCCGAAGGCAGCCACTATGTCCGCCTCGAAGGCCTTGGAGAAGGCATCATATAGGGTGGGCCCGAGGGCCGCCCCGCAGGGGGTGTTGTGCTTCACGATGACTGCCGCAGGCGTGTCGCTTAGGTAGCGCAGCACGTTCAAGGCGGAATCCACGTCGGTGAGGTTGGTCTTGGAGGGGTGCTTCCGGGCCCCGTACATTATGGAGCTGTTGGGATCCATGTCACCGAGCCCAGAGACCAATGCCTTCCCTGGGCCTATGTATTCCACGCCTGCGATGGAGAGGTTACCCCTCACAAGGCGGTACAAGGCAGCCTCCTGGCCAGGGTTTTCGCCGTAGCGAAGTCCTTCGGTTCTGGGGTTCCCGCCCTCGTCGGGTATGGCGTAGAGCTCCTTGCGGTAGGTGAGGCTCTGGTCGCCCACGGTAATCGTTATCTCGGTGGGGAAATTGTCTGTTAGCACCTTGCGGTACTGGCTCTCAGCCATGTTTGGCTCCTTGTCAATGTAGTCTGGTAAAAATGTAGGGCATATGTCCGCTTTTAGTGGGATTTGATAGCTTCTATTTGTCGCCCCAGGAAAGGCCCCGGTCCCTACCCGCGAGCCTTCTTAGTGTGTAGGCGTCGCTTGAAAGAAGCTCTTTGAGGTGGGTGGGCCATGATTCGTAGTCGTCCCAGACCGCGCTTATGAGCTTCCCGGTGATGCCGTCGGAGGCGGCCGAGGCCAGGAACTGGCATAGGGCCGCCGCAAGCTCCGGGTCCGTGCAGGTCCCTTTGGCGCTTGCTTCCTTCATGCGGTCGTAGAAGGCCTTGCCCACGGCCTCCGGCCCCGCCTCCAGGACCTCCCGCAATAGCCTTGTGTCCAGAAGCCCTGGGGCTATGGAGTTCACGTCGACGTGGAAGTCCGCCAGATCGAGCGCGAGCGACTCCATGAGCCTGACTACCGCGGCCTTGGAGGCTGCGTAGGACTCTATCTTGGGCATGGGGTTGGTGGCCCCGCCACCGGATACCTGGATTATCTTGCCGTAGCCCCTCTTCCTGAAATGGGGTATCAGGGCCCTTGAAAGGAGCACGGGCCCCATAAGGTTAATCTCAACGGCCCGTAGGAAGTCCTGTGCCGAAACATCCTCTATGCGGCCCATGGGCCCGTATATCCCAGCATTGGAAACCAGTATCGTTAGCTCGGGGAAGGCCGTCAGTGCGTCCTTTGCCAAGGCGTTGACCTCGGCCTCCATGGACACGTCCGCGGCCTTCCA
Source organism: Deltaproteobacteria bacterium (assembly GCA_031278475.1). Lineage (GTDB taxonomy): Bacteria > Desulfobacterota > Desulfarculia > Adiutricales > Adiutricaceae > JAISMF01. The sequence goes on from JAITKK010000159.1 coordinate 2,151, forward strand.
AAGGATTTTTTGGGAGTCGCGCTTCTTTTCCGATTCAAGCTCGGCCGCCGCCTCTTTGAGCCTTCCCTCGCCCCTTGCGCAGAGGAAGAGTCCTGCCCCGGCCCTTGCGAGCCTTCTTGCGATCGAAAGCCCAAGGCCAAGGCTCGCGCCGCTGATGAGTGCCGCTCTCCCCGTGAGGTCGTATTTGCTAATATCCATGCCCATGACAACGCCTATCCCCCATCCTTATGCTTCTTTGGCTATGCCCCGGAAGCGTCCTTGCCAAGGCCTCTCGCGTAGCCTATGGACAGATACTCAAGCGGAAGACTTCCCAGCCTTTCCCTCAGGAAGCCCGAAGGGTCCACAAGCAAAGGCCTTTCCATGAGGCCCAGGGCCTCGCCCAAGGGGATCTCGAGGTATTCCGGCCAAGGGGTCGCGACCACCAGGGCGTGGGCCTTTTCAACGGCCGATAGGGCCGTGGGGCATAGCGAAAGGATCCCCTGCCATTCCTGCGGGAGCTTTTTAACCTGCGGGTCGTGTGCCGTGACCCTTGCCCCAAGGCGGCCGAGCTTTCCAGCAATCTCAAGGGAGGATGACCTTCTGAGGGTGTCGGTCCCCGGCTTGTAGGCGAGCCCCCACAGGGCCACCTTGCGGCCTTCGAGGCTTCCGAGCCTCTCAATCAACGCATCCTCCACCCAGCCCTTGTGCAGGTCGTTTGAGAGCTTGGCAGCTCTCAGCACCGGGAGCGTGAGCCCGTGCTCGGCTCCCAGCTCCCCCAGGAAGGCGAGATCCCTCGCAAGAGTCCCTCCCGCGAAGGCCTGGCCCGGGCCCAGGTAGGCCCCGGGCCCTATGCGCCTTTCGGTCTTGAGGCCTCTTTCCACCTCCTTGGCGTCTGCCCCCACCCGCTCGCATACCGAGGCTATCTCGTTCGCGAAGCTGACGGAGGTGGCAAGGAAGGCGTTTATGGCGTGCTTGGTCATCTCGGCGGAGGCTACCCCCATCCACTCGATCCTCTCGACGATGGTCGAGAGGAACCCCGAGAGTATGCCCTTGGCCCTTTCGGACGGGACCCCGCAGACCAGCCTGTCCGGGTCGGAGAACACCTTCAAGGCCTGCCCAAGCCTTAGGTTCTCAGGCGAGCAGGCGAACTCTAGATCGTCCCTGCCGATGGATTTTGCGAAGGCGGCAAGGCCTCCCACGCTTCCCGCGGGCAGCTGGGAGGATACCAGGAAAAGCGCCCCTTTCCCGGAAAGGGGGATTGCGGCCCGCACGTCCCTAAGCACCACCTCCGGGTCGGCCCGGTCCTGGTCGTCCACCGGGGTGTCGTGGGTGACCCATATTATCTCGGCTCCGTCCAAGGCCTTTCCCAGGTCGGCCTCAAATGACAGAAGCCCGCAATCGATGCCTTTTTTCAGCTGCTCCGCGAGCCCCGGCTCGAAGAGCGGGGGCTCGCCTTGGGCTAGCCTTTGGAGGTTCGCAAGATCCGGATCCCAGCCCAGCACCCTGTGCCCGGCCGCGGCCGTCCCGGCCGCGGTCACCGTGCCAAGGTGCCAAAGGCCCAAGACCGCCACCCTCACAGCGGGCGCACCTTGTCCAATGGGAATCCTTGGGCGTTTGCGGCCATAATTGCGACAATCGCCATTAAAGCCCAAGGTCTCTCGCCTGGCTCCCGCCTCATGCCTCCAGGACCTTCGGGTTTTCCAAGAGCCAGGACACGGTGCGCCCCACGGCCTCCTTGATGGTGAGGGTGGGCCGCCAGCCCAAGGCCATTATCCTGGCCGCGTCCAGGAATATGAACGGGTTGTCGCCCGCCCAGCCCCGGTCGCCGCCCGTAAAGGTGAGCTCCGGGCTCACGCCCATGACCGCGCTTATCCAGGCGATGGAGTCCAGGACCGTGGAGTATTCCTCGCCCCCTATGTTGTAGACCGCGAAGCCTTTCTGCATCTTGGACCAGGCAAGGAGCATGGCCTCCACAGAGTCGCCCACGTAGAGGTAGCCCTTCCTCTGGCGGCCGTCGCCAAGTACCCTGAGCGTGCCTGGATCCTTGGAAAGATGCCTCACGAAGTCGTAGACATGCCCGTGGGTGTAGCGTTCGCCCAGCATGGAGACGAAGCGGAAGGCCACCCCACGGAAGCCGTAGCCCTCGCAGTAGGCCGATATCAGGGCCTCGCCTGCAAGCTTGGAGGCGCCGTAGAGGGAGGTCTGCACAGGGAACGGGGCATCCTCGGGCGTGGGGAAGACCATGGCCTCGCCGTAGACCGAGCCCGAGGAGGCGAAGAGGATGTCCTTGACCCCGTTCCGGCGCATGGCCTCGAGTACGTTGGAGGTTGCCAAGGTGTTCTGCTCTAGGTCTTTTCTGGGATTTGCGAGCCCATGGCGCACGTCGGCGTTGGCCTGGAGGTGCCACACCACGTCAGAGCCCCGCATCGCGGCTGTCAGGGCGCAGGCGTCCAGGGTGTCGGCGTGTTCCAGCCGGAAGGAGGCTGTGTTGGACAGGGCCCCCTCCAGGAAGGCCTCCCGCCCGGAGGAGAGGTTGTCGTAGCCGACCACCTCGTGGCCATGGGCGAGGAGGCGGTCAACCAGGGTGGAGCCCACGAAACCCGCGGCCCCGGTCACGAAGTGCCTAGGCATCGGTCCTGCCTCCCTCGCCTTGGGGGGCTGCCGCCTTGTCGAAGCCCACCGCTTGGTCAACTATGAATTTGGGGCGCAATTTCGTCTCCTCGTAGATGCGGCCTATGTAGGCTCCCAGTATGCCGAGGCTCATCAGCTGGCAGCCGGTAAGGAACGTAAGGAGTATTCCAAGGGTCGCCAAGCCGGTGGCGAATTCGTAGAGATTCAAATATCTTAGGAGGAATAGCAGGAAGGCCGCCAAGAGCGAGAGCGCCGCCATGAGGAAACCAGCGCCACCCATCATCCGCAAAAGGGATCCCGAGAAGGCGACTATCCCGTTGAAGCCTATTTTCAGGCTCCCGGTGAGAGGGTTGTATTTTCCGGCCCCTTTCAGCCTAGGATCCCTGTCGAAGGGCAGGAGCTTGGTCTTGAAGCCAACAACCGCGGTAAGTCCCCTTAGGAAGCCGTGGCTTTCCTTCAGGCCCATGAGCTCGTCCACCACCCGGCGGTCCAGAAGCCTGAAATCCCCGGTGTTCCTTGGGATCTCGACCGAGGCGGTCTTGTTGATGAACCAGTAGCCAAGGTAGGCCACCATCTTCTTTATGGGGTTCTCCCCCTTGCGGCTCCGCCGCTGGGGGATAACCACCTTGTAGCCCTCCTCCCGCCATATCCGGCACATCTCGGGGATGAGGCTAGGGGGATCCTGGAGGTCCGCGTCTATCACTATCACGGCCTCCCCGCTGGAGTAGGAAAGCCCCGCCCAGGTGGCCGCCGGCTGCCCGAAACGCCTTGAGAAAAGCAACAGCTTTACCCTTGGGTCCTTCTCCCTCGCCGCAAGTATCAGCTCTTCCGTGCGGTCCGTGGAGGGGTCCATGGCGAAGATTATCTCGTAGTCCTGGCTCACCTGCTCAAGGCAGGGCTTGAGCGCATCGAGGAAGGCCTTGATGTTTTTCTCTTCGTTGTAGACCGGGGCCACGATACTAAGAAGGGGCATTGGTGTGGCCTCCTGGTGGCCGGGCTGGCTTGGACATGCCAAATTTATACTTTCTTTTTGTCCAATTGGCAAGCTGGGCATCTAGTAGCACAAAGATGGGGAAACAAGCGTTTATTGGAATCCCTGTTATATATTTACGTAAAAATAATATTGTTATGCGATATGTTGTGGCAAGGTACC
>JAITKK010000181.1 GCA_031278475.1 Deltaproteobacteria bacterium
GAACGGACCGGGCCAGGAAGATCCCGGCCGGAGCAGCCTCCCCGCCTCGCCGGGGTCACCCCAAGATCTGACGCTTCGAGTTTTCGGCTGGAGGAACAAATGAGCGGACCGGAAAAACTCTCACGGGAACGCGCCAAGGAACAGACCAGGCAGATCATAATCGAGCACAGCAAGGAGGAGTTCCTCAAAAACGGCTATCTCAACGTGTCGGTCAGATCGCTCGCCAAATCCGCCAACCTCACCTCCGGGGCCATATACACCCACTTCAAGGACAAGGCCGAGCTCTTCGAGTGCCTTGTCCGCCCAGCCCTGTCCGAGCTCAAGGCCCTTTTGTCCGAGGTCCACAAGGAGAGGATGGGGCATCTCTCCGGAAAAGGCGACCTCCCCGGCCTTGGCATCGGCTTAGGCAAGCTCAAAACGATGGTGGGGAAGATCTACGACCACTTCACCGAGTTCCGGCTGCTGATGGTGTCTTCCGCGGGCTCAGGGCAGGAGAACTTCCTTAAGGGCATCTCCGAGTACTACTCGGAGTGCTCGGCGCAGTACCTGGCGGCCCTGAGGAAGTCGGGCATCCACGTGCTCCCGGTGGAGCCCGAGACACTCCGCATACTGTCCTATGCCTACTTCACGGCCATCTTCGAGATAGTGGGCCAGAACCTCCCCAAGGAGAGGGCAGAGGTCTGCATAGTGCCCCTGTTCAAGTTCTTCCAGCCCGGCTGGGACAAGCTGGTTACCTCATAGCCGTGGCATCGGCCAGGGAAGGCTCCCATCTTTGATAGCGGCGCAATCCATTGCCCCGCTCCGGCCCCGGGGTTCCCTCCATAAACAGCGGGCATCATTTGTAGCCAGCATTTCCGGCAATCCCGCCCAGCCACAACCCAAATCCATAATCCGCGCAAATCCTTGAAAAACTTGCGATTTTTTCATATTTTTTACGTCTTTCGCACTCTTCCCAGCCTCCCCCGTAAGGCCCGCATCCAACAGCCCCCTCCCCTGCCCTTATCCCCACCCAGACCTAAACCCGCCCAAGCAAAACCAGGCCTTCCGCACTGGAAGTGGCTGCTTACTGGCCTGTTCTTGTTTTCTCTTTTTTATTCTCCGATAGGCCTAAAGCCCCGGAATGGCTGCCATCCCCTCAATGGATCCCAATAAGCACCGTAACGGCCAATAAGCAACCACAGCCTAAGGGCCCCCTCCCTTGGCCTTGGGCTTTTCTCTGATATAATCGTTTTGGGGCGACATTTGGGCCGCCCCCTTAACGAGCATCATCCACCAACCCCGGGAGGCACTATGTCCTACAGACCTGTTTGTTTGATAATCCGCGACGGCTGGGGCCATCGCGACGAAACCTTCGGAAACTCCGTCGCGGCGGCCGCACCCCCCTATATCTACGGGCTACTCAAGGGCAAGGACTCCTGGACGCTCCTGGACGCCTCGGGCGAGCCGGTGGGGCTCCCCGACGGCTACCAGGGCTCAAGCGAGGTGGGGCACCTCAACATGGGGGCCGGGAGGATAGTCATCCAGGAGCTCAAGCGCATAGACGACGGGCTCAGGGACGGGTCCTTTTTCAAGCTGCAGAACTGGATAGACCTTATGGCCTTCTGGAGGCAGCACAAGGGGACCCTCCACCTGATGGGGCTGTTGCAGAACGAGGGCGTCCACGCCCACCAGGAGCACCTCTTCAAGATCATGCGCCAGGGCCGCAGGGAGAACCCGGATCTCCCCATGATCGTGCACCCCTTCCTGGACGGCCGGGACACCCCGCCCCGCAGCTCGCCCGAGTTCCTGACGGATCTTAAGAAGGTCCAGGACGAGGTAGGGAACACCTCCATAGGCGTGATGATGGGCCGCTACTACGGCATGGACAGGGGCAAGGACTGGCCGCTCACGGATCTGGCCTACAAGGCCCTGGTGGACGGCGACTGCGTGAGCTACGAGGGCACGGCGATAGACGCGGTCAAGCACTGCTGGGAGACGGAAAAAACCCCGGACGGGACCGACATGGGGGACGAGTACATCCCGCCCATGAAGGCTGCCGGCTACCAGGGCATCAAGGACGGGGACGCCGTCCTGCACTTCAACTACCGCCAGGACCGGGCCATACAGCTCACCCAGGCCTTCGTGGAGGACAACTACCCGGGGGTCCGCGCCCGCAGGCCCAAGATCGACTACCTGGGGCTCACCCGCTACTACGACGAGTTCAAGAAGTACCTGCTCGGGCCCATGGGCGACGACGGCGGCATGGAGATGCTCCTGGGCGAGGTCATATCCAACGCGGGGCTAAGGCAGCTGCGCATAGCCGAGACCCAGAAGTTCCGGCACGTGACCAGCTTCTTCAACGGCAAGTCCACCCACCCCTACCCGCTGGAGGACCAGGTGGAGGTCCCGGGCCGCTTCGACCCAGCCACCTTCGCCATACACCCGGAGATGGAGGCCTACATAGTGACCGACCTGCTTCTCGACAAGTACATCCCCGAGAAGTACCCCTTCATAGTGCTCAACTACGCGAACTGCGACATGGTGGGGCACACAGGCAACATGGAGGCCGCGACCAAGGCCGTAAAGATTGTCGACGAGTGCATCCAGAAGCTGGTGACGAGGCTTCTGGCGGAGGGCTACCAGGTCCTTGTGACAGCCGACCACGGCAACTGCGACGAGATGATCGACATGGAGACGGGCCTTGTCAAAACCAGCCACACCCTGGCCCCGGTGGAGGTCTTCTACCTTGCCGAGAAGCCCCTGTTCAAGGTAAAGCAGTTCCGCGGCAAACTAGCCGATCTGGCACCCACGATCCTCGACCTCATGGGGCTCCCCACGCCCAAGGAGATGACCGCGGTCACCCTTGTGGAACCCATCTAAGCGAAAAGGCCCACGGCCTTGCCCTGAATGGGGGCCGGGGTGCTTTGCACCCCGGCCCCCATTCTTTTTACCCGTTATCCTCGCCTTTATGCCTATTGCTTGGTTATTGGGCTACGGGGCTACGGGGCTATTGGGCTACGGGGCTATTGGGCTACGGAGCTACTGGGCTATGGGGCTATTGGGCATGGGCCATGCGGCCATGGCATGGGGATGCCAGTCTCGACCAGCCCCGTGCCCGGGCTAGGGCCCGGGCACGGGGGCTTCCTCGTCTTCCATCCCCAGAAAGCGCCTTATCAGCGGGTAGTCGGCCCTCATGGGGCCGACGCAGTTCTCCCAGAAGCTGTAAAGGGTCTTCTCGGCGCCTGTCAGCATGGCGAGCGTCTTACCCAGCTCCCTTATGTAGAAGATGCTCTGGTAGACGGGCCCACGGCCAATCCGCCGGTCGCTCACCTCCCCCAGGATATGCCCCTGCCAGTGGAGCACCTCGTGCTTTTCGGGATGGGCGAGGCATATGGACAGGCAATAGGCGCAGCGGCGGTCCACGACCCCCTCCATCTCCTCCAGGACCTTGTCTACCCTATCGACGAAGCCCAGCACGTGGGGGTAGCCGTAGTACTTGGAGTGAGGCCCGGGCTCCCCGTGCAGGGCCTTCACCACCAGCCCGTGGGACTCCGCGAGGCAGGGCTTGCCCAAGAGCCAAGAGTAGTGCCTGGCCTTTATGTAGGCGTTCTGGTACAGGGTCTCCCCGTCCTCGTCCGGGGAATAGACGTTGTAGGTTCCCAGCTTGGGGAAATCGTAAAGGCCGATGAAGGATATCTCCCCCTTGGAGACAAGCCCCAGGGCGCTTGAGAGGGCCGCCGACCTCCCATAGTTGTGGGTTGCGAGCACAACCGTCTTCCTAAAATCCGGGAGCATGAGCGGCACGCAGCGGGAGTGCTTCTTGAAGCGCACGCTCTGCAGGGACTTCTTGCTGTGGCGGTTGAATAGCAAGTTGTCAAGGTATTGGTTCATGGTTAGCCTCTCTTTCCCCTTAACCTAACTGGGTGCGGTAAGGCCCAGGGTCCTGCGAATGGGCCGCGGGCTTGTGGCTGGGCTGCGGACACGCGAATGAGCCGCGGGCATGTGGGAAGATCCGCGGACATGTGGATCACCCCTGCCCCATTTTGAATCCCACGCCCTATGCCGGAGCCTCTTGCGGGGCATTATGTGGGCGTGTGTGGGCGTGGGTGGGCGTATACGGGCGTGCGTGGGCGTGCGTGGGCAACCTTAGCTTGCATTGCGCCGTTATTCGGACTTGGCTTTTGGTGTGACATTAGGCTTTTGAGGTGCTGTTTGGGGATATGCGGGGATTGCGGTGTTATTTGGGGCCATGCGAGGATATGTGGGGCTTATCGCTTGAGCGCAATGAAACTTCTAAAACCATGTTGGGAGGAAGCGGGGGAAGTCGCTTGCAGCCTAAGCCAGAGCTGGATGCAAAACCGCAAGACGGGCGAGTGCCGGGCAAGGGAACTTTGGCTGGCCTTGAAAGGAGCTGGGGATTGGGGATGCGGGATTGTGGGGG
>JAITKK010000182.1 GCA_031278475.1 Deltaproteobacteria bacterium
GCCTACCGGGGCCCTGGGTCAACGCCAAGGCCGCCTAAGGGCGTTTGGGGCCCGTGATTGAAAAGTGCGCGGTTTTGCCCTATCATTTTGGGAGTGGACCTAAGAAAGCAAACAAAACATCCAATAAACCCCAATAAACGCGAAAAACCCCACCTTGGGGCTCCAGAGAAGGACTGCCTATGTCACGATTCGCCCAGGGCTGGCGCTCGGCCGGCCTGCTTTTACCCATAAGCTCCCTCCCCACGGATTTCGGTATCGGCGATCTGGGCCCGTCCGCCACCAAGTTCGGGGACTTCGTGAAGGAGTGCGGCCTTTCCTACTGGCAGGTCCTGCCCCTGGGGCCCAGCTCCCCGGGGCTTGGGAACTCCCCCTACTCCGCCTTCTCGGCCTTCGCCGGGACCGAGCTGTTGGTAAGCCCCGAGGTCCTGGCCAAGGAGGGGCTCCTAACGGACAAGGATCTCGCGTCCTACGGCATCCCCCACACAAGCAAGGTGGACTACGACAGGGTGACCGTCAGCAAGGCCAAGCTTTTGGACCTCGCTTACGCAAGGGCCGAGGACGGCCTCCTAAAGGATCCGGGCTTCACCTCCTTTTTGGACCAAAACGCCGACTGGCTCAACGACTACGCCCTCTTCATGGCCGCCCACGAGCTCTTCGAAGGGAAGCAGTGGTCGGACTGGCCCACCGACATCAAGTTCCGCTACCCCAACGCCCTCACCTACTACGGGGAGAAGCTGGCAAGGCGCATCCTTAGGATAAAGTTCGGCCAGTACCACTTCTTCAGGCAGCTGGGGGCCCTGGAGGACCACCTCAAGGGAATGGGCCTGGGGCTGATAGGCGATCTGGCCTTCTACGTGAACCACGACTCCTCGGACGTGTGGGCCAACCGGGGGCTGTTCTGCCTCGATCCTGACGGGGAGACCGCCCTGCAGGCGGGGGTCCAGCCGGACTACTACTCCAAGACCGGCCAGCTCTGGGGGAACCCGTGCTACGACTGGCCAAGGCACCAGGACCAGGGCTACGCCTGGTGGAAGAGCCGCATCCTCCACAACCTGGCCCACTACGACTGGGTGCGCCTTGACCACTTCAGGGCCTTCTCGGCCTTCTGGTCCGTCGCCAAGGGAGAGAAGGACGCCGTCCGGGGCGCCTGGCGGCCAGGGCCCGGGCCGCGCCTCTTCGATACCCTGAACCCGGGCCGGGGGAGGAACATCATAGCCGAGGATTTGGGGATCATAACCCCGGATGTGACCGAGCTGAGGAAGAACCTGGACTACCCCGGCATGCGGGTGCTCCAGTTCGGGGTTGGCGACCCCACGGGGCTCTCCATCCACTGCCCCTTCCGTATAGAGGCGGACAACGCGGTCTACACCTCCACCCACGACACCAACACCGGAATCGGCTGGTACCAGGACGAGCTGGACCCACCTGAAAAGGCGGCCGTCGCGACCCTTGCCGACCACCCCGTGGACAAGTCCAACATTGCCAGGACCCTCATCCGCATGGCCTGGTTCTCCCCGGCATCACTCGCGCTGACAACCATCCAGGACCTCCTGGGCCTGGGCCCGGAGGCCAGGATCAACGTGCCGGGCACCCCAAGCGGCAACTGGGAATGGCGGCTGGGGGGTTTTGAGGACCTCAGCCCGAAGGTAGCCGAGGAGATAGCGGGCCTTACGAAGGTGGCCGGGAGGGACAACCTCCAGCACCCCAACCTGCTCCACTACTGAGGGAATGAGCCTTGGTTAATTTATGCTAAAATAGGCCCTTTGGCGGCACCGAAGGTGCCGCCAAAGGGCCTGTTTCCGCCGGGGCTTGGCCCCGTCAGCTAGCTCCGAGGGAACCAATGAAGACCTTCTCCGAACTGCTCTCAAGGCTCTCGGGCCTCTGCTCCCACATGGACGGGGAGCTCTGGGACAGGCTGCTATCGGAACTGAACCCGCCTGCGTCCTACCCCCCGCCCTCAGGGCCGCAGGATCTCGCCTTCAGGGACGTACTGGCCCTCTCCGGCTACGCCCCGGATCTCAGGAGGCTTCTGGAAAAGAACCCGCCCAAGGGCCTTGACCCTTCCGAGAAGGCCGCCTTCATCGCCGTGATGGGCTACTACAGCCTGGCGGCCAGGATCCCGGTCTTGCTCCTTGGCATTGACGAGCACAAAGGGAGCAACCAGCTAATGGACCTCTGGAACGGCTTCAGGCAGCTCTTGGCGGAGCTTGCCGAATACCGGGGCCTCGCGGAGGGGCCCCGGGAGGCTTAGCCCCCAAGGGGGCTTCCCACACGGGGCATACGTGAACGAGTACTACGACCAAGGCCAAAACGCCTACCAGGGCGGGCCGGCCTTCCAGCCCAGCTTCAAAGACATCCTAAGGCACAGCTGGCCCGTGCTGTTGGAGAGCCCCAAGGTCATCCTGCTCATGGCCCTGTTCCTGGCGGCCTGCCAGCTGTCGGTGGATCTTGTCTCCAACGCCCTGTTCGCCCCCTACGTCGCGGACTTCGACGCCTACGCCGAGAAGGCGGCGGACAACCGGGAAGCCGCCCAGGCGGCCTTGGTCGCGGCCGTCAGCCAGAAGGGCATGCTCAAGCTCGCCTTGGCCATGATAATCCCCTTCCTTGCCTCCCCCTTCATCGGTTTCTGCTTCGCCAACGCCGCCCTGTCGCTCTGGGACGGCCTGGGCCCGGAACCCGGAGACATATGGAAGGCCGTCTGGTCCTACCCCAAATGCCTCGTCTTCTTCATCATAATAAGCCTCTACTGCTTTGTGCTCACCTTCATAACGGTCGCCATGTTCCTGCCATGGCTCCTGGTCTACAAGGCCAGCGGCGCGGGGGTCATCTTCTCGATGATCCTTTTGGTGGCCGCGGGCTACCTCTGGGGGAAGCTCTTGTGGCCCTTTGTGAGAAGGGCCATCTTCCTGCAGATATTCGCGTTCTTCCACATCTCCGACAACCCGCATGGGGGCGAATTCGTGGCGACCACCCTGGAGCTTGACCGCAAGCTCAGATGGTGGCCGCAGCACCTGAACAGCATGGCGTTGCGGGGCTTCTGCACCATACTGCTGCTCTTCTTCGTGGCCTTCATCATAGAGAGCATCCTCCAAGCCCTGCTCCCTAAAACCGTAACCCAGTTCGTGGGGCATTTCATCATCTTCCTGGGGCTCTCTTGGCTGATGCTCGCGATAGCCGGCTTCTACCGGCTCTGCCTCGTGCCGCCCGAAGACGAGCCCGGGGCTCCGCAGTACGGCCCTCCGGGCATAGACAACGGACCGCAGGGAATGCCTCCAGGGAAGGATCAGGGGCAGAACCAGGGGCCGGAGCAAGACTGACGGGAACCTTTACGGGGAAGCGGACACCTGTAGAACGCTTATCCACAGCCATTGTGGCTCAAAGCACCCCACAAAATA
>JAITKK010000189.1 GCA_031278475.1 Deltaproteobacteria bacterium
ATCTGGTTGATGTACTTCCAGATGTGCACCGGATCCGGGTCCTCCTTCCAGTCCTGCCCCATGTAGCGGTTGTAGAGCCTGGATATCTCCCTGGAGGCCCAGGTGGAGACGTGGATCCCGTTGGTGACGGAGTCTATGGGGGTGTCCTCGGAAGGGGTCTTGGGCCAGATGTTCTGCCACATCTTGCGGCTCACCACCCCGTGGAGCTTGCTCACGCCGTTGGCGTGGGCCGAGAGCCTCAACGAGAGCGGGGTCACCCCGAACGGCTCGCTGTCGTCCCTGGGGTTGACCCTGCCGTAGCCCAGGAGCACCGGCCAGCTTATGCCCAGCTCCTTGCAGTACTCCTCGAAGTAGGGCCTGATGAGGTCCGGGGAGAACACGTCGTTGCCGGCCGGGACCGGGGTGTGGGTGGTGAAGATGGTGGAGGCCTGGACCAGCTCCTTGGCTGCGTCGAAGGAGAGGTTGTGCTGCTTGCGCAACAGGTTGATGCGCTCCAGTGCCGAGTATGCGCTGTGGCCCTCGTTCATGTGGATGACCGTGGGGGTGATGCCAAGGGCGGTCAGGGCCCTGACCCCGCCCACACCCAAGACTATCTCCTGGCGGATGCGCATCTCCAGGTCACCGCCGTAGAGCGAAGAGGTGGTCCCCCGGATGTCCGGGGGGTTCTCTGGGAGGTCCGTGTCGAGCACGTAGAGGGGGATCCTGCCCACCTGGATCTTCCAGACGGCGATGGCCGCCTGCCTGTCCTTGAATTTGACGTAAACCTTGATCTGCTTCCCGTCGGGGCCCACGCACTGGGTGACCGGCATGTTGTCGAAGTCGTTGGGGATGTAGTTCTCCATCTGCCAGCCGTCGTTGTTCAGGTACTGGGAGAAGTACCCCATCTGGTAGAGGAGCCCCACCCCCACCAGCGGCACGTTGAGGTCCGAGGCGCTCTTCAGGTGGTCCCCGGCCAGTATCCCGAGGCCGCCGGAGTAGATGGGCAGACAGGTGGTGAGCCCGAACTCGGCGGAGAAGTAGGCAACGCAGGTCTTGCTGGGGTCGTGCTTGGGGGCGTTCATGTAGACATCGAAGCGGTGGGACACCTCCTCCAGCTGGGAGGTGAAGCCCGTGTCGAGGTTCAGTTCGTCAAGGCGCTTCTGCTTCACCCTGCTCATGAGACGCACCGGGTTGTGGTTCGACTCCGTCCAGAGCTTCGGGTCTACCCGCTGGAAGATGTCCCTTATCTCGCTGTCCCAGCTGAACACCACGTTGTAGGCCATGCGCTTGAGCGCCGTCAGGCGCTCCGGGAAACGCGGGATTACTTTGAATTCCTGTTTGGGTTTCATTTGTTGGATCCTCTGAGCGTCGGCTGTCTGTTTGGGGCCGGGCGAAGGCCCGGCGCGGGCTTGTCCCGGGCGCTGGCCGGGTAGCGATTGGTGTTGGTGGGAAAACGACGCACCGGATGTGGTGGCGCCGCCGGGAGCTTACGTTATTCGCTTTTAAAGTGTGACAATATAGAAGGTTAATTTAAAGTTTTGATATGAAATTTTATGATAAGTTCACAAAGTTATATAATTTGATCTTGCAATTCAAAGCTTCCAAATTACCAAGGCGCAACCAAGGTGAAAACAAGGCGAAAACAAGGCGCAACTAAGGCGAAAACTAGGCGAAAACCAAGGCGTAGGATATACGAACATTAGAGGCTCAAGGCAAAATACTACCAAACACAAGCCCGCATCGTCAAGGCCAATTATTTCCTGTTATTTGAGGCTTTGGCCAAGACGCTGTGGGGATTGCCTTGGGAGAGGGTTTTCACTTATGGCGCTGTACGTAGGTATCCCTAAAGGAGGCCTCCTCCTTATGGATGCGAGCAAAGGGCGCAAGCGGATCCTTTTCGATGGCCGCTCCCCTTTTGTCAAAATCCTGTCAAATCCCCAAGAGGCTGAAAAGAGCCAAAAACAGAGGCAAAAAAGAGCCAGAAACGGAGCCAAAAAGAGTCAAAAAACAAAATTGGAACCACGCTTTTGCGATCGTCCACAGCGAAGGTGATTGCCAGGCTGCGACAAAATTTTTACGATCGCCAAATTGCCAGGATGCCCCCTAACAACACCTAATCCAATGACACCCAAACGCCCCTCAAATTTCCCTATGCGATTGGTTATGGTGCGTTATGTGCTTATATGTCCCCTTATGTCCCCTGATGTCCCCTGATGTCCCCTGATGTCCCCTGATGTCCTTATGTGCCCACTTTAATAAATCAGGGCTAAATGGGAAGGGCTAGCCCTTTCCAGGTTTCGCAAGCTCACAAATTACCAGCTGCGTGGGCCGATAGGTTCCTTCCTCCCACGGGCCCATTTTCCAAAAGACGCGTTCTTCCAGGACGCACCCTGCCTTCCGGGCACAAGGGTCCAGGGCATGCTGCCTTGGGGAAGCCACAAGGCGCCCCCGCCGCCTGCCGTGCTTTCCAAGGTGGCCCTAACGCCCCGCATGCCCTGTTGCCTGGGAGGGGTTTTTTATCACGGCACGGTAGTCGAAGTTGATGAGGAAGCTGCGCTGGGTAAGGTGGGCGTACTCCGGCGGGAAGGGAGGGTAGGGGGCGGCGCCCCGGAGGGCCTCCATGGCGGCGTAGTCGAGCGCGGTGTTGCCGGCGGACTCCCTCACCACTATGCTTAGTATGTCGCCTTCCCTGCCTATGGTCATGGAGGCCGAGAACCTGCCAGGCTGGAAGTTGTTCCTTGCCGCCGGGGGCAGTATCCAGTGGCGGGCGACGAAGGCGCGCACCTGGCTGTCGTAGGACTTGTTGGGCGGGGCGTACTCATCCACGTTCACGGTGCTGTCGGTGGGGGCCATGGCCTCCTCGCCGTCCCCCAGGAGCTGGCTGGAGCTGGAGAAGGAGAAGGTCTTCACCTGGTTGTCGAGGGGGTCCAGGAGCTCCTCGGGCCTCAGGGGCCGCTCGGCCTCGGGCCCGGTGTACTCGGCCTGGAGGGCCCCGGCCCCCTGCAAGGGGGCCGGGGGATCCTCCTGGGGCAAGTACTGGGGCGGGGGCTCGGGGATGGGCTCAAGGAGTGCCTCCGGCGGGGACTCCGGGGCGGGCGGGCTGAGCTCCAGGATCAGCTCCATGGGCTGGGGGATGGCTGCCATGTCCAAGGTCGTGTCGGCGAGCGATCCCAGCCCCAGCCGCTCGAGTCCCAGGAAGAGGCAGAGGTGCAGCCAGGCGGCAAGGGCCAGGAACAGGAGCAGGTTCTGGCGGCTCAGGCGATGGAACGCGTCCTTGGGAGGGGCCGCCAGCCTCAGGGCGCTCATGGCTTGTCGCCCCCGTCCCCGGGGCCCTTGGGGCTCACCCAGAAGGACTCCTTCTTCTCGAACCACCAGCCGTCGGGGCTTGCGGATAGCACCGCCTGGGCCAAGGCCTTGCCCTCCTCGGTCTTAAGCCGCATGAGGGCGTAGCGGATCCACTCGGCGGCCGCCTCCGAGCCGTCGGCCCGGTGCCTTGCCAGCTCCACCAGCATGTCTATCTGGTCGGCGTCGGCCGCGAGCCTGGCCTCCAGGCTCGCGCCCTCCTTCCACTCCCGGAACAGCCCCAGGAGTTCCCCCTCGAAGGGGAGCCCCTCTGCCAGATCCTTGGTCGCGAGCCCCTCGTGGGCGGTAACGTAGCGCTTGTTCATGTAGTTGAGATCCCCGGTCCTGGCCTCGGCCAAGTCGTGGAACAGGGCCATCTTTAGCAGCCTCTCCAGATCGGCCTTGCCCGACATCCTCGCGAGGGCGAAGGACACAAGCGTCACCCCGAAGCTGTGCTCGGCCACGGATTCCTTTCCCCTGCCCAGGAACTTGTAGCCGGTCCTGGGTGTGTGCTTGAGGAAGAGGGCCTCGTAGATGAAGTCGGCCAGCCTGTTATGGGTGCCCTGTCCCTCGGGCTTGTCAGCCATTTTCACCCCTGGGGGCCCGGGAAGGCCTTGGGCCTTCCCGGGGCTTGAGTCTGAATCGCTATTTTGTGAAACCGGGGCATTGGCCCCGGGAGCCGCCGCCGTCCCGTTTTGATGCCGCATCCGAAATGATGGGGCCGTTGCGGGCGGGGGAAATCATTTATGCCGCATTGGGCATCCGTTATCGCGGGCAACCCTTGTTTTTGGCCCAAGGGCGGCCTTTGCCAGGCATTCCCCAACAGTAGCCCCCAAACAATGGGTAGCCGCCTAAAGGCCGGTCAAAAAGCAAAAGCCCAGGCATGCCGAGGAATACCGCGTTATCCGTGTTAATGAGTATGCTGGATAATCAAGGTCTTTATGGAAGTGCCCGAAAATCTTGCCAGGCCCTTTTGGGCAAACTGGCAGGACTGGGTTCCGGCCAAATATTTTTTTTTGCAATGGGATCGTGAACGGATACTAAAGTTTTATGCCAAATTTTGCATAGGTTAACATAATTTTAACTTATTATGCGTAGTTTTTTTGTAGTGTTGAAAACTACATTGAAAGTAGCCCGCCAGACAGCCGAAGGATGCCCGAAGGAGGCCGCGAAATCCCCGGATCATTTTAAAGGGCTCGGGCTGGCAAGGTGTTGCCAAGCCGGGGCCAAGTTCCGCAGCCATGTGCCAAGGGCATTACACAAGATAATTGAAAATGAGGAATATTTCAATTTTAGCGGGTATTCCAAGGGCCCGCGTAAAGGGCTTCCCTGGCCTGGATAATGGGGCTTATGCGCCCGCCAAAGGGGTTTCCAGGCCCCCGACAGCGGCACTCAGGCCCCCGCCAAGGGCCGGAAGCGCCTGGCCCCTGGGGCCTGCCGCCCCAGGGGCCAGGGTTTCCAGGTGGGGCGGTTCTTGCAGGGGAACATGGGGTAGCGAGCGGGTGG
The DNA here is from genome assembly GCA_031278475.1 of Deltaproteobacteria bacterium. Classification (GTDB taxonomy): domain Bacteria; phylum Desulfobacterota; class Desulfarculia; order Adiutricales; family Adiutricaceae; genus JAISMF01. The sequence continues at coordinate 4,828 of JAITKK010000189.1, forward strand.
CTCTACCCCCGGTGGTTGCCTTCGGTGGGGCGGATAATATATATTGTGCGTCCGGCTGTGACGGGCGAAGAGCCCGGGCCGGGCTTGGCCCTGAGGGCCTTAGGCAGCCCTGGGATGCCTTGCGGGGGGCGCCAAATGGCCTGGCTCGGCAAAGGGGCAAAATATTTTTTTATTTTAAAATCGGCAGTTTAAGTACGTATTTTAATTATAGGAAGGCCGTCAATCGGGGGCCTTGTAGTGCGCGAATCGCCCGAATTGCCGCCATCCGGGTCGGCTGGGCTGGGATTTGCCCTGTGTGGGTAGCATGGGTGGGATCAACTTTTAACAAGGGTGCCATATCTGGTAGAAAAAAGCCCGCCCCTTGTCAAGACGCCGAGGATGTATTATATTCTTTACGTCGGGATCCATCCTCGGTTGCGTCAGTCCCCTGACGCCGCTCAAAGGCCTGGCTTTCCAGGACCCACCCAAGCAACGAAATGAGGCCGACACAGGCCCTCACTATGGGAGGGCAGGATCCCGTTGCGCCCGTCCCGGGGCAGGACACCGCTCGCCTTTTGCGGGACCTGCCTCGCAACTGATTCGCATTTTACGCCTAGCAAAAAGGCCATGAAAGGATTGCCCGTCCCTGGGCCCCATTGACCGGGGCTTACCAGTCTCAGCGCAGGGCAGGAAGAACATGTCTATATCACCTTGGATACAACCCCACGTGAAGCTCCCGGAGACCGGGGCCATCACGTCATTCCTTTTCGCCAGGAAATCGTGGCAGATCTTCCAGGACGACAACGGAACAAGGGTCCTGGTAACCACCCCGGAGCTCATGGACGCCTGGGTGCGCAGGAAGTTCATCGATCCCACCTGCGTGCGCGCCATCAAGAACCATGGGAAGATCCTATATAACTACTTCCTGAGCCCCGCCAGGTACTGCCTCTCCCCCGTGAAGAACGGCGACATAAGCCAGGACTACACCACGGCCTACTCCTTCGCCATGGCCATAAGCTCCTCCAGGTCCCTGGATTCCCGCTCGGACTTCACGAACGGCGTATTCAGCTCCCTGCACAGGAAGATACTCCCGGTTCCCACGACCACGGGTCCCCGCCCCCATGCGGCCGGGCAGCTCAAGGAAATGGGCGAGGAGGCATTCCGGAACCCCGACGAGAAGGCCCTCAAGGCCGAGGGGGGGAAGGGCGCGAGCCTCAACACCGCCAGAAGGAACGACGAGACCATGCTGGTGAACTGGCTCACCAAGGGGGCCGCCAAGAAGGTGGGCGCCCAGCCCAAGCTGGGCCACCTGGTGAGGTGGCTCTCCCCGGAGCAGCTCTCAAGGGTCCTGAAGTCCGCCGGCATCAACGCCGAGGGCAAGCTCAGGAACTCCAGGAAGGGGACCCCCGCCCAGGGCAAGGAAGCGGCCGGGAAGGAGCCCCGCGAGGGTTCCATCTTCAAGCCCAAGGAGAAGTCCCCCCCCTCCAAGAGGTCCAAAGAGCCCAGGGCCCCGAGGCCCACCCGTTTCAGCCTGCCGGGCCGCAGGGAGCTGGAGGCCTTCTTCAACGAGCACATAGTCGAGGTAGTGAACGAGCCCGAGCGCTACAGGAAGATGGGCATAGACAACCCGTCGGCCGTCATCCTCCACGGTCCCCCGGGCTGCGGGAAGACCTATGCGGCGGACCAGCTGGTGAGGTTCCTGGATCTGCCCTCCTTCTTCGTGAACTCGGGGACGGTCGCGAGCCCCTACATCCACGACTCCTCGAAGAAGATATCGGCCATCTTCGACAAGGCCATAGCCGCGGCCCCGTCCGTGCTCATCGTGGACGAGATGGAGGCCTACATGGGCCACCGCTCCTCTTCCTCGTCCCAGCAGCACCAGGTGGAGGAGGTAGCCGAGTTCCTGCGCCGGATACCCGAGGCCATAGACAAGAGGGTGATAATCATCGCCATGACCAACCTCTTGGACTTCATTGACACCGCCCTCCTGCGCCAGGGCCGCTTCGACCACAAGATAAAGCTGGACCTCCCCGACAGGATCGACGTGAAGGCCGCGTTGCAGTCCATCCTGGCCCAGAGGCCCACCGACCCGGGACTTGACATCGAGCCCGTGGTGGACAAGCTGGTAAGAAGGCCCCTCTCGGACTGCAACTACGTGGTCAGGGAGGCCTCCCGGCTGGTGGTGAGGCGCAAGCAGGAGCATCTCGACCAGGAAGTCCTCCTGGAGGCCGTGAAGAGGCTCCCCTCCAACAAACTGAAGCCGGATATCGGCTTCTGATCGCAAACCCACGGAATCGGACCCAAAAGCCCGGAAAACCAAGTTTTCCGGGCTTTTCACTTCGGGTGCCCTTGCCTCGCGCCTTGGCACAAATCCCGCCTCCATTGCCTGCCGCTTTGCCGTAAATCCGCCTTCCTGCGACTGCGTTTGGCATAATCGGACCGAGGTTCGATGGGAAGCCCCCTTTGCTTGCGACAGCCCCCCGGAACCCCCAAGAACCCCCCAAGAACCCACCGGCTCCCTTTGCTGGGAACCCCGGACTTAAGGGCATGGGCAAGACGCCAAGCTGCTGGAAACATGTGCGGACTAGCTGACGGAAAGGGTTGCAAAATTACTGCTAAATTTAGATTATATATATAATATATTATTTATATAATAACATATTATTTATAATTTTACATCATATTAAATATATTTTTAAGCTTAAATAACTTAAAATTATATAACTAAGCAGAAAAACGCCACTAACAGTCAGCCAATCCCTTTGAAAAATATATTTTCACTACAGTTTGCCGCAGGTATGTTTCCGAAGCCATCATAAGCAACAGGGGCGCCTGGCCAGGCCCCCAGGGCCTGGATTTTACAGTAACCCCTCTATTTTGTGTTATAATGCCCCCCGCGCCCGCATGGGCCCATGCGCCGCCCCCTTGGGGCGGGCGCAAGGGACACGGG
>JAITKK010000220.1 GCA_031278475.1 Deltaproteobacteria bacterium
CCGAGTTCCAGAAGGAGCTGGTGAACTTCATAGGAGAGGGCGGAGGCGGAGCCTCCGGAGACGGGCAGTTCCAGGAGTCCTGCAAGGAGATAAAGAAGCTCCTCTCGGACGCCTTGGAGACAGGGGTCGATCCGGAGACCCTGATCCAGAGCATCACGGACGTCGTGAACAAGCTCCCCCTGGAGACCGAGGCGGAGAAGAAGGGGGCCCAGGCCCAGATCAAGAGGCCTGAGCAGGTCATGTACCAGGGGGTGGACCTCTCGGGGCCTGTGCTGTCGGCATTCGACAACATAACCTCGGACAAGTTCGACCCCAAGCCCTTCTCGGAGGACATCAAGGACATCGGGTCGCAGATTGACGCAAACGGCTGGGAGGAGCTCAAGCCCGCCTTCAAGGAGGCGTCAGAGGACTTCACCGCCGTCTTCGAGTCGGGGATAGACTTCGACCCGGTCCTGACCGGACTCATCAGGCAGAAGTTCCTGGACATGATGGGCATGATGGAGCTCACCCACCCGGAGGAGCCGGAGTCCCATGAGGGGGCGGCAGGCCCCGAGGAGGGCGAGGGCAAGAAGGAGGGGGAGGAGGACGACAAGGAGAAGGAGAAGGGCAAGGCCGAGCAGAAGGAGCGCAAGACCATGCGCATCTCCGAGGAGAAGGTGGACGGCTTCATGAGCTACGTGGGCGAGCTGATAGTCACCGCCGAGACCTTCAACTACCTCCAGAAGACCATAGAGCAGGAGAAGGTCAACCCCAACACCATCAGGGCCTTCAAGAACGCCAACCAGGCCTTCAGGGAGCTCTCCGACGAGCTCCAGGAGAGCCTCATGGAGATCCGCAGGGTCCCCATAAAGGGCATCCTCCAGAAGGTCAACATGATGGCAAGGGAGCTTTCCCACCAGCTGAACAAGAAGGTGAGGGTGGTCCTGGAGGGCCAGGACGTGCAGCTGGACAAGTCAATCGCCGAGAGCCTGGAGGCCCCCCTGGTCCACGTGGTCAGGAACTCGCTCGACCACGGGCTGGAGCCGCCCGAGGTACGGGAGGAGCAGGGCAAGCCGGAGGACGGGCTCCTGCGGGTCTCGGCATCCGCCGACAAGGAGTTCTTCTACCTGGTGGTGGAGGACGACGGCAAGGGCATAGATCCCGACCGCATGAGGCAGACGGCCGTGGACAAGGGGCTCATGTCCGAGTCCCAGGCGGGGGCCCTGACCGACAAGGAGGCCATAGGGCTCATCTTCGGTGCCGGCTTTTCGACCGCCAAGGTCATAACCGACGTCTCCGGGAGGGGCGTGGGCATGGACGTGGTGAGGGCCAACATAACGGCCCTCAACGGCTCCATAAACGTGGACTCCAAGGTGAACCACGGGACCACCATAACGCTCAAGATCCCCCTCTCCGTGACCCTCCAGGTCATAAAGGCCCTCCACGTGCGGGTGGGCCAGGCCAACTTCATAATATCCCTGGAGGAGATACTGGAGTCCCTGCGGCCCATGCCAGAGGAGCTCTCCACCGTCGAGGGAAGGGGGCTCATCCTCAACCGCCGCGGCCAGATAACCCCGCTCATAAAGCTCTACGAGATCTTCGACCTTGAGCCCGAGCACCCCGATCCCGCCGACGGGCTCCTGGTGATGGTTGAGACCCCGGCCGGGCGCTACGCCCTGCTTGTGGACGAGGTCATGGGCCAGCAGCAGGTGGTGGTAAAGGAGCTGGGCGAGCAGTTCAAGCGCCTGAACTTCCTCGCGGGCTCCGCCCTGCTGGGGGACGGCGGCCTGGGCCTGGTGCTGGCGGCTGACGGCATCGTGCGCCTGGCCTTCGGCTTCGACTAAAGGCGGAAAGCCCCCCCACCTTCCACGTACGGACAATCCGGCGAAAGGCCGGGAAAAGACCCCCACATGACAGAAATCAACAAGGTTTTCATACTCCCGGGAGAGTACTTCATAAGCAAGCAGCCCCACCTCATCTCAACGCTCTTGGGATCCTGCGTCGCGGTCTGCCTCTACTCGCCGGTCCACAAGTTCGGCGGCATGAACCACTACATGCTCCCCACCAGCCCCACCAAGGAGCGCTCGGGCAAATACGGAGACTACGCCATAAACGTGCTCTTCCAGTTCTTCGAGAGGACCCTAGGCTCCCTCTCCGGGCTCCAGGCCATAGTCTCGGGCGGGGCCAACGTCATATCGCCCATATCCAGCGGGGTCCAGATAGGCGAGAAGAACCTGGACATGGCGCGCCATCTGCTCAAAAAACACAACATACCCATCATCAAGGAGAACCTGGGCGGGACCGTGGGCCTGAAGCTCCACTACCAGAACTGGGACAACCACCTGACGGTGGAGTACATGGACCGCAAGGTCATGGACGGCTCCCTCATAAACCGCGAGGAGAACCAGAGGCTCTGCTCGGTGCCCGCCTGGCACCCGCAGTCCAAGGCGGTCCCTCCCCCGGCCGGGGCGGGGCGCCACCCTGCCCCGGGCGCGCAGCCCGCGCCCGGGGCGCATGCCAAGCCCCAGGCCCAGGCTTCCGGGAAGTCGCTCTCCTCCCAGTCCCAAGGCCGCTCCGCCTCCACCCCTGTGTCAGGGTCCAGGATCAAGGTGCTCATAGTCGACGACTCGGCCATCGTGCGCAACCTCCTCACCAAGGCCATGGAGGGGGAGCCCGACATCCAGGTGGTGGGGGCCGCGAAGGACGCCTACGAGGCCCGGGAGATGCTCCTCGAGCAGGGCCCGGACGTCATGACGCTGGACATCGTCATGCCCAAGATGGACGGGGTCACATTCCTCAAAAAGCTCATGGTCTACTACCCGCTCCCCGTCATAATATGCTCGACCATCGCCAAGGCGGGCTCCCAGGCCGAGCTGCGCTCCGACAAGATAGGGGCCGTCGACGTCATAGACAAGGAGAGCCTCAACCTCTACCACGGCCTTGACACCGTGAAGAAGATCCTCATTCCCAAGATCAGATCCGCCGCCAAGACCAGGGTCTTCAAGAAGGCCAAGGAGGAGGTGGCCCACGTTTGACCAAGTGCCGGGCAACGCTCTTTTTGGCATCCTTGGCCCTTCTGTTCCTGCCGCTCTGCGCCCAAGGGGGGCCTTGGGGCCCCCTTCTTCTGGCGCATGGCCCTGTCGGCCCGGTCCCGCCCCCATACCGCCAGGGGCCGGCGGCAAGGCCGGCTGCCGCCCCCCAAAAGCCAGGGCCGGATGCGGCCCCCAAGACCCACCAGGTCGCCATAGTCCAGGAAATACCCAAACCCGAGCCCCTCTTCACCCAGGGGCTTTTTTTTGACGGGGGCACCCTCTACGAGTCCTCCGGGCTCTACGGCAGGTCCCGCCTTGACACCTTCCTCATCGAGGAGGGCGTCAGGCTGAAGGGGACAGGCACCCTCAGGTTCCCTCCCGGCTTCTTCGCGGAGGGCGCCGCCCTTGCGGGCGGCAGGGTGCTGGTGCTCACCTGGAAGGAGGGCACCCTCTTCGAGGTGGATCCGGAAAGCCTCGGGATCAAGGGCTCCATCTTCTACCAGGGCGAGGGTTGGGGGCTGACCTACGACGGGGAGAGGCTCTTGTCCACGGACGGCACGGACCTCATCAAGGTGAGGGATCCCGTGGGCTTCCAGGAGGTGGCCCCTCCCCTCAGGGTGAAAGACCGGGGCCGTCCCGTCGAAAGGCTAAACGAGCTGGAGTGGGATCCCTTGGGGAAGGTCATCTACGCGAACATATTCCAAAGCGACCTGGTGGCGGCCATCGACCCGGCCTCCGGCTCCGTGCTCCGCTACCTTGACCTGTCCCCCCTAAGGCGCAGGGCCTTGGCCCAAAGGAAGCCGGGGTGGCCGGAGCCGGATGTCGCGAACGGGCTCGCGCTTGACGGCTCGGGCGGCCTGTACGCGACCGGCAAGCTGTGGGGCAGCCTGTACCTCATCAAACCCGGGACGGATTAGGGATCCGGGGACCCCGGGGGGGCGCCTTTGGCCGGGGCCAAGGAAGCCCGCGGGACCGCTCGCTAAAATGACGGAGGCCAAGGGTTGGCCAGGGCCTGGCTTTTTCACCTTTGCGGGTAGCCCTACGCCGGATATCACCCTTGCCGGGGACGGCTTTGGCCGGGGCCTTGGCTTAGCGCCATCGGGGCATCCGCCATCGGAGCATCCGCCATTGGGGCATCCGCCATTGGGGCAACCACCATTGGGGCATCAGATGGGGGACACCCCAGGGACATCTTAAGGCCCTTGCATCCCATTACCCCGCCTTGCTCCCCGGCTTCCTTGGGGCTTTGGCGCTTTTTTGGCCCTATGGGGGCATTTATTAATTTGCAAAAATTTATAAAACCCCTCAACCACTATAATTTCCTCTTATAAATCCCGTGGCGAACTTTATTTGCGACTTTTTCAACAGCTCCCTGACTGTGCTATAATTCTTTTTTTTACCTAAATAGCTTTTTCCCAAACATTTCCAATGCATACCCGGAAGGCAAGGACCCTGCCAATGGTGGCCATGCCCGTGCTTAAGGCTGCTCCCTTGAAAGATGTTAAAAAGCCTTGGCCTTGGCTTCCAACGGGGCCTACGGGGCCCCATGCGCAGGCTTTCCCAAGGGCCTCCAACGGCCGAAAAAGCAACCCCCTTTCATCCCGGCCAAATCTTGAACATGGGTTTTTGCCTCCGTCCATATATGGTGGTTTGGCTAAAAATCCAAAGATTATTGGCAAAAAGAGGGAAATTGGTGTAAATTTTTCCCATACGGGCAGCAAAGCCAGGGGTGCGCCTCCGCTTTGCGGATCGGACGGGCCCAAAAGGCTTTGGACGCGTTGGATTTTAGGGCGCGAGGCTTGGACCCTGGATCTCATAACATAGGGCCAAAAGGGCCCTGACATGTGCTTATTGCCGGTATTTTCGGCCTTTGGCTCCTTGACTTTTCAGGCCCCGATCTGAGAATATATTCAAGGGCATCCCGAAAGAGCTCAGTTAAGCGGTCATTTCTACGGGCAGGATCCTGCAGGGAGCCATCCCCGCACACCGCGCCCCCCGGCCCTGGCCCGGGGCCAGACATCGGATCCCGGCCTTTGGGGCGCGACGCCCTGCAAATGAATTTGGAGGAAAAGCCACTATGAAGCTAGGGACCAAAATTATCCTGGGGTTTGTGGCGGTGTGCGCAATCTTTGTGATCATCACCGCGTACGTCGCCGTATCCCTTATCAGGGTACAACATGACACCAATGACCTGCAGCATCTGGTCATGCCGGGCAACGACGAGACCTCGCTAGTCCAGTACGCCATAGGCATGGAGAGCCTCGCCATCATGCAGTTTTCATACACCTTCAAAGAAGATTTCTGGAAGGAAGTGATGGTGCAAAATGGCGAGGTCAAAGGCCACTTCGACAAGCTGAAGCAGTTGATCTCCCAAGGCTTGGCAAAGGACCACAACGAACTGCGTGACGAGATTCTCCAACTGGAGAAGATGCACGATGACTACTTCACCATCGCATCCGAGCTTCCGAAGATCGGAAACGATGTCATCTCCAACCGCACCGTCGTCCAGAACGCCTACGCCAGCTACAGCCAAGAGCTCAGGAACTTCCGGGATCTTGAAGAAAACAGGCTCAACGCCGCTATGGACAAGGAGGACACCCCCGCAAGCGAGCTGCACAACCTCTTCAACAGGGTGCACGCCGCGATTGATCTAGAGAGCAAGTCCTCCCTCTTCTACCTGAACATGGTGCGCGGCCTCTACTACCAGGATCCGAAGTTCTTTGACACATCCATATCCCAGGCGAACGAGGTCATAAACGATATCAGGGATATGATAAACCAGGCCACGAGCCAGCCCTCAAAAGACCAGCTAAACGAGCTCGCGAAGACCGGCCAGGGCGCGGTCGCGGCCATGACCAGCATGAGGAATGCCTTCCAGGCCGAGCTTGACAACACGCCCAAGCGCTTGCAGCTCAGATCCGAAATGCTCAAGATCAACCAGCAGATGAGCGAAGGCATGGCGACCATCACCAACGAATTCGCAGCCGAGACGATGTCTTCCATCACGACAGGCATATCCAGCTTGGTGGTGGGCGTGATCATAGCCATAATCCTTAGCCTGCTTCTGGGGATCTTCATCACCCGCGGAATCACGGTGCCGGTCAACAACGTCATCGGGGCCCTGTCGGACGGCGCCCAGGAGGTCGACTCCGCGGCAGGGGACCTCTCCTCCGCGTCCAACACCCTTGCCGAGGGCGCCACGGAGAACGCCGCCTCGCTGGAGGAGACCTCCGCGGCCTTGGAGGAGCTCTCCTCCATGACCAAGAGGAACTCCGACAACGCAGTCGAGGCCAACTCCCTCATGAGCCAGACGAACGATGCCGTGGCCAAGGCCGAGGCCTCCATGGCGAACGTCATCGCCGCCATGGACCAGATTGCGACCTCCGGGAATGAAATCGGCAAGATCATCAAGACCATCGACGAAATCGCCTTCCAGACCAACCTCCTGGCCCTCAACGCGGCCGTCGAGGCCGCAAGGGCCGGGGAGGCCGGTGCCGGGTTCGCGGTCGTGGCGGACGAGGTCAGGAACCTTGCCATACGCAGCGCGGACGCCGCCAAGAACACGGCCGACCTCATAGCCGCCACCATATCCAACATTAACTCCGGCTCCGAGATGGTCCACTCCACCTCCGAGAACTTCCACAACGTCGCGACCAACTCCTCCAAGGTCGCGCAGCTTGTCTCCGAGGTGGCGGAGGCCTCCAAGGAGCAGTCCCAGGGCATCGGCCAGATAACCACCGCCATGAGCCAGATGGACAAGGTCACCCAGTCCAACGCGGCCTCCGCGGAGGAGTCGGCCTCGGCCGCAGGCCAGCTCTCAATACAGGCCGAGAACCTGATGAGGGCCGTGGACGACATGTCTGGCATAGTGTACGGCAACAGCGCGCCGCCCGCGCACACGTCTTCGAGAGGAAAGCCCGCCGGCCCCTCCCAGAAGCCCAAGCCCGCCCTCTCACCGCCACCGGCGAGAAAACCCGCCCGCCAGGCCGAGACCAAGGCGTTGCCCATGGACAGCGACGACGACTTCGAGTTCTAGCCCCCGCCTTGGGGGCCACCCCCAAGGCCCTGAACGGATGCCTTACGCTTAGAAAACCCTAGCTTCAAAACGGACGACCCCGCCTTTGGCGGGGCCGTCCGTTTTTGGGGGGCATCGGGGCTGGCTTGCCCAAGGCCCATCGGCAAGCCCAAGGCCCATCGGTAAGCCCAAGGCCCATCGGCAAGCCCAAGGACAATAGGATTGGCTTTAAAATGCGTTCCGTAGTGTTGCCATTAGTGTTGCCATTTGTGTTGCCATTAGTGTCGCCTTACAGGCTCCGGAGGGCTTTGACATTGCGGCCTTGTAGTGGCAATCGGGCATAAACGGGGCTTTTTAGGGCCTTTCAGGGCCTTATCGGGCTTTCAGCCGGCAGCGCTTAAAAAGGTCGCCAAGGCATCCCTTCGGTTGGCATAACCCTATGCCCAGCCCACAAAGAGCCCCCACAGCAGGGCCAAAAGCCCTGAGAGGAAGAACTGCCCGTCAACCAGCAGATCGAAGCCAAAACCCCCCAGGACTCCCCTCCCGCTCAGGCGCCGCAGCACCAGCCCGTTGTAGACCGGGCCTGACACTATGAGCAAAAGGGCCATCTGGTTCAAGGCACCCAGGCTGAAGAAGAGCGCCAGGCACAGGGCCCATAGGGCCAGGAGCCCCACCAGGAAGCGCCTTGCCTTCCTGTGCCCCAAAAAGGAGGCCGGGGTCTCCCGCTCAAAGACCCGGTCGCCCATGGCGTCCAGCATGTCCATCAAAAAGTTCCTGGAAAACAGCTGCAGGAAGATTGCGATGCCTGCCGCCGTGAAGCTTATGAGCGAGGCCTTGTCCCTGGCCGCCAAGGGGGGCTCGTGGAGCCATGGGATCACGGTCAGAAGCAGGGCCCATCCCAAAGACACCTTCGTGGTCTTGTTGAATGACAATTCGCCAAGCCTGGCCACGGACTTGCGCCAGCCAGCAAGCCCAGAGCCCCCGAACTTGGGGAACGACAGGGCGAGCCCCAGGCTCAGGGCCGAAAACAGCAGGAGGCAGGCGAGGCACTTCCAGCCGGCCGCCCATGCGGCGGTCTGGGCCAAGAGGGCGCACATGACCCCCAGCAGCACCAAGGGTTTGCCGTACTTGAAGAGGAATGCCGCCCGGTCGGGGTCGTTGAACCTTGAGGATGCCCGGTCGGCGAAGCCGTGGAGCAGGTGGTTGGCCAGGGAGAAGTAGGCGAAGAGGCAGAAGAGTATCCCGGGAAGCGTGAAGCCCATGGCCTTGGCCATGGCCCAGCCGAATACCCCGCAGCCCAGGCCCACGTAGATGTTGGAGAGGACGAGCGCCCTGAAGAACCTGCTCAGATAGGCCCCGGGGCCCCGCTCCAAGTCCCTCCCCGAGGCGGACAATGCCTGCGCCACCATGCGTATCTGCCAGTTCGGGGAGGAGGCCCCGGCAATAAGCCCCACCCTGCCGCAGCCGTCGAGGAAACCCGGGGGGAGCTCCCCCGGGTCCTCGACGGCTATGGCCTTCTTCCCTCCCATGGAGGCGATGCTCAAGAGCCTCTTGGTGTTGCCGCTGTCCTTGCCGCCCACCACCACCACCGCGTCCGCCTCCTTGGACAGGGCCTTGGCCTCCCGCTGGCGGGATATGGTCGCCTCGCAGATGGTGGGTATCGCGATGAAGTCCCCCTTGGCGTACCTCTCCCTTGCCCTCTCCTTCATCACTTCCCAGCCGTCTTGGTCCTGGGTGGTCTGGGCTACCAAGAGGACTTTCCCGTAATTCGGGAGCCTCCCTAACTCCCCCGGCTCCGAGAACGCGACCCCGTGGCCCTTGGCGTAGCCAAGAAGCCCCTCCACCTCAGGGTGCTTCCCCTGGCCCCATATGAGCACTTGCCTGCCGTTATCGGCCTCCCTTTCCACAAGCCTCTGGAGGGCCTTGACCTTCGGGCAGGTGGCGTCCACCACCCTGGCCCCGGTCTTCCTCAGGGCCAGCTCCTTTTCGGGGGGGAGCCCGTGGGCCCTGATGATGACCACTGCCCCCTCAGGGAGGTCCATGCCCTCCTCGTAGGGGGACATGCCCTTCTTCTCCAGGAGGTCGAAGGCGGCCTGGTTGTGGATTAGCGGCCCCACGCTGTAGACCGGCCCGCTCCCGCGCCTGAGCGCGGTGAAAGCGAGGTTCATGGCCCGTCTTACGCCCAGGCAGTAGCCCAGGCTTTTGGCTAAGAGTATCTCCAAGCGGCTCCCCTTGTAAGCCGGGGTGCCCTAAGGCATCCCCGGCTCCTTTTCCCCGTATTTGCTCCCGAACCTTGATAATGGGATGTTATGTGCTATATTGGTGGCATATGTTTGGTGGGCTAAGGGGCCAATGCCCCATATCGCGCCCAATCGATGTACGGGGCCGGGAGGCAAGGGCGGCCCTTGCCTAGGCGATGGCGATGTCCAAGGCAAATAGCCGTAAAAGCCATGTCCCGCTACCCCAAGTCATCCCGCTACCACAAGTTATCCCACTACCCCTAGGTATTCCACTACCCCTAGGGATTCAACTATCACTAGGGGTTCCACTACACCCAGGGGTTAAACTATCACTAGGTGTTCAACTGCCCCTAGGTTTTCAACTACCCCTAGGTTTTCCACTACCCATGGTATCGGGTTATTTTACACCAAAATATCACAGGTGGGTCCATCATGAGTTTCCTAAAAATCGTCCTTACCGTAGTCGGCGTGATCCTTATCATAGTGTTCCTGTACCTGTGGCGCTCGTCAAACTCGGACGCAGTGACCCTGAATAACAAGTTAACCAACCTACAGACCCAGTTCGACAGCGTCACCAACCTAAAAGACGATCTGCAGACCAACCTTAACCAGGCGCAAACCCAGCTCTCGGACACCAACCAAAAGCTTACCCAGGCCCAGCAGCAAGCTACCCAGCTGGACCAAGACGTGCAGCAGCTCAAAAACCAGAACAGGACATATGCCTCCAACCTGATCACCATGGAAGACGAGCTGAACGCCTGCAAGAAGGCGGCGGAAGCCGCCGCCGCTGCGGCTCCCGCCGCCCCGTCCCCTGCCGGTGATGGTGGTGCCGGGGCTGGTGAAGGTGCCGGTGCAGGTGCAGGTGCCGGTGAAGGTGCTGGTGCAGGTGCCGGCGCAGGCGCAGGTGCAGGTGCCGGTGAAGGTGCCGGTGAAGGTGCTGGCGCAGGCGAAGGTGCTGGTACTGGCGAAGGTGCTGGTGCCGGTGAAGGCGCCGGTGAAGGCGCAGGTGCTGGCGAAGGTGCTGGTGCAGGTGCCGGTGAAGGTGCTGGCGCAGGCGCTGGCCATGGGGCAGCCGATGCCGGGGCCACCCCTGAGGCTCCGGCCGACGGGAGCGCCCATGGCGACGCTACAGCCGCTTCCGCAGATGCGGCAGCGGCCCCAACGGCAGGAGCGGCAGCGGCCCCAACGGATGCGGCCTGCCCCTTGGAGGCCCAGGTGAAAACGGTATTGGCCGAGCGCGATCTGATTCGGGACAAGCTGATCCAGGCAAGGGCAAACCTCGTACAGGCGAGCCATGGGGCCTACGTGCCAAAGGGCTATGACCTGACCAACTCGGATCTTGACAAGTTCTCGTCCACGGATACCCAAGCCTCAGGCACGGGCTGCACGGAGGATGCCTCAGCTTTGCAGGCCAAGCTTGCCACGCTCACACACGAGCGGGAAACCCTGAAGGCAACGCTCATCGCTACCAGGGCAAACACGGTAAAGGCCCTGTCCGGCAGCTACACCCCCACGGGCTACGACCTCAGCAACTATGACCTTGAGTCACTGAGCGACGGAGGGATCCCTAAAACGCAATCGGCGCAGCCCGCCCCTGAGGCCGAGGCTGCCCCGCCAGCCCCACTCAGGAAGGGACCTTCCGAGGACACTGGCCCTAGCTCGGAAAATAGAACGATGCAAGAGGATGGCACGGCAGCCTTATCGGAAAACCCGGCAACCCCTGCCCAGCAGGGAGCCATCCCCGACAAGCAGCAGGCCCCGGCCCAGCACCAGCAAAAACCCAGCTCCCGCCACGTGAGCCCGTTTTTCAATGACGGCAATATCGTGACCCTACCATCCTAATAGGCAAAGCATTAGGACTCATTAGGGTTTATTAGGGTTTATTGGGCTTAAAAGGGAACTCAAGGCAAATTAATTGGACCCACAGGACAAGGGCCATGACGGAGCAAAGGATCCGTCATGGCCCTTGTTTTATTGGCATCCGTGGCACAAGCCTTTTGCGGGCGTTTTATGCCAATGCATCCGACGTTCCCCTCCCACCCTTGGAGGGATCCTTGCTACTCTGGGTAACACTTGCAAAATACAATCCCCGGGACATCACCATGATCCTTTTACGCAAGCTCTAATATGACATAATTGCGGGTGCTTGGTTCATGGTGCTTGGTACTTGGTGCTTGGAAGAGCCGTGCTTGTTGCAGAGGCCGGAGGAGCATGGTTTTGTGAATGCGGCAAGGCACAGGGGATCTTTTATTGGCGCCCGTAAGCATTCATCCTCAATCCGCCTGCGGGTGGGGGAACCATTGGCTACCCAATAATCGCTTGGTCGCAGAGAATCTTCATAAGGCCACGATCAAATCAAAATTGGCTTTGCGTGTTGTGGAATGGGGCTCTCTGCGGACGCATCTCTGCGGACGCAAAAGTGTCTTGGGGCTGCTTTCTCACTCAACAGCCAATAGAATCGATGGGGTGCAAATGGCGGGTGCTTACTAGTGGGTTTGGGAGGGGTGTCTTGGATGAGCCACAAGCCAGACGATGGCCTTGCGGCAAGCCAGACGATGGCCTTGCGGGAAGCCTGGGGATGGCCTGGGGACGGCCTTGCGGCCTGGGAGGGGAGGCGGATGGAATGATTGCGGGTTTCCGAGACTGGGGCCTATCGGCCCCAGGCCCTTGGGCAAGGCCCCTGTGCGGGGCCCCTTGGCGGGTCCTTGGACCGAGGGCTTAGGCCTTCTCCAGCTCCGGCTTGACGTAGGTGCGGTGGGCGGGTTTCTTAACAAGGCCCTGCTTGATGCACCTGGCGCAGGCGCGGATCCTCTTGACGGTGCCCTTTTCCTCGTGGCGGACGCTCTGGAGGTTGGGAAGCCAGATCTTCTTGGTCTTGTTGTTGGCGTGGGAGACGTTGTGGCCTTTCTGGGGGGCCTTCCCACAGATATCGCAGACTCTGGACATGTGAGCACCTTCCTCGGGCGATTCTCCTGCGGGCGGGGCCTTTGGCCCCGCCCGTAGCTTTGGCCCCGGGCCTTGGGCCAAGGGCTTGGGGAAAGACGAATATAGCACAGGGGCTGGCTTTGCGCAAACCAAAATCAAGGGGCCCCTGAAAGCTGCCCATAGCGGGGGCCGCATGGCCTTTTTGGGGCCTTTTGGGCCTCCTCAGTCGGCCTTGGTGAGGAAGAGGATGGCCTCCTCCACCTGGAAGAGGGTCTCCTCCTGGAAGTCCTTGCGGGAGGGATCCAAGGAGAGGCTCTGGATCCCGCCCTCGGAGAGGCAGAAGGCCTTCTCGGCCACGATACCCGACCCCCTGCAGAAGTCCATGAAGTCGTCAAGCGTGAAGAGGTGGATGTTGGGGGTGTCGTACCATTGGTAGGGCAGGCGGGAGGTTACCGGCATGCGGCCCCTGGCCGTCAGATCCAGCCACACCTTCCAGTGGCCGAAGCTGGGGAAGGTGACGATGCCCCATTTTCCCACCCGGAGGATCTGCTTCAACGCGGCAACGGGCCTCTTCATGGTCTGGAGGGTGCTCTCCAGTATGACGTAGTCGAAGCTCTGGTCCCCGTAGTCCCTAAGCACCTCGGCCATGTCGGCGTTTAATACGGGCACGCCCTTGTCCATGGCGTTTAACGCGGCCTCGGGGTCCAGCTCCACGCCCTGGCCGAAAACGGCCTTCTGTGCCATGAGCCTGGACAGGAGCTCCCCGTTGCCGCAGCCGAGATCCAGCACGAAGGAGCCCTCGGGGATCTCGTCGAAGATAATCTGGTCCTGCCAGCGCTCTCCCAGGGCCGGGCGGGCCGCGCCCTCCCGGCCCTGGGCCACGCTTTCCCTCAGCTCCCGGTAGAGATCCTTGAGGCGATCCACCTCCTCCCGCAGGCCCTGCCGGATGGTCTCCATGTCCCTGGGTGCATCTTTTGGGGCGTCTTGGCCCTTGGGCTTGCCTTCCCTTTCCTTGTCCATTGTTGGGATCCTAAGCTGCGTTCCTTGGGAGCCGGGTCTTTTGGGCCCTTGTCCTTATCGATATCGGCCCATATTGGCCGTTATTGGCCCATATTGGCCGTTAATGGCCCATATTGGCCGTTAATGGCCGTTATTGAGCCTTGTAAGTCCCTGTTTGGCCCCGTTTGGCCCTGTTTGGTCTTGTTAGGACGTGACCGGACGTGACCGGGCATGTTTGGGCTAGCCCACATGCTGGAGAAAACTCCTGACAAGCCTTGACACCCTGCCGGTCTCCACAAGGAAGGCGTCATGGCCGTAGCGGGAGGGGATGTTCACGTAGCTGACCGGGAGCCTGGAACGGCACATGGCGCTCACCATCTCCCGGATGAGCTCGGGAGGGAATAGCCAGTCCGACGAGAAGGACACCACTAGCGTCTTGGCCCTTAGCCTGGACATGGCCTTGGGGAGGCTGCCCTCGCCCCATTCGGCGGCGGCGTCGTAGTAGTCCATCGCCCTCGTAAGGTATAGGTAGGAGTTGGCGTCGTAGCGGCTCACGAAGCTCTGGGCCTGGTGGTTCAGGTAGCTCTCCATCTCGAACTCTATGCCCGTGAGGGTGAAGTCCGGGACCTCCTTGCCCCTTAGCCTGCGGCCGAACTTATGGCCCATGCTCTCTTCCGAGAGGTAGGTGATGTGGGCGAGCATCCTCGCGACCGAGAGCCCGGAGCTGGGACTCTCCCGGTCGTAGTAGTCCCCGTACCTGAAGTTGGGATCCTTTATTATGGCGTTGCGCCCAACCGCGTTGAAGGCCAGCCCCTGGGTGGTCAGCCTGTGCCCGGCGGAGAGTATGGCAAGCCCCCGGAACCTGTCCGGGTAGGCCAGCCCCAGCTCCAGCACCAGCTGCCCTCCCATGGAGCCGCCTATGACGGTCTTGACAGTGCCGATGCCCAGCCTGTCCAGGACCGCCACCTGCAGTTTGGCCCAGTCACCCACGGTAACTATGGGGAAACTAAGGCCCCAGGGCCTGCCAGTACTTGGGTTTTTGGAACTGGGCCCGGAGCTTCCGTAGCAGCTCCCCAGGACGTTCACGCAGAGCGCGAAGTGTCTGTCCGTGTCTATGGCCTTGCCAGGCCCTATCATGGAGTCCCACCAGCCGGGCTTGGTCCTGCGGTACTCCCTAAGGGGCCCGTAGGGCCCCTTGTCCCAGCCCGCGGCGTGGGCGTCCCCTGTCAGCGCGTGGCAGACCAGGACGGCGTTGTCCTTTTGGGGGTTAAGGGTCCCGTAGGACTCGTACTCCACCTCCACGGGCCCGAGTGTTTCCCCGCTTTCCAGGACCAGGGGTTTCCCGGGCTCGCCGAAGAGGCACATGCGCTCCGCCTGGGTGCGCCCCACGGAGCATGGGCTGTCCGGTGGGTCGTGCTCCCTTTTGATATCCTCGCCGTCAACGCTCACTTGGGCAACCCGCTCCTAAGCCAAGGGCTCAGCCTACCAGGGCGGCAAGCCCTGGGCCATCCTGGGCGTAGCCTTCGGGGCCCAGGTAGGCATTGAGGGCCCTTATGATGTAGGTTCCGCCCTGGTACACGTCCAGGACGTGCAGGCCCGCGAAGTCCTGGTGGATGGCCCACATGGAGGAGCTGCTGAGCCCCATGAAGTGGGCGAGCACCGCCCTCCCCACCCCTGCGTGGGAGACCAGGCAGACCCGCCCTTCCGGGTGCTTTTCCAGAAGCCCGGTGACGGCCCCGGCGATCCTCGCCTGGAAGCCCCTGTCGTCCTCGCCCTCCGGGAATGACACCTTCCCGGTCTGCGGGCAGAGGATGCCCTCGGCAAGCTCGGGGTAAAGCTTCGCGAGCTCCTGGAAGTTGAGCCCCTCGCACTTGCCGAAGGACATCTCCCGGAAGTCCTTTATAAGCCCAAGCGTGAGCCCAGCCCCTGCCGCCACCTTCTCCCCCCCGTAACGGGCCCTCCCGAGATCGCTTGAGTACACGGCGTCCAAGGGGATCCTCCCAAGAACCCGGGCCGCGTCGTCCAGCTGGCGCTTGCCAAGCTCGGTTAGGCCCACGTCCCGCCAGCCGTTGAAGAGATGCCTCTCGAAGTCGATGGTCTGGCCGTGGCGTAGTAGGTAGAGTCGGAGCTTATCCATTGCGAGCGACCTATGGGGCCAATTAGGTATCCGGCTGGGGGCTTGGGGCCTTTTTGGGCTTATTGGGGGTTATCGGGGCCTTGGGGGTTCCTTTGGGGTTCCTTTGGGGTTCCTTGGGCGTTCCTTGGGGGTTCCTTGGGCGTTCCTTGGGGGGGTCCTTAGGGGGTCCTTGGGTGGATGCCCCCGTCAAAAGATGCCAAGCCCCCCCGGGGGCACCCCGGGGGGGCTGGAAGCTAAGACATGGGGCGTTCGGGGGACCCAAAGGCATGCCTTGGGCCCCTAGGGCATCTTAAGGGCCTCCTGGACCTCCTTGCTCTGCTCCTCCTGGCTGGAGCGCCAGATGCGCAGTATCTCGGGGATGTCGTTTATGAAGACGTCCACCACGTCCGGGTCAAAATGCCTGCCCCGGCCGTCGGTGATGATGCCTATGGCCTGCTCCGGCGTGAAGGCCGGCTTGTAGGGCCTGCGGGACATCAGGGCGTCGAACACGTCGGCTACCGCCACTATGCGCCCGGCCAGGGGTATCTGCTTGCCCTTGAGGCCCTTGGGGTAACCGGAGCCGTCGAACTTCTCGTGGTGGGTGAGGGCTATGACCTCCCCCAAGCGAAGGAAGCCGATATCCGAGTTCTCCAGGATCTTCCCCCCGAACACCGTGTGCATGCGCATGATCGTCCACTCCTCGTCGTTCAAGGGGCCGTTTTTGAGGAGTATGCGGTCCGGGATGCCAATCTTCCCTATGTCGTGCATGGGCGAGGCGTAGAGGATGCTCTCGACGGTAGTGGGGGAGAGCCCGCATTGCTTCGCAATGCGGGCGGATATGCGGCTCATGCTGATGATGTGGGCCCCGGTGTCCTCGTCTTTGAACTCGGCCGCCCGGGAAAGCCTGAAGATGGTCTCGAGGGATGCCCCCCTGAGCTTCTCGTGGGCCTTCTCCAGCATCTTGTTGGTCTCTTGGATCTCAAGGGTGCGCCGCCTGACCTCGCTCTCCAGCTCCTGGCGGTAGTTCACCATGTGGTCGTTGTAGGCCTTAACCTTGAGCAGGGAACGGACCCTCGCCCTCAGCTCCATGCGATCCACGGGTTTCGTGAGGAAATCCTCGGCCCCCACCTCCAGGGCCTTCACCCTGTCGTTCACGTCCTGGAGGGCGGTCACCATGACTATGGGGATGAGCGCGAAGCGCTCCTCGGCCTTGAGCCTCGTCACCACGTCGAAGCCGTTGAGCTTGGGCATCATTATGTCGAGGAGGATGAGATCCGGCGGGTTTTCGGCGACCTTCTGGAGGCACTCCTCGCCGTCGTTTGCCAGAATCACCTCGTAGCCCTGGGGCTTCAGCATGGCGCCTATGAGCTTGAGGTTGAGGATCTCGTCGTCCACCACCATGACCCTGGGCACCTTGGCCCCAGTCTCCTGGCTTTCGGCGATGGTCGGGGGCTTGATTGTTTCCGCCATAGTCAAAACTTAATCGCTACCTGCCTAAGTGTCCCGGCAAGCTCCCCTAGGGCGCCGCAAGGGGCTTGGGACGACGGTGGGTTTCGGGCCCAGGGCCAAAAGGCCCGTTTGTATTGTATATCACAAAAAAGGCCCTCTTTTCCAGAAAAATCCGGGACCTTTGTGGCTACCGTTGCCCCGGGGCCAGGGGGTTCGGTGGCCAAGGGCCGCATCGAGGTACCCTCAAAAAATTTTACGACTTATATTTTAATTTGTAAAAATTGTGCGAAAGGGTCGGTTTTTGCAATTTTCTACGATAATTGAACATCTTTAGCATACGCTCAAGGCCCAAAGGCCAAAAAAACCCAAGGCACCAAGGCCACTAGCCCCTAGGGGCGCCGCGGACGGCCACAGGGGGCCAGTGCCGGCCGCGTCCTTAGGCCCCGCCCGACAGGCCCCTTGGGTGCGAGACCCAGGCTCAGGTCGAGATTTGGACCAATTGGGCATTACACTGACACGTGCCGGCGGTATTGATGGCCAGCTTCCCGGCTTCTTGGGTGACCAAGCTGCCAGAGCCTGCCTTGAGCACGACCTTGGTCGGGTGCTCAAGGGTCAGTGCCGAGGAAGTCACTTCGAGCTTCCCTTTGGTTCCGGAGAGCAGCAGCTTGTCACTACCCATGGTCAGGCTCTCGGAGGCGGAATGGGAAAGCGTTACCTTCCCCCCGTCAGCGCTCTCGAGACAGAGACTCTGATTGTCCTTAAGCCCCATGGTTATGTTCCCGCTTGACATGGAAATGGAGCTTGCGCCTTCTCCCTGCTTGAGGCGGATGGTTGCGTCCTTGTTCTTTGTGACGAAGGATACGGGCATTGCATTGTCTTTTGTTAGGATGCCTATCCCCGGCTTGTTCGCGTCTGGATCTGCCACTGTTGCCGTTTCACCGGAGAGTTCTGCCTTGACTTTGTCAAGGAAGGAACCCGGAATGTTAAGCGAAGGATTGGGTTCCGCCTTGGCGGCGATTATCCGGATGGAGCCCTCGGATTTTGTCACCTGGTGCATTGAAGCCATTAACGCTCGGTCGACCAAGAACTTCACAAGTGGTCCCCTTAGAAGCACTGCGTTTGTCTCCGCGAATTTTTTACCACTATCCGTGGCCACATCCGGGGCGACAAATTCTTTGGGGATCATGACATCCGTGTCGTTCCTGTTCAGGAGGTCGGTTAAGAGTATTTTGGAGGACTCAAGTATCACGGGCCCGTCCGATGCGGAGATGGATGCCATGCCGTCCGACTTTATGTTCACGTAGGATTCATCGTTGGCAATGACTATTCCCTTGCTGGAATTGTTCTTAGGGTTCCAGCTCTTGAGGCTCGCAACGGTTGTAACGATTGAGCTTATGACACTTACGATTTCTACCGTAAGATTTATTCCCATGCTCATTTTCTTGGCGGTGATTTCCCTTTTTCTGTCAGCTATGTCTTGGACAAGCGAATCACCTTTTGCCGTTTCTGTATTCGTTCCCGCTTGTGTATTCGTTCCCGCTTCTGCTTTTTTTAGTTTTGTCTCTAGCTCATCGAGCTCTTTCTGTTCCGTGAAGCCAGTTATGACCAGACTACCAATATCCAAAACAGTGGCAAGGACAATTAGGATGGAGGAAAGGAGGTTGCGGTTTTCCATGCTGGCAAAGAAGTCGGCTGAGGTCTCTTCGTCGTTTGCCGTGATATTTATGAAGTTCTGGCGTGGGCTCCCAATGGGGAACCCTTCCTCTAGTATCGATGGTGCCTGCTTAAACATGGTATAGATGAGTATCATCAGCTGCCCCATGGCGGTCTCGGCAATCTTTAACCAACCTGAGGTCAATGACATTGGCGGCATCTTTGCGTCTTTGCCGCCTTCTTCTGCCTTTTCCCTGTCGCGCTCGGCGTACGATTCCGTGATGTCGGCCGCCTTGGAGGTTGCGGAACTTATGGTGCCAATCAGTGCCACCATTAAGGCGGGCCAGTCCAAGGAGGCACTGATATTGTAGTTCCAGCCGACGTAGTTAGCGGCATTCAGGCCCATGACCTTGCTTTGGATGGTGGACAAGACGTAGGCGTTGTCGGCCTGGACTATGGACTTGGTGGGGGAGCCTGACAGGAAGCCTATGGCACCCCTCCCGGAGCCGGAGGCCAGGAAAGTCCCCTGGGAGCCCGGTTCGTCCACGAAATAAAGACCGCCCCCGCCCTTGGTGGATATACCGGAGATGTTGGGCGCGTCGGAGTTCACCGTGGTCCCGGTCTCGGCGTTGGGGACCACCCCGGAGATGTAGGGCCTTGCGGGATCCCCGTCCACGAAGTCAAGGAGCACCTCGGCGCCGGGAAGGAGCGGGAAGTTCTGGCCGTAGCCCAAGCCCACGTAGGGAGAGGCCTTGCGAATCCAGGAGGATGCCGAGCCCTGGCTCCTGCCGGAAACGTCCAAAGGCAAAAGCACCTTGTAGCGGCCCCAGGCGTCCATCTCCGGCGTGTCGCCCGTGCCCTGCCCGTCCACGAAGGCCGTGACCGGGCCTTTTGCGACAGGCTTTGGGAGTGTCCTCTCGGGCCTGTAGGGAACCGAGTGCCTCCGGAAGCCCAAGGTGACCCTGAGGCCCTTGCCCTGGGGAAGGCCTTGCGTAAAGGACAGGGCCTCTCCCAGGCCCTCGCCCAGGCCCTCGGCCAGCCCCTTGCTTATGCCCTGGTCCCAGTCGCCGGCCTGGGCCCCTTGGTAGGAAGCGGACACTATGAGGTAGCGGTCGTTGTTCGCCTCAAGCGCGTGGCCCTCGACCGTGAAGACGCCGCCTGGGAAAAGCCCTGGGAGGGACGACTCCCCGGAAAAGGTCTCGCAGGCGGAGACAATCGCCTCCTTTCTTATGTTGAGCAGGCGGTTGCCCTCTTTTTCGGTATCGAAGCCGTCGCCGTAGAAGTAGCTCTCGCCCCTCCCGAAACCCGGGAGCTCGGAAACCACCTCCAAGGGGCGGTTGGGGTCCATCCAGTCGTAGTCCCTGAGCCTTATCCTCTTGGGCGGGACCCTCCTGGTCTCCTCGAAGGCGTGGAGCTCCCTTCCCCCGGAGGGGGTTAGCCCCGAGCTGCGGGTTGGGCGCAGCGCGAGTTCCTTGTCCCCGTCCATTATGGGGAGGAAGCCCTCGTTGGAGTCGCTAAGGACCATTGTCTCCCTGTCGCCTTCCTGGTCGAAGAAGAGGGCTATGCCCTCCCTCTCCAGAAGCCCCAGGACGAAGTCCGAAAGCGAGAGGTCCTTTTGCAAAAGGAACTCCCTTTCAGGGTAGGATCCCTTGTCAATGCGCAGGGAAAGGGCATCCTCGGGGATGCCGCCGTGCTCTGTCAGGGCCTCTTTCACAATGTCCGGGTCGGATTTCCCCAGATACACATGGTTCTGGATGAGCCCCTCCAAAGCCGACAGGGCCGGCCCCAAGCCAATGCCAAGGAAGGTGCGGCCGCCAAACGCCTCCCCCTCGCGGAGCCTTGTGACCATCCCCTGCCACTTCATGGTATCGGCCGCGGGCCATTTGTCCCCGTCCCCTATGGAAAGCGTTGCCTTTCCGGCCAGTAGGTCCCGCCTCTGGAGTTTGCCGTAGGCCTCGCTATCCGCCAAGGCCAGTACCGAGAACGAATAGGGGGAGTTCAGGGCCGCCTTCCCGGAGAAGGCAATCACGTCCACCGGAAGATCCGGGAAGCGCTCGAACCTCAAAGCGAAACGCGCGGCACTTGCTTGCATGAAGGATGGTTCCTTGGGCCCCTGCGGGCGAGGTGAAAAGGCCGAAAGCCTAGGTCCCTTGGGTTGGGGCCTTGGGGACCGGGGCGTTGCCGTCCCCAAGGGCTTCGGAAGAGGTTCCCAAAAGAAGCTCGGAGCGCAGCCGTTCCCTTGCCCCTTTGTCCGCGAGCAGCCCCTTGAGGCCTTGGAGGAGACGTTGGTTGGAGGACAGGGCCCTTTGGGCGGCCATCACCTTGCGGCGCGCCTCGTAGGCCTCGGTAAGGGGCGGGATCTTCCCTGTCAGGTTCCTGGGCTCGAAGTCAGCAAGGGACTCAAGCGCGAGGATCACAGGGATCATGGGAGGGTCCGGATCCCCGCTCAGGGTGCCCGGCACCATGAGCCTGAGCTTGGGTGCCATGCCGCGGAAAACCAAGGCGAAGTTGTCCCGGTTAACGGGGATTGCCTGCCTCTGGGCGAAGGGCTCCGGATCCTCCCCTTGGGTGAAATCGCCCATTACGAGGACCTTGAAGGGCAGCTCCTTTTCCTCGGAGTCGCCCGGGGTCTTGTAGACTATGTTTACCCTGTCCTTGTTGCCGGAGGATTTGTCGTCCGCCATGGCTCCCCCTTGGATGCGTTACACAAGCCGGATAATGGCCGAAACTTAAAATAGTGCCTTGATAATAGACAAAAGGTAAAATAGCACCTTGATAATTACTAAAAATTAAAATAGCACCTTGATAATGGCTAATATTAAATTAAATCTTGATAATGGCTAAAAATTAAAATAGCACCTTGATAATGGCTGGGAATAACATATCCATATTAAACGGTCCCTGGCCTGCGGGCCGGCCATGACCCTTGGCCCCTTTGCGCGGTCGCAAGCCAAGGCCTGAAGGGCCCCAAGCCGGGCAAATGCGAGCGCCAGGGCTGATAGCCAGCGCAAGAACGGGTTCCTGGGTCAGAACTTGTTACGTGCCCCATGATACCAGAAAAAGCGGGCGGCCGCATTGCGCGGCCGCCCGTGGATTGTCTTGCCAGGGCGCCCGGCCTGGGCCGGGCGCGGGATCACTCGGAGAGGAGGCTCCCGGCAGAACCGAAGAGCATCTTGAGGTCGTCGTCCGTGAATAGGAAGCCTATGCCCACGAAGGGGGACGAGCGGTGCAGGTCGGATATGAAGTCGTCGTAGCCTGCGGTCAGGTACATGAACTTCCAGAACCTCCAGGTGGCCATGGCCCGCAGGTGCGGGTTGTGCTTGAAGTCGCCGCTGAAGGCCTCGAAGGTAAGGACCAGGTTATCGTTCAGCAGGTAGTAGTCAAGGCCGATGCCGCCGCCGCTCTCCATGACCCCGCCCCTTATGACGAAGTTGTAGAACCTTTGGGCTATCTGGGCGTTGACCTTGAGCCTTGAGCGATCCCTCGACTCCATGGACCACTCCGAGGCCCCGGAGGTGAAGTCCTTGCGGGCGTAGCTCCCGAAGTAGTCGGAGGTGACCCCGAGGAGGTAATAGCGGTCGGGCGAGGTGAAGATCTTCACCCCCACCCCCCCTTTTACGAAGCTGTAGCGGGTCATGAAGTCGACCCTGAAGTCCAGGGCGACCGATATGGAGTCGCCCTGGGATATGTAGTCGCTCACCCCGGTAAGGACCTCGTCGAGCTTGTTCACGGTGGTGTCGTCGTTCACCAAGCGGCCTATGGTGCCCTGGCCGCTGTTTATCTTTTCCGCTATGTCCCTGATGCTGGTCATGGCGGACTGGACGTCCCTTATGAGGGAGTCGCTGTTAACCAGCTGCCCCAGTGTGCCTTCGCCGCGGCTCACCTTCTCGGTGATGTCCTCCAAATTTTTGGACGCCTTTTGCAGGGAGGCCAGGGCCTCGGTCAGGTTGGGGCCGTTCTCCTTGGTGAGCTCGTTTAGGTTCTTGCTGGCCTCGAGCACGTTCTGGACTATCTCGCGGAGGTCCTGGTCGCCCCCGTCGGCGGTCAGAGAGGAGGTGAGCTTTTTTAGATCATCCGCCACCCCGCTCAGTTTTTCCACCAGCACCGTCAGATCCTCCGCCGAGGTGGTGTTCTCCAGGCGCCCCCCTGGCTGGATGTTGTCCTGCCCCCTAAGGCCAGGAACCAGCTCCACGTACTTGTCGCCCAGGATGCCCTGGGACTTCACGTAGGCGTGGGTGTCGACCGGGAGCGTCACGCCCTTGAGGATGAGCATGGACACCATGGCCTTGTCTTCCTGCAAGGTGATGGTGTTCACGTGGCCCACGCTTATGCCGGCTATCTCGACAGCCACCCCCTGCTTGAGCCCCGTGACCTGGTCGAAGAGGGCGTCTATGCGGTAGTAGCCGTCCCGGTAGGTGTTGAGCGACCCGAGCCTCCAAGCCATCCAGCCCACCACCAGGATGGCGGCGAGGACGAAGAGGCCGACTTTTATTTCAGTGGATGTCTTGTACATGGTTCCTTGGGCGCGCCACCCTGGCCTTGGCCCAGGGGTTCGCGCCCCGGGATTCCGGCCTTAAGTGGCGTCTATGTCTGGTGGATCCCGCCTCTTGGCGCTGGGTGGCCCGCGCCCCTAGCCTTGCCCCGGGGCGGGGATCTCGTCACCCAGGATGAACTCCCTTACCACCGGGATGGGGCTCGCCCTGAACTCCTCCGGGGTGCCGGACAGAGCCACCTTGCCTTCGTGGATGAGGTTCACCCGGTCGGCTATGGTGAGGGTGGCGGCTATGTCGTGGCTTATGACTGCGACCGTTGCCTGGGTCCTGTCGCGGACCTCCAGTATCAGCTGGTCCACTTGGGAGCTTAAGAGCGGGTCGAGCCCCGTGGTGGGCTCGTCGAAGAACAGGATGCCAGGCTCCATTATGAGGGCCCTCGCTATGGCCACCCTCTTCCGCTCCCCCTGGGAGAGCTCGGCTATTGGCGTGTCGTGGCTGTCGGCCAGGCCAAGCTCCGCCAAAAGGGACAGGGCCCGCTCCCTCGCCTTGGCGGGCGAGAGGGTCCTGTGGTACCAGACCGGGAAGGCGACGTTCTCCACCACGGAGAGGGAGTCGAACAGGGCCCCGTCCTGGAAGAGCAGCCCTATGCCCTTGCGTATGGCCTCCCGCTGCGGCCTCTTGGCCTTGAAGAAGTCCAGGTCCCCGTACCAGACCTCCCCGGAGTCCGGTGTCATCAGGCCTGTCAGGTGCTTGAGCAGCACGCTCTTGCCGCCGCCGCTCCTGCCTATTATGAAGTTCACCTTGCCTGGCTCCAAGGTGAGATCCAGGCCCCTCAGCACATGGTTGTCGCCAAAGCTCTTGGTGAGGCCCTTGACCACAATGGTTATGGCCTTGGAGGGCTTTGGGTCCTTTTTATCCTTTGGGGCCTTTGGATCCTTTGGGTCTTTTGGGTCTTTTGGATCTTTTGGCTCTTTTGGATCTTTTGGCTCTTTTGGATCTTTTGGATCTTTTGGATCCTTTGGATCCTTGGAGGCCTTTGGAGCCTTGGGGGCCTTTTTATCCTTGGGATCAGCCCCTGGCCCGCCCTTCGTATCCCCGGACATGGCTAGTACATCAGGGCGGTCATGATGAAGTCGCCCACCAATATGGAAACATAGCTAATGACGACGGCTACGGTGGTGGATTTGCCCACACCCGCGGCCCCGCCCTTGCAGTAATAACCCATGTAGCAGCCGACGCTCGTAAGGATGAAGCCAAAGACAGCGGACTTCACCAGCCCGTCGAAGACATCGTCCATCACCACGATCTCCTGGATGCGCCCCGCGAACTGCCCGGGGTCCAGGCCCTTGGCCATGGCCACGAAGTAGCCACCCACCACGCCAACCGCGTCGGCAACGGCCGTCAGAAGCGGGAGCATCAGGATGCCGGCTATGATCCTGGGGCTGATGAGGTACTTGACCGGCTCCGCCGCCATCACGGTGAGGGCGTCAATCTGCTCGGTCACCTTCATGGCGGAGAGTTCGGCCGCCATCGCGCTTCCCACCCTGCCGGTCACCATAAGGGCGGTCAGCACGGGTCCCAGCTCGCGGGTCATGGCGGTGGCCACGGTGGGTCCCACCATGCTCTCGGCGGAAAAGCGCCTGAAGCCGTAAATTATCTGGAGGGTAAAGACACCGCCGGTGAATACCCCTGTGAGGATGACAACCAAGAGGGAGTCCACGCCCACGAACTCCATCTGCTTGAGGATGGCCCTAAGCCTCCAAGGAGGCACCAAGCTGTAGAAGAGGGCCTTGGCCGACAGTATGCTGTAGCGGCCCAAGTGGAAGACGGTGTCCAGGGCAAAGCGGCCCAATGCCGCCACTGGTCTTGCCAAGGTTTTCAGCAATGCGACCCTCCCCCCTGAGGCCCAAGCCCTGGGCCCCATAGGGTCATTCGGTAATCCTTGGGAAGCGCCTCGCATGAATGGGGCGCCGGGCGGCCGGGCCCGCAGCCCGGCCGCCAGAAGTCACGGTGCGATTAAAATTTTTCCTGGACATGATATCACAGCGGCCAAAGCTTTTTCCACGAAGCACCCTCGGAACCAAGGCTAGGGGCTGGTTTATCCATATATGGTAGTAGCTTTTTATATTATCGATATATATAGTATAACACACCAAAAGCGAGCAACTTTACGTTTTTTTAAAAATTCGAAACTGCCTCTAAAAAGCCGTATTTTACCCTAAAGAGGCATAAGAAGGCATAGTTTAATGTAAAATATCATCAAAGTCAACCTACGCAGGATTTTTTTTAGTCGGACAATTTGATTCCAGCTACTATACCCACATAGGGAAAAGGCTACCTGACGCAGATAGCCGAGAAGCGTCCCGCCTGGAAGCAAGATGGCGAGTTGAGGGGTTTGCACTGATCCAGCACGCCCATGCCAAGGTGGCCCACAAGCATGGCGGTCTCGCCCTCGTCCCCGCCAATTAGGCCCAGGCTGGCAACGGCATGACCCACGGGACGGTCTTAGCGACAGAGTGCACGGGAGTGATGCCAACAGGATTAGGCTTGTATATATAAATGTGAGCCGAGCTCACCTCAACCGTGTCCGGCTAATACATCGCCATCAAGAACACAACAAGGTTCGTAGGGGTTCGGAGCCGTACTTCAGAAAGACATGCGATAAAAAGTGAAAAATTGCGAACTTCGATTGAGTTTAAAATTTTATCTAAATTTTAGATCGCCTTACTCGAGGTTTTCAATAAATATAAGGCCATTCTAACTTTGAAC
>JAITKK010000086.1 GCA_031278475.1 Deltaproteobacteria bacterium
TAGGCCGAATCCGGGAGCCTCATGTTATGGAAGGAGAGAGGGAACTCCGCGAGTTTTCTGGTGGCAGGGTTCTTGCTCGCCAAGCGGAAGTCACGGACCCTCCTTATGCGCTTGAGGCACTCCGGCATCAATTGAAGCTCCGAAGGCGGGCAGTCTTTCAGAAATAGGCAGTGCCTTGCGTGTCCTTTGATGAGTTCCTCTGAGCCCACCCAGGGTCTGAACCATTTCCCTGCCTTTGGCTCCTTTTTAAGGAAGTCGGCTTTCTCTGTATCGGTGAAGAGATAGTTGCCGTCGTCTATGGGCATGCTGCCGATTCCGATGGGGGGGGCGTCGCAGAGCGGGCTGCCGCGCCTGAAAATGAAGACGTTCGGGCCCTCCACGAGGTAGGGGTTGATGTTGGGCTTGGACGCTTGGTGGCTGAAGCCGATTATGACGCAGTTGACGGCCGCCTTTCCCCGCGCCTCGTTGGACCATTTGAAGGAAGGCATGGCGAAGTTTATATGTGCGCCTTCTTCCATAAGAGGCTTCCACAATAGGGCAGGCTGTTCGCCTTGTGCGACGCTGCTTGTGGAGACGAAGGCCGCCCGGATTTCAGTTCCCCGCATCATGTCGGACGCCCGCTTGTACCAAGCCGTTACATAGTCAAGATCGCCCAAGGCCCTAATCTTTCCGAAAACATGCGCCATGTCGTCCTTCTGGGCTTTGCTCATGGTCCTTCCGCCTCCGAACGGCGGGTTTCCCATGATGTAGGAGAGCTTGGCCCTTGGGACGGCTTCCTCCCAGTCAATTCTAAGGGCGTTTTTATGTAATATGGTCGCACCTTTGGAAAGAGGCATGTTGATCTGATATCGGCCAAGTTTGTCCGATGCCTCCAGGTTCATCTGGTGATCCATGAGCCATAGGCCTACCTCGGCTATCTGGCAGGGAAAATCGAGAGATTCGATGCCGTAAAATTGCCGCAATGAGACCTTTTGCATGATCCCTAGGCTTAGTTTCAATAATTTGTCGGTTTTTAGGATCTTGAGTATTTCTATTTCCAAAAGACGCAGCTCTCGGTAAGTTATTATTAGGAAGTTCCCACAGCCGCAGGCAGGATCCAAAAAACAGAGGTTGCTTATTTTATCGTGGAACGAGGAAAGTTCTCTTGGATCGGTTTTCACCCGATCGAATTCCTTCCAAAGCGCATCCATGAACAACGGGTTTATGACTTTAAGGATGTTTTCCTCTGATGTGTAATGAGCGCCCATATCGCGGCGTTCCTTTTTGTCCATTACACCTTGGAACAGCGACCCAAAAATGGCGGGACTGATTTTTCCCCAGTCGAAATCGGCGCAATCGAGTAAAGTCTTACGCATCTTCGAGTCAAAATCAGCTCTTGGCAAAATCCCATCGAATAATCTGCCATTCACGTAGCGGAAACGCAAAAGCGTTTCACTTGTTAGATTTCGCTTGCGACGGATTTCTTCCGGCATGTCGAGAATTTCAAATAGTCTTGCGAGCATGTCTGAGAGATCCGATCCATCAGTTTTAGACGATTTCAGATACCTTGAAAAGGCCTCTGGCGGGAATATTCCCGTGTCCTCTGCGAAGAGGCAGAAGAGCAGGCGCACGAGATAGACCTCTAGAATATGCCCATCGTAGCCATGATCCTTAAGTGCGT
Source organism: Deltaproteobacteria bacterium (assembly GCA_031278475.1). Classification (GTDB taxonomy): domain Bacteria; phylum Desulfobacterota; class Desulfarculia; order Adiutricales; family Adiutricaceae; genus JAISMF01. The sequence goes on from JAITKK010000086.1 coordinate 1,661, forward strand.
CATGGAGCCTCGCCATCCTTTCCGCTGCTTTTACGTTCACCTCCACTTGGCCGTAGCTTGAGCGTTCAGTTGTATAACCTGCGATGTTCGCAAAGAGATGCACCCGTTTGCGCAAGTTTTTTGTAGCGAATTCCCATGATTCGTTTGTGGAGCGGCGGGTGAGGATCATCTTTTCAAAATCCGATACGAGCCAAAGATCGGGAATTATATCCGGGTCTAGGTGTTCCATGTAGTTTTTCAATTGTCTGAAGGCTTCTTTGAGGTTTTTGCCTTTTGATTTCATCTCGATTGCAATTTGCTTTTCCCACAGGTAATCGATGTAGCCGGATTTGCTTTCAGAGAGTTCGACCTTCCGCTCGAAATTACCTGCAGCCATTGGCTCGTTTATGCCGAAGACCTGCAAGAACTTGGTTACAAAGGTCTGACCTTGTGCTTCCTCGTTGTGCGCATCTCGAAATTCAAGTGAGAACTTTGACGCATTGTCATAGATCTCATCCCAAGTTAGTCTGTTTCTTATGTTTTCTTGTTCCAACATAACCTCTGTCTTTTAATTACAATTTGTTTGGTATCTACTAATTACCTAACATTTATATGTTTTTCTATTAGGCCAAACCGCAGACTTGATGCTTGCCTCCCCCAACATTTAGTTCATTAATTTTCGAAAGCCATCATGTTAGTTATGTGCGGTCAGGGTTTTTGTCTTTGAGTTCATCGGACATTCTGAATTTAGATCATTTATGGAATGTCCCAGGTCTAAAAGTCCGCGAAATTACATGGTTTTACGCCAAAAATTCCCAAAACCGCTATAACCCCTAATTTCCCATGAGCCATGACTTTTTTGGGTTTTTGGCGCATAAGCCTGGCCTCAGTTCTTGTAGAACTCGGTCGCCGCCATGTCCTTCATGGAAAGCTCCGTCCTTGCCCAGGAGGCGAGCTTTTCCCTCGATATCTTTGCGTTGTGGCGAATGTCCAAGGGGAAGTTCTGCCTTTGCAGGAAGGTCTTGATTTGGCGGGTGCGGGGGTTCGCCTTCGCGAGCGCCAGAAGCTCCGTCACAAAGGTGTCCCACTTGGCGGAAGACAGACGTTTCATGGGCTCTATGACCATGACCGGGAGCATTGAGCCCTTCTCGCCCACGCCTACCAGGGCCGCCCTCCTCACCTGCGGGTGGTTTAGGAAGATGGACTCGCAGGGGACCGTGAACAGGGTGGCGTTCTTGGTCACCACCCGCTGGCTCTTTCTCCCGCAGAACCAGAGATGCCCCCGGATGTCCCTCCAGCCCACGTCCCCCATGCGGCGCCAGGGCCTTCCGTTGGGGCCCAGCACCATGGTGAGCGCGGTCGCCTCGGGAAGGTCGAAGTAGTTCTCCGCGACCATGGGACCGCAGGCCACCAGCTCGCCCACCTCGCCCTGGGGCAGCACGTCCTTTTCGGAAAAGGAGTTTATGGGCCCCTCGCTTATGCCTATGACCCTTATGTGGCAGTGGGGCAGGGGGCTTCCCACGCACATGCCGAAGCCCTGCTCGGTCATGCCCCTGGCCTTGGCGATGCCTTCCTGGTCCACGAGGGTCAGCGGCATGGCCTCGGTCGCGCCGTAGGGCGTGAACAGCCTCGCCCCCTCGTCCAGCATGGAGCTTATCCCCGCAATGAGCGAGGGCTGCGCCGGTGCTCCCGCCGATATCACGACCTTCACGCCTTCGAGCCTCCCCGGGCTTCCCAAGAGGTGCTCGCTTAGCCTGTGGAGAAGGGCGGGGGAGGCGAACAGGCTGGTTATGCGCTCTTGCCTTATTGTCTCTATTATCTTGTTGGGGTCCGCCTTCCCGGGCCTTACCGGGTCCATGTCGGCAATCACCGAGGTAAGCCCCAGGGCGGGCGTGAAGAGCCCGAACAGCGGGAAGGTCACAAGCTCCCTGCCGCCCGGCTCGTGGCAAAAGTTGTCCCGGATGGCCCTTACCTGGGCCCCGAACATGGAGTGGGTGTAGACTACGCCCTTGGGCGGGCCGGTGGCCCCGGAGGTGAAGAGCACCGCCGCGGTGTCCGTCCCGAGCGTCCCCTCGGGCTCCAGCGGGGTGGCCGTGCTGTCGGCCATGAGCCCGGAAAGCGTCGCCCCGCCCCAGAACAGCCTGCGGCCCATGGTAACCCTTGTCTTTATGCGCCTGAAGTAGCCCGGGAAGAGAAGGCTCAAAAGGTGCGCCCTCTTGATGCCTATGAGCGCGGAGGGCTTGCCCTCGGAGAGGCACTCCAGCATGCGCCTGAGGCCCATCCCGGGGTCAACCATCACGGGCACGAGCCCGGCCTTGAACAACGCGAACGCCACCACGTAGAAGTCCGGGCCCGGCCTCAGCATCACCAGCACCCGCTCGCCAGGGTCCAGGCCCAGGTCGTTCCTGAGCTTCCCGGCAAGGATCCCGGAGTCCCTGTCGAGCTCCCCGAAGGTGATGCGGTCCCGGCCCAGGCAGTCGGGGACGGGCGACAGCACCGCGAGCTGGTCGGGGTCCCTTTCGGCCGCCTCGCCTATCACCTGGGCTATGTTGTAGGGTCCCTTGGGGTCGGGCTCGGGTTGGCTTACGGCCTCCGCCTTGGCGGTGCCGCCCGCGGCCTCGTGGGATGGCCCGGCGGTGGGCGGGGTGTCCTTGCTTTCCGGGATGTCCGGGTTGTCTGTCATGCGGGTTCCTAACCGGGGCCGGGGGCCTTGGCCCCCGGCCCCGTGGTTGCTCGCCGGAGGAAGGCGAGGAGGGTGGGTATTATCCTCTTCGGATTGTCCTCCAGCGGCCAGTGCCCGGAGCGGGGGAGGGCCAGGGTGCGGGACTGCGGGAGCAGCCCGCGCATGTCCTCCAGGAAGCGGCGGGTGAATATGAAGTCCCTGAGGCCCCAGATGAGGAGGGCCGGCACCCCGGACAATGCCTTGAGGCCCCTCCCGATGGAGAGCAGGGTGTCCCAGCTGGGGTGCTCGGGGTACACGGGGATGTCCAGGACGAAGCCGGCTATGGCATCCCTGTGCAGGTGGGTCCGGTAGGGGGCGAGCATGCCGTCCTTCGCGTCCTTGGCCATGGGCCTCACGGTCGCCCTGTCCGGCAACAGGGAGCTGAAGAGCCCCAGTCTCGTCGCGAGCAGCCGGCACAGCCTGGGATCCCCCAGGAAGGGCTTTATGGCCCCGGGGATCTTGGCGTCCTTGGGGAGCCTCAGGCCGGTGTTGATGAGCGTGAGGGATGCCACCCTTTCCGGGTTCCTGACCGCCCAGCCCAGGGCGATGGCCCCGCCCCAGTCGTGCCCCACCAGGTGAATGGCGCCCGTAGGCGCGGTTTCCCCCAAAAAGGCCCCGATGTCGTCGATGCGGTCTTTAAGCCTCAGCTGGGCCGCGGGCCTGGACGACAGGCCCATGCCCATGTGGTCCGGGGCGAGGGCCCTGAAATGCCGCCTAAGGACCTTTATGGGCTCGCGCCACATGAATGACCAGGTGGGGTTCCCGTGGAGCAGGCAGACTGTCGGCCCCTTTCCCTCGTCCAGGTAGTGGAGCAGCCCGTTGGGCCTTTCGAGGTAGCGGGACGCGAAGGGGTAGGAGAGCCTCCAGCCGCCCTCCCTGACCCTGGGGAGCCTGAATGGGTCCCGGGGATCGTTGGGGTCATGGGGGTCGTCGGGTCCCTTGGGTTCGGACCGCCCCTCCCCCGGCAAGGGCCCGGGCGCGGCCCCCGCGGCAGGGCCCGTCCCCCCGTTGGCGTCTTCCGGCGTCACAGGAACAGCTGGACCCGCTCGAAGCGGTCCACGTCCACCAGGCCCTTGGAGGTGAGCTTCAAGGACGGGATCACCGGGAGGCTCATGAAGGCGAGCGTCATGAAGGGGTCGGCCCCCTTCTTGAAGCCAAGATGGCGGATGGCGGCCATGAGCGCCCTTATGCCGTCGGCGGTCTCCTTGAGCGTCATGAGGCTCATGAGCCCCCCCAGCGGCAGGGCCAGCTCGCCCACCACCTTGCCGTCCAGGGCGGCGACAAGGCCGCCTTCGAGCTCCACCGTCCTCTTGGCGCAGACCACCATGTCCTTGTCGGATACGCCCGCTATCACCAGGTTGTGGGAGTCGTGGCTCACGGTGGAGCTAAGGGCCCCCTTCCGGATCCCGAGGCCCTTGATGAAGCCCACGGCCGGTTTGGTGCCGGGCCGGTAGCGGTCGTATACCGCGAGCTTCGCGACGTCCTGGTCGGGGTCGGAAACCGTCTTCCCGCCCTTCGCGGGGAGCCTCAGCTCGAGGGAGTCGGTCTCGACGGAGTTGTTCCGCACGCCTATGACCCGCAGGGTCCCCGTGCCCCTGACCTGGAGGTCCTCCGTCCTGAGGTCGCCCAGCTTTACCGAGTCGCGGATGTATTTGGCAGATTCCCCGAAACCCGACTTGTGGTCCAGGAGGCACTCCCCGTCCTTCGCGACCAAGGCCCCGGTCTTCCACACCATGGATGGCCTGAAGGACCACAGGTCCCGGTATAGGGCCATGTCGGCCTTGTAGCCCGGGGCGATGGCCCCCACGTCCCAGAGCCCGTAGTGGCGGGCCCCGTTGATTGAGGCCATGTTGATGAGCTCCGGCACCCCCACGGCCCCCGCCGCCATCGCGATGCGCACCAGGTGGTTGATGCTCCCCTCGTCTTCCAGGTCCACCGCGTGCCGGTCGTCCGTCGCCAGGGCGCAGAAGCGGGAGTTGAAGTGGCTTACCGCCGGGAGCAGGTCAAGGAGGTTCTTCGCGGCCGTCCCTTCCCTAAGCAGCATGAACATGCCCGCGGAGAGTTTCTCGGTGAGCTCGCCCGGGGTGGTGGCCTCGTGGTCCGTGTCGATCCCAGAGCCCGCGTAGGCGTTGAGGGATTTGCCCATGAGCCCGGGTGCGTGCCCGTCCAGGCACACCCTCCTGAGTTCCCACGGCCTTTCCCTCGCGAGCGCGAGCTTGGACATGACGCCCGGGTCCTGGTTTATCACCCCGGGGTAGTTCATCAGCTCCGCGAGCCCCAGGACCCTGGGTTTCCCGAGGTAGCGGGCAAGGTCGGAAGCCGTGAGCGTGGCCCCGCCCTCCTCGAAGTTCGTCGCGGGCACGCAGGTAGGGAGCATCAGGAAGATGTCCAGCGGGACGTTGGTGCTCTCCTCCAGGAAGAAGTCGAGGCCGCGGGTCCCCGCGACGTTCGCTATCTCGTGGGGGTCGGCGACCACGGTCGTGGTGCCCGCCGCCACCAGGGCCCGGGCGAACTCGCCCGGGCCCGTCATGGAGCTCTCCACGTGCACGTGGCTGTCCAAAAAGCCAGGGAGCAGGTACTGGGACCTCGCGTTTATCTCCTGGATGCCGTTGTAGTTGCCGATGCCCGCGATGCGGCCATCCTCCACCGCGACGTCCCCCGTGCGGAACCCGCCTAGAAAGGAGTTGAAGATCCTCGCGCCCTTAATGACAAGGGATGCCTTCTTGCGGCCCAGGGCTGCCTTTATTAGGTTGTCCAGCGGTTTTTTCGGTGACAAGTAGCCCCGCCTCCAATCGTTCTGTGCTACCCCGAGGCCCGGAAGGCGGCCTCAGTCCTCGTCGGTCTTGAGTACCGCTATGAAGGCGCTCTGGGGGACCTCTATCTGCCCCACCATCTTCATGCGTTTCTTGCCCTTCTTCTGCTTCTCCAGAAGCTTGCGCTTCCTCGAGATGTCGCCGCCGTAGCACTTGGCGGTGACGTCCTTGCGGAAGGCGCTCAGGGTCGAGCGGGCTATTATCTCGGAGCCGATGGCCCCCTGTATGGCTATCTTGAACTGCTGGCGGGGGAGCTCCTCCTTGAGCCTCTCGCAGACGTTCAGGGCCCTTTGCCTGGCCCTGTCCTTGTGGACTATCACGGAGAGGGCGTCCAGGCGTTCCCCGTTCAGGAGGAAGTCCAGCCGCACCAGGCGGTTGGGCCGGTAGTCCAAAAGCTCGTAGTCGAAGCTCCCGTAGCCCTGGGTGAGCGATTTCAGCCGGTCGTAGAAGTCGTAGACCACCTCCGCGAGCGGCAGCTCGAAGGTGAGCTCGGCCCTCCCTGGCGAGGGGTAGGACATGTTGGTGCTCTGGCCCCTGCGGTCGAGCCCCAGCTTCAGGACGGCCCCTATGTAGCGCTCGGGCGTAAGGATGGTTGCCCTGATGTAGGGCTCCAGGGACTCCTCTATGCTCTGGGGGTCCGGGTAGTCCTGCGGGTTGTCTATCATGAGGTCCTCGCCGGACTTGAGCCTGAACTCGTAGCGCACGGAGGGCGAGGTCATGATTATGGACTGGTTGTACTCCCGCTCCAGGCGCTCCTGGACTATCTCGAGGTGCAGGAGCCCCAGGAACCCGCACCTGAAGCCGAGGCCCAGGGCAAGCGAGCTGTCCTTCTGGCACACCAGGGAGGCGTCGTTGAGCCTGTACTTCTCCAACGCGTCCGAAAGCGACTGGTAGTCCTCGGTCGCCACCGGGTAGATGGAGGAGAACACCACCGGCTTCACCTGCTTGAAGCCCTCGAGCGGGGCCCCGGCGGGTTTCCTCGCGTGCGTCACCGTGTCGCCGATGGCGACGCCCGAGACGTCCTTGATGCCCGCTATGACGTAGCCCACCATCCCGGCCGAGAGCTCGCCCGATTGCTCCCTCTGCAGCCGGAAGAGGCCGACCTCCTCGGTGCGGTACTCCGTGCCCTTCTGCATCATGAGGATCTGCTCGCCCGCCTTGAGGGTCCCGTCGAAGACCCGAACGGCCGCGACCGCTCCCCGGAATGGGTCGTAGAAGGCGTCGAAGATGAGGGCCAGAAGGGGCTTGTCCGGATCCCCCTTGGGGGCCGGCACCCTTTCCACTATCGCCTTGAGGATGTCCGCCATGCCGTCCCCCTTCTTGGCTGAGACGGGGATGGCCCCCCCGGGGTCGAGCCCCAGGTCCCTTCCTATCTGCTCCCTCGTGCCCTCCACGTCCGCCGCCTGCAGGTCTATCTTGTTGATCACGGGGATGATGGCCAGATCGTGCTCCATGGCGAGGTAGAGGTTCGCGAGCGTCTGGGCCTCGACCCCCTGGGCCGCGTCCACCAGGAGCAGCACGCCCTCGCAGGCGGCAAGGGCCCTTGACACCTCGTAGGAGAAGTCCACGTGCCCAGGCGTGTCTATGAGGTTCACGAGATAGTTCTCGCCACCTTCCGTGATGTCCAAGGTGACGGCCGAGCTCTTGATGGTGATGCCCCGCTCCCGCTCGAGGTCCATGCTGTCCAGCATCTGGTCGTGGAACTCCCTGGAGCCCACCAGCCCGGAGTCCTGTATGAGCCTGTCGGCCAGGGTGGACTTGCCGTGGTCGATGTGGGCGACTATCGAGAAGTTGCGTATGCGGCTGAGGCCCGCTCCGTTACGTGTGCCTTGGGTCATCTCTTCCTTTGCGTTGCCTGGGATACCTAGGATACCTGAAAATCCCTAAGCATCCCCATGAAAACCTTGAATCCCCGCAAACCCCGTGAAATCCCCGTAATCCCTAAATCACCATAATCCCCGCAATGTCCCTTCAATCGGTATGAAACCCCAAAATCCCTTATGCCCCCCCTTGGCGAAGGGTTCCAAAGCCCTTGCCGTGTCGCCCGTTGCCGCCGCCTTGGGGGAAAGTCTCAGGCCTCCCCGCCCTCGCCAGCCGGGTTTCGGGGGGCTTTTTCCTTTTTGGCCGACGCGTTCGCGTAAAGGCGCGCGGAAAGCATCAAAACGAGCCCTATGATATAGACTATGAAGATCATTATCAGCAGCTGGGTCATGGAGAAGTCCAGGAAACTCCACTTCCCGTCCACCCCGCAGATGCCCGTCGGCTTGAAGTGGGCCGGGAACCAGCCGTCCAAGGGCAGCCCGAAGGGGAAGGGGACGCCGCCCAAGGGGCAGGCCGCGACGCCTAGGTTTATGAACTCCAGGTCAACGCTCAGTTTAAGCCCCCAGGCGGAGGAAACGAGTGCCACAATGTAGCCCGGGAGCTTGGGGAGGAGCCGCTTGGGCCATATGGCCCCCAAAAGGCCGCCGAGGGCTACCCCCCACATGGCGGCCCTTATGAGCACGCAGTAATAGCAGGGCCTCAGCCCAAGGTGCTGCTGGTAGTACAGATACGAGAAGACTTCAAAAGCAAGCCCGGATATGGCCCCCAAAAGCCACAGCGGCCTGTGGGCCTCCCAGTCGGCGAGCGTCCCCCAGAAGTCGCCCAGCAGCCTCTTCGCAAGGCAGCGGGTGGCCTTACCATCCATCGGGCCTTCCTGGCCTTCCGAGCGTTCCAAGTTATCCAAACCCTCACCCCTGCCCCCCAAGGGGCCCTGTGCCGATGGCTTCCCCATCCTACTCCGTTTTGGCGGCTTTTTCCTTGGCTATGAGGAAGTCGGCCGTGGCCAGGAAAAAGCCCGGGCCCTTCCTGGAGATGGAGAAGGAATAGCGGCCGTCGATGGCCATGGCCGGCACCCCTTCGATGCCCACGTTCTGGATGAAGGCGAGCCCCCGGTCGATGTTGGCCTGCACCTCGGGGGAATCCCAGGCCTTCTGGAAATCCTCCTTGGATATGCCCTTGCTCTCCACGAAGGAGATGATGGAGGGAAGCGAGCTCAGGCGCTCGTTTTCGTGGGAGTGTGCCCCGGAGGGGCTTTCGCCCTGGATCTCCTCGAAGATGGCCTGGTGCAGCTCTTCTTCCTTCCCTAACTGCTCGAGCGCGAAGTAGAGCCTCCCATGCATCATCCAGAACTCGTTTTTGTCGTAAAGGGCCGGGAGCGTCCTGATTTTGACCCCATCGGAGTGGATGGCCGCGTACTGCTTGAAAACCGGGTCCATGGCCCGGCAGGCGCCGCAGGCGTACCAGAACACGAAGACCAGCTCCACGTCGTCAGCCGGGTCGGGGTAGAGCCTCTTGGGGGTCGAGGTCTCCTTGTAGTCCCTTCCGGCCACTATTTCCGGCTGCCCGGCCGCCGCGGCCGGGGCCGGGGTGGCTCCCGCAGCCGGAGTGGCCTGCGTCCCGGAAGCAGGCGCCGCTTGCTCCCCGGAAGCAGGCGCCGCTTGCGCCCCGGAGGCAGGCGCGGCTTGCGCCCCCCCGTCCGCGGCGGGCGGGGCTGCGTCGGTTGGCCCTTGGACGGGGTCAGTGGCTTTCGCCTGGGCGGGTTCCGAGTTGTCGGACGCGGGCTCCCCGGACGAGCAGCCCAAGGGAACGACTGCGAGCGCGAGCGCAAAGATTGCCGCAATAAGCGTGTCGCGTACGAAGGGGGATGTTTTACTCTGTCTTGATTTCATGGTCATCCGTGGTGATCGTGGGTAACGTGTTAAGCGCGATGATTTATATTGGTCGTGGCTTTTGGCCGCTGCCTAAAGAAGGCAACGCATCGTTTGAAAGGCCCAAGGGATTGCGATGCGGAAGGCAAAGGGAAAATCATAATGGTTTTTAGAATAATCAAAAAGATAAAAAAGCCGTCAAATTACAGTAAGCAAAAAGTTACGTTATGATAACCGGTTAAATAAAAAACATTAAAAGCGAATCAAAAAACATAAAAAGCGGAAAAAAACTAATCGGAAAATCTTGGCCGCATAGGCTAAAAACGATAGGCTAAAAACGATAGGCTAAAAACGATAGGCTAAAAACGATAGGCTAAAAACGATAGGCTAAAAACGATAGGCTAAAAACGATAGGCTAAAAACGATAGGC
>JAITKK010000130.1 GCA_031278475.1 Deltaproteobacteria bacterium
CGGGCGCAATCACCAAAATCTCGGCCACTGGCTCAAGTATCACCTTGTCCGGTAATACCGCATTATACGGGACTTACTCATCGTGTAGCCCATCTTGCAGGCTTGCCGGGGGATACACGGATGTTCCATTGGCTTCCGGGGTTGACGTTTTCAAAGGGAACACCCTAAACGTTACAATGCCCGGGACCTCAGGCATTGCCGTTGGCGTTAGGTCGGTCGAGAACTTCCAGTACTACAATTTTAAGTTCCCAGCAGGCGTCACCACCGGTGCTGTGGCCCTCAAGTTCACTGGAGCCGGTGCCGTGGTGCTAAGCGACGGGAAAACGATCCCAAGCGTTATCCAGAGCGTCGACATTGAGGTCGGAGGCGCTTTCCCGGGTGTCGGCACCAGGTTGGTGTTGGTGGACGGGAATATCCAGACAAGCGATGGTTCCGGAACCGAAATCTTCACCCAGGAAACGGCATCGGGCAATATGGGGATGTACGTCGCCATCGAGTACGATTTGGATTATCAAAGCGATGGGGGTTCGCTTGTAGCCGTTATACGCTCGGCCACGGTCGCCGAGAACTCCAAGTCGCTATCGGAGGCATTTTTGTCGGCCGCCATACTGGTAAACCAGGGGGCGGACCTTGCCGCGCAGAAGGGCATGAACAATGCGGTGATGGCCGCCTACGAGAGCGTGGGCTGGAATATCTTCTCCGCCATCGCGTTCAGCCACCTCCGGCATGAGACCGGCTCCCACGTGGACGCCTCGTCCTACTCCCTCCAGGTGGGTGTGTCCAAGGGGTTCGACATAGCGGGGTCCAGGCTCACGGTGGGGGTGTTCGTCGAGGGGGGCCGCGGGAGCTACGACACCTACAACCACTACCCGGGCGTGGGCGACATCAGGGGCAAGGGCAAGGGCGAGTACCTGGGCGCAGGCATCCTGGCGCGCCTTGAGCTTGCCCGGTCAGACATCGGGAACCCCTATTTTGAGGCCTCCGTCCGCATGGGCCGGGCCAAGAACGATTTTTCCTCCGAGGATATGCCGGCAAACATCAACTCATACGACATTGGTTCCAACTACTACGGCTTCCACGTGGGGGTTGGCTATGATTTCAGACTCGGCGAGTGGGGGCGGCTCGACCTCGGGGCAAGGTACTTCCAGAACCACCGCGACGGCATTGATACCTTTGCGCCCTCCGGGGCCCCAGTCTCCTTCCATGCGGTCGACTCCAAGAGGCTTAGGCTGGGTGCGAGGCTGTTCTTCCTGGCCAACGATATGTTCAGCCCCTACATCGGTGCCGCCTGGGAAAAGGAGTTCGACGGGGAGTCCAGCGGCTCCGTCTTCAACCAGGCCATACCCGAAGTGCCCTCTCTCAAGGGGAACACCGGCATAGGCGAGCTTGGTGTCTCGGTGCGGTTTTCATCAAGCGTTCCCATAATCCTGGACCTGGGCGTGCAGGGCTACACTGGGAAGCGTCGGGGCTTCGGTGGCGGCGTCACGCTAAGCGTGGAGTTCTGATGTCCGCTTTGGAAGTTTAGGGCCGTTCCAATGCCGCGTTGGCAGGCAAAAGGGGATTGAGGCTTGGCCCGCCCTTGGTGGAAAGGAGCCCCATAGCCTCAAAGCCTTGCCATTGGCCCATTCTTCGCTTTGTGGGAATGTTTCGGGAATGGTTAGGGAATGGTTCGGGAATGGTTCGGGAAAATGCCGGGCGGAGGCCCGGGAAAGGCGTGCGAACAGTTGATTGATAATGGCGCGAGCAAGCCCGCAAGCAAGCCCGATAGCGGGTAAACTATTTCAGGGGCTGAAAGTTTTCCAATATCCGCCTGCCGCCATTAGGCGAGGATTGCGTTAGGGTAGGGGTTAGCGCCCAGCCGCGGGCGAGGGGGATCATCCCGCAATGGACGGTTGGGCCAAAGGGTCAGGCGCCTTTGGCGAGGTGTTCCCGCATCTGGCCGACCAATGCCTCGGTCGTGTCCAGCAGTTCCTGGTTTCCGGCCTTGACGGCCTCAAAATCGCCGTCCTTTGCCGCCTTCTCCATCCTAGCGGCCAGCTCCCCCACCTTTGAGGCACCCACGTTGAGGCTCGCCCCCTTTAGGCTGTGAGCCGCCTTGGCGTAGTCCGGGAGATCGGCGGCGCTTCCCGCCCTCAGTTGCCCGAGCATGTCCGGCGCGGAGCCGACGTAGAGGTCCAGCACCTCCCTGAGAAGCTCGGGGTCGCCACCCAGCTGAGCGAGCGACGCCTTGGGGTCGAAGCCCCCGTCCCTGTCCTTGCCCAAGGCCCCGGCGTCGACCGGCTTTCCGGGAACGGGTGCTTCCTCGGGGCGTCCCTCCCCGTTTCCGGGGGAGGGGGCGGTTGCCTCCTTTTCCGAGCCCTTTGCGGCCTTGCCGACATTATCGAAAGTGGATTTCCGCCCGTCGGCCCCGTTACCGTCCAGGTAGCCCTGTATCCCGGACAACAGCTCATCCATGGCAGAGACGAAGGACGGGTGGATCATGTCTATCCTCGCCTTGTCGCCATCCTTCGCGGCGTCCTCCAGGGAGGCGGCCATGGAGCCGGCCCTTCTCGCGCCTATGTTGAGGCTCGCGCCGCTTAGGCTGCGGGCGGCCTTCCCGTACTCCTGGAGGCCCATGGACGGGCCATTGCGCATCCTCTCTAGGATATCCCTCCCGGATTTCAGGTAGAGGCCCAGGACGTCCCGCTGCAGCTTCTCGTCGCCTCCCAGCTGCCTGAGCGAGTATTCCGGGTCGAAGGCGAGGTTGCCCTGGGCCGCGCCGGCCGCGGCCCTTGCGATATCCCTTGGCTCTGGCCTTGGCTCAGGCCTTGGCTCTGGCCTTGGCTCTGGCCTTGGCTCTGGCCTTGGTTCTGGAGGTGGAGCTGGTGGCGCCTGGGCCTTTTCGCGCGGCCCGGGGGCTGGCTCGGGGGCGGGTTCGGGGGCAGGGCTTTGCCCTGCCCCGCTTCCTGGCCCGGGCCGGGGCGCTTGCCGCATCGCGGCAGGGTCCCCTTTTGGCTCTTTGGGGGGCTTGCCACCCATGGGCGGTTGTTTCCCCTGGTATTCGAGCGCGTCGAGGGCGTCGTGGGCGTCTATGGCGTCCGGCGCGTCCAGGCTGTCCAACGCGTCCGGGGAGTCCAGGCGCTTGGAGGCGGGTATCCACTTGTAAAGGGCGCTCTCCAGCTTGTTGAGCTCTATGGGCTTGGAGATGAAGTCGTTCATGCCGTGCTCTATGAACATCTCCTTCACCCCTGACATGGCGTTGGCGGTGAGGGCTATTATGGGCACGGACTTGCCCTCCGGGAGGGCGCGGATCTTCTCGGTGGCCTGGATGCCGTCCATCACGGGCATCATGTGGTCCATGAACACTATGTCGTAGCGGGCGGCCTGGATCCTATCGATTGCCTCGCTCCCGGACTCGCAAAGGTCGACCTGCACCTTGAAGGGGGACAGGAGCCCCTTCGCGACCTTGAGGTTGATGGGCAGATCGTCCACCACCAGCACCTTCGCGTCCGGGGCCGTGAAACCCACCCTCCCGGTCTTTTCCTGATAGGCGCCCTCTTCCTCTGCGTCGTTCAGGATGTTCGCGAGCGGCACGGAGAACACGGGTGCCGGGATGATTACGGCCCCGTCCTTGCCCTTGCCGCCCCGGGTGCCGAGCTTTGCGACCATGATGAGCTTGATGTCCTCCTTGCCGCTGCGTCCCAGGGCCTTCAGGGGCTCCTCTTTGAAATCCTCCTCGAAAAGCATGTAGAAGAAGCGGTTGGAGCGCAGCTGCGGCAGCAACAGGGCCGGGTCGGACACCAGGATGTAGGTGGCGTCCAGCCGGTCGAGCGTCCAGCGCAGGGACTTGGCCTGAAGGGCCCTGGGCTCGTAGACCAGGAGCTTGCTTTGGGTCGATTCGCGGACGGTCGCGAGCGGCACGTAGGAGCCGAAGATGGTTTGCCTGAGGGCTACGGTAAAGGAGCTGCCCTTGCCGTAGACCGACTGGGCGGTTATGTCGCCCCCCATGAGCTGGGCGAGGTTCTTGGAGATGGCAAGGCCCAAACCGGTTCCCTCTATGCCCTTGTTCCTGCCCTGGTCGAACTGGTTGAAGACCCCGAAGAGCTTCCCGAGGTCCTCGGGCCTTATGCCTTTGCCGGTGTCCTCTATCCTGAAGAGCAGGCCCACCTCGCCCTTGGTCTTGTCCACCTCGCCTTCGGCCCTGAAGGTCACATGCCCCTTGTCCGTGTACTTGGCGGCGTTTGAGAGCACGTTGAGGAGTATCTGGCGTATCCTTGTCTCGTCGCCGTGGAGCAGGGCCGGAAGGGCGCTGTCCACTTCCACCAGGAAGTCCACGGGCTTGCCCTGGAGCCTGGTGGCAGCCATGCTCACCACGTCGTGTATGAGCGAGTTCAGGTGGTAGGTCCCCTCCACTATCTCCATGCGGCCGGACTCTATCTTGGAGAAGTCCAGGATGTCGTTGATTATGCCCAGAAGCGAGTTGCCGGCGTGCCTGATGTTCCCCACCATCTCCGAGGCGTCCTTGCCCAGGCGCTCCCTCAGGGCGAGCTCGGCCATGCCGATGATGGCGTTCATGGGGGTCCTTATCTCGTGGCTCATCTGGGCCAGGAAGTCGCCCTTGGCCCTGGAGGCGGCGTCCGCGGCCTCTTTTTGATCTTCCAGCTCGCGGGTCCTCTGCCGCACAACCCTCTCCAGTATCCCCCGGTGGCGCACGTGCCTCTGGAGCAGGAACACGGAGAGCGCGAGCAGCAGCCCAAGGAGCACCGAGAAGCCTATGAGCCAGGGCATGCGCTCCCTCGCGAGCTTGCCCCTGTAGTCGAAGGTCTTCTGCATCCAGCGCCTGGTCACGTCCTTGGTGTTCACAAGCTTCAAGGCCTTGCTGATTATGGAGCGCAGGAGGGTCTCGTTTTTGTTGAAGCCGTAATACGACCCGAATGTCGCGTCGAAGAAGTAGTTGGCCTTGTAGCCGGGCTTCTCCAGGTAGTTGGTCATGGAGAGGTTAAGGTTGGAGGTGCCCATGAGCATCTCGATCTCGCCGCGCTCGAGGGCGTCGAATCCCTGCTCGGTTGAGGGGTAGCCCACGGTGTTGCGGTGGTTCGGGAACCAGAGCCTGAACATCTCCGCGTAGGCGGTGTCGTCTATCAGCCCCACCTTGCTGTAGAGTATCTCGTTTAACTCCCTGTTGGGCGTCTCGGCCTTGGAGAGAAGGGCGTAGTTGTCGGTGAGGAAGGGCTGGTCCGACCAGGTGAAGTTGCGCTCCCGGGCCTTGGTCTTTATGAGCTCGGTTATCATGGAGGCCTGCCCGGCCTGGAGAATCCTGAGGAGCACCGGCCACTCGGTCCCGGGCTGGTTGGCGCTTTGGAACCTGAGCCCGGAGAGCTTGGAGATCTCGGCCAGGACGTCCACGGCCACGCCCTGGAACTCCCCTTCCACCTCGTTCCAGAAGGATATGGGGTAGTTGTCCGACTCGGCGGCGTAGAGGATGGGGTCGTCCAAGAGCACCCGGTTGTTGACGAAGCTCAGCTCCTCCGGGGTCAGGCTGCGGTGGAACTTGTTGCGGCGGTACTCCCGCTCGCCCTGCTTGTAGAGCCACACGAGGTAGGAGTTGGCCCCGTGCAGTATGGCCTTTTGGAAGACGCTGATTATGGCCGCGTTCTCGGCCTTCTGGGTGGAAAGGGCCACCCCCACGTAGACCATGGGCAGCCAGTCCTCGCTGCGCAGATCGATCCTTTCGTCAAAGGCGGCCTCGGCGGAGTTCTCGTCAAAGAACGCGTCCGCCTCGCCCGAGAGCAGCTTTTCCGTCGCCTCGTCGTAGGATCCCACAAGGCTCAGCTCGTAGGGGAACCTGAAGTTGGGGACTATCTGGCTGGGGGTTATGGTGTCCTCCAGGAACACCGTCCTAATGGGCCTTGTGAGCGCAAGCACCGATATGTCCTCGGATTCCCTGAGCCTGAACATCTTGATGGTGCGCTCGGCTATGGCGTCCGTCATGTAGTACTGGGCCTTGCGCTCGGCCGTGGGCGTGAGATCGCCGTTAAAGTCAGTCGTGCCGTCTTTGAGGGTGTCTATTATCTCGGACCACTCGAGGTTCCTTACCTCGATTTGGATGCCGAAGAGCTCGGACAGCCACGCCGCCAGAAGCGGCGTGAAGCCCATGATCTGCCCGTCGTGGCCCTCGAAGGACTCGGTCTGCAGCATGGAAGAGTAGACCAGGACCCTCCCCGAGGCCCGGAGCTGCTCTATGGCCCTCACCTCATCCTGGGTTACCCCCGGGATCTCCCTGTAGGTCCGGAAGGGGGGCTCCATAACATGCTCCTCCTTCGTCGTGCCGTCCGCGAGGAGCTGGCTGGGGAGCCACGCCATGGCAAGGGCCGCGAGCAACGCGGTTGCCAGCGCCAAGACCGGCGCCAGGGCGACGTCGCGGGATGCGGGGCCATGGCATATGTTCGGGTAGTTTCTCATAAGGATAGCGGCCCCGGCCCAGGGGCCGGGGTTAGGGGAGGGCGCTTGCGCCTGGGCCGGCGCGGGCAGGGACCTTGGCCAAGAGCCGCAGAGGAAAAAGGGCCTTTTACGGCCTTTGATGCCAGAATAGATTGTACATTATAACGCCTTTGCCCAGCAATGGGGGCGGAGGGGGGCATGATGGGGCATGGGGTCATGGGGGCATGGGGTCATGGGGCATGGGGTCATGGTGGAATGGTGGAATGGTGGGATGGTGGGGCATGGGGGATGTTGGGGCATGATGGGATGGGGAATTGCGGCAACGGCGGGGGGTCGCGGCCATGGCCGCATAGGGGGCATGTGGCCGGGCGGCATTGGGGTGGTAGGGGTAAGCAGGGGCTAAGGCCGGGGGGGACCTTTGGCGGGTGGCTTGCGGATGCCTTTGGCGGGCGGCCGGGGGATGCCCAAGGGGGCTCCCTTATATGAGCGCCATCCCTGGCCTGAAGCTGTGGCAGCAGAGGTTTATGGCGACTGGGAGCGAGGCTATGTGGGTTGGGACTATCCTGGCCCTTAGCCCCAGGGCGCTGCAGCGCCCCCCCAAGGCCATGGGCCCCATGCCGGTGGCGTTCACAAGGCTTAGAAGCTCGTCTGAGAGCTCCCGTTCCCGCTCGCTCTGGCCCAAACCGAAGGCCAGGTCCCACAGGGCCCTGCGGGCGTGGCGGGGGGCGGACTCGAAGCTCCCGCCCACGCAGACGCCCACGTACCAGGGCGGGCAGGAGTCAGGGCCCGCCAGGAGGAGTTTTTCCACAATGGCAGCCTTCACGGCCTTGGGGCTGGTGCTGGGCGGCAGGTTGAAAAGGGCCCCCTTGTTGTCGCAGCCGCCGCCCTTGGCGAGGGTGAAGACCCTCGCAATGGATCCCTCCGTGGGGCTGAACTCCAGGTTAAGCGGTATGTCCCGGCCCAGGTTTTCCCTGGTGAGCGGGTCGGCCCCGGACTGCCTCAGGAAGGATTCCGCCCAAGCGGTTCTGGCGTATTCGATCATCGCCTCTTTCAGGGAGCCGCCCGTGAGGCGGATCCCCGTTCCCAGCTCCAAGAGCGCCTGGGGCAGACCGCTGTCCTGGCACAGGGGCAGGCGGTTTTGGAGGGCCAGGTCGGCGTTCCTTATGAGGGCCCTTAAAAGCTCCCGCCCCTTGGGCGAGGGCTCCGAGTCAATGGCCCTCAGGATGTCCTGCCTCACGAAGTCCGGGAGTTTGGTCGCGGTGTCCCTGATAAGCCTCCCAACCGCCTCGCCTATTGCCCTTACGTCCAGCTCGCGCAACGCACAATCCCCTCCCACCGGTCCGCATCGATCCTTCTTGGGGCCTACTAGGCCCTTATTAGGCCTTTATTGGGCCCCTATTGGGCCCCTATAGGGCCCCTATTGGCCCTAACATTGGCCGCTGCCATTGGTTTCTTACATGGCCATGATGTAGGGCTGGCTGGACAGCT
The DNA here is from genome assembly GCA_031278475.1 of Deltaproteobacteria bacterium. Lineage (GTDB taxonomy): Bacteria > Desulfobacterota > Desulfarculia > Adiutricales > Adiutricaceae > JAISMF01. The sequence continues at coordinate 7,909 of JAITKK010000130.1, forward strand.
CCCTCTGCCTGAGCTCCCTGCAGTAGGCCTCGGCGGATTCCTTGTCGTCGAAGGTGCCGCTGGTTACCCGGTAGAAGGTCTTGTTGTCCACGCTCACCAAGGCTATCTCGGCATTAAGGCCCTCGGCCAGGAACTTGTCCACCAGGCTCTTGGCGTTCCCCTCCTTTGTGAAGGAGGCCGCGATTATGGTGTAGCGCCTCTCGGAGAGGGGTTTTGGCGGGGGCTTGGGGGGATCCTCCCTCGGCTTGGGCGGGCTGAGCCTCGGCCTTTCCTTTTCCGGGGGCTGGGAGCCGGGCTCAAGGACCTGCCCCCTCGGGGGCGGGGCCTTGTCCGGGTCCAGGCTGCGGCCCAAAGGCTCCATGCGGCTTATCTTGGGCGCGAAATCCCTGGCCCCTTGGGCCATGGGGGCGCCTATTATCACCAACTCCTCCGGCACCGGGGCGAAGCCGAGGCCGGCCTCGGCCTCGGCAAGTATGCCGTCATCGGGCCCAAGGCCCCTCGCGGCCAAGGCCTCGAGCCGGGCCTTCTCGGCCTCGATGCGCCTTTCCTCTTCCAGCTCGAGCCTTGCGAGCTCCAGAAGCTCGGTTTCCGTCGGGGGCAGCGGGTTATCGTCGAACTTCTGGCTAACCACCGACTGGGGGCCTGGCTCTTCCCCGCCCGGGCCCAAGGGCCCGGAGGCCGAGGCGGACCGCCCATCCCCCCCGCCTTGGCGCCCGGGCGCGATGAAGGCGAGGAGCGCGAGTATCAGGGCCACGCAGAGGGCCGCCCACAGGAGGGCGCCCCTAAGGCGCCTCTTGGGGGGAAGGGGGTCCTGCGCCCTCGCGATGAGGTAGTTTCTCTCCTTTTTGGCCTTGCCCCTGCCAGCGGCGATGACCGCGAGGGCCAGGATCCCCAGCGAGAGCAGGGCGGAGAGCCCTATGATGAGGACCGGGCTCAAGGGGGGCCCCCCTGGGGCTGCCCGGATTCCCGGTCGCCCTCAGGCCCGCCCTCGCCGGGGAGGGGGGGCTCCGGCCCTGGGGCCGGGAGCCCCGCCTTCCTGCGGAAGAAGGTGACGAAGGGGCCCGTCGCCATGTAGAGGATGCAGACCGGGAGCAAGAGGGTCTTGACCTTCACCACCAGTATGCCCAGTACCAGGACGGCCAGGACCAGGGTCTCGAAGGGGTGCGGGTTCTTGGCTATGGCCTTGTGCTTGAGGCTGATGTAGTCCATGGCCGAGACCATCAAAAACGAGGTGACCAGGGTCAGGACCAGGATGAAGAGGGTGGAGGGCTGCAAGGGGTTGGGGCTCCTGTAGTGCCAGAACACCGCAGAGCACAATATGACCGCCCCTCCGGTTATGGGTATGCCCTGGAAGAAGCCCGGGTCCCTCTGGTCGGAGTTCACGTTGAAGCGGGCCAGCCTCAAAGAGCCGCAGGCCACGTAGATGAAGCAGATAACGAGCCCCAGGCTCAGGGTCTTGGTTTCCCCGCTCAGGGAGCTGAGGGCCTGGAGCTTCCCCGGCTTAAGGGCCCACTGGTACATGAGAAGGGCCGGGGCCACCCCGAAGGCGACCAGGTCGCACAGGGAGTCGTACTCCCTGCCGAAGAAGCTGGTGGTCTTGGTGACCCTCGCGACGGTGCCGTCCACCGTGTCCAATATCGCCGCCACGAGGATGGCGGTGGCCGCCGCCAGGAAGCGCCCGTTCACCGCCGAGATAAGGCCGTAGAAGCCCGCGAACAGGCTAAGGGCCGTTATCAGGTTGGGCAGCACGTATATGGTGCGCCGCTTGGCGCGGTTCTTGCGTTTGGGCGTCATTCCCTCGGGTCCTGCGGGGCGCCTGCCCCGGGTTGGGCGGCCCTTGGGGGCCCGCCCTTGTGTGGCCGTAGCCCGAGGCCTTGCCCAGGCCTCTGGCGGGCCCCGATTATAGGCCAATGGCAGCCTTTGGGAAGCCCTTTTGGCCAAGGGCTTGCCCGATCCTGTCCGATGCCGGCAAATGTTTGATCTTGAAAAATGCTTGAAATTCCTTATGGAAAATCTTAAAGATTTTACCACAATTGTACGGAATTTGATCTTTTTAAATTTGCGAATTTGGTATTTTTTGATTGCAAGGGTGCATCCTTAGGTGATAAAATCCAAGCACGTCAAAGACAAGGCTCAATTAAGAACAGCCCTATCGGGCGGCCCACCCCAACCCCGCACAGGCGCACGCCGTTTCACCAACCCACCTTTCTGGCCCGAACAGGGCCCTACCCCTTTGTTTCAGGTACAATTCAAGGATGAGCGTCTCAGAGAAGACAAAAGAGCGGGCCTCCCTCAGAGCAAGGGCCGAGGCCGGGGATCCCCAGGCCCAGCTGGAGCTGGGCCGGCTGCTCTACTTGGGCGACGACGTCCCCCTTGACAGGGAGCAGGCCTCCCTGTGGATCGAGAGGTCCGCCTCGGGCGGCAACCCCGATGCCATGTACATACTCGGGAGGATGCTTAAGGAGGGCCCCGACGGCCCGGGCTCGGGTTACAGCTGGCTCTCCCTCGCGGTCGAGGCGGGTCACGCCGAGGCCGCGGCGGAGCTCGCAAGGATGCACCTCTTGGGCCAGGGGGCGCAAAAGGACGCGGCGCTCGCCTTCGGCCTATTCGCAAGGGCGGCCCGGGACGGGCACGCCCAGGCGGCCTACAACATGGGGCTCATGTGCCTGGGCGGGCACGGGACCGAGCAGGATCCGGAGGCCGCCTTCGGCTGGTTCAGGTCCGCCGCCGTGGCGGGTTTTCCCAGGGCCATGCTCTCTACCGGGCAGATGCTCTTTACCGGGGAGGGCACCGAAATCGACTTCCTGGAGGCCAGGGAGTGGTTCGAGAAAGCGGCCGACGAGGGCATCCCCGCGGCCGATTTTTATCTTGGGATACTCCACGAGGAAGGCTACGGCGTCCCCAGGGACACGGACAAGGCCCTGGGCTACTACAAGCACGCCTCGCTTAAGGGCCATCCCAAGGCCAGGTATTACCTGGGCATGCGCTACCTTAGGGGCCAGGGGGTCCCGGCCGACCCGGAGGAGGCCCTGTTCTGGCTGAGGAAGGCCGCGGACGACGGCTACCACCACGCCTACCACGACCTGGGCAGGCTCTATTTCGAGGGCATCGGGACCGACAGGGACCACAGGCTTGCCATCCACTACCTGGGGCTCGCCCTGGAGAACGGCATCGGGCAGGCGGCGGGGCCGCTCTCAAGCATCTACCTGGAGGGCCAGGACGTGCCCCGGGATTACGCCTTGGCCAGGGCCCACGCCGAGACCGGGGCGGCCGCCGGCTCCCCCGAGGCGATACTGAATTTGGGCATCATCCACTTCAAGGGCCTGGGCTGCCGCCGCGACTGCGAGCAGGCCATAGGGCTCATCCAGAAGGCCGCGGCCCTGGGATCGGCCGACGCGCTGTACCACATGGGAAGCATGCACTACGAGGGCGGCTGCTTCACCCAGAGCTACGGGCTCGCCCACGAGTACTTCAGGCAGGCGTCCCTCGCCGGGTCCAAGAAAGGCTCCCTGTGGCTGGGGGTGATGCTCCTTAACGGCCAGGGGACGGAAAGGGATCCCGAGGCCGGGCTGTCGCTGGTCAGGGAGGCGGCCTTGGCGGGCGATCCCGAGGGCATGTATCTGATGGGCTGCGCCCTGCTGAACGGGCTTGGGCCCATAAGCTTGCCCAGCGCGGGCCTCGCCTGGCTGGAAAAGGCCGCCAAGGCGGGGAACCTCAAGGCCCTGACCGAGCTCGCGGCCCGGGAGGGCCGCGATGACCCCGACGGGGATCCCAATCCCCCCGCCATGCCCGGGGGAGGCGGGGACCGCTGCCAAGCCACGTTGCCATAACGGGTGCCTCGGGCGGCCTAGGGGGCGCCTTGGCCCTCCACTACGCCAAGGAGGGGGCCCTCTTGTCCCTTTGCGGCCGCAACGGCCCGAATCTCGGGAAATGCGCCGACGCCTGCGCTGCCGTGGGCCAAAGGCCCAGGACGGCCCTCTTCGACGTCCGTGACGAGTCCGCCCTCAAGGGCTGGATAGAGGCCGAGGACGCCCACGCGCCTTTGGACCTGGTTTTCGCGAACGCCGGTATCTGCCGGGGGTTGGGCCCTGACGGCCTGGAGGACCCCAAGGACTCCTCCGAGACCTTCAAGGTGAACACAATCGCCTCGACCCTTACGGCCGTCTTCGCGGCCGAGGCCATGCTCCGCCGCGGGAGCGGCCAAATAGCCATCATAAGCTCCCAGGCTAGCAGGATCCCCCTCCTAAACACCCCATCCTACTCGGCCTCCAAGGCCGGGTCGCGCTTCTACGGGCTCTCCATGCGGGACTCCTTGGCCAATAGCGGGGTGAGGCTTTCGGTCGTCTGCCCTGGCTATATAAAGAGCCCCATGACGGACAGCTTCAAGGGCCCCATGCCCTTCATCTGGACCGCCGAGAAGGCGGCCTCCCACATCTCCAAGAAGCTTAAAAAGAACCCAGCCATCATAAGGTTCCCTTGGCAGCTGAACTTCATGCTAGGCCTCTACGGCGTGATCCCCGGCTTCCTGTGCCGCTGGCTGGGCAGGAGGTTCTCCTTCAAGGTCATACACGGGGGTTAGCCAAGACCCCCCAAACCAAGAAAACAAGCCAAGTTCTGGATCCCTCCCAGCGGCAAGCCGGCGAGGGATTTTTTTGGCCCTTGCAAGGGCGGCTGAAGCTTTCCGATTGTTAGCTATTATGGGAAATTATTGGAAAATATTTGACAACGAATTGAAAACAAATCGTGAAGCAATCGATAAAAATCAATGACCAATCAATAACCAACCGACAATCAACAATAATCAACAATGACCAATCAATAATCGCTCAATACCAATCAATAACCAATCAATAATCGCTCAATACCAATCAATAACCAATCAATAACCAATCAATAAACAATCAATAATCAGTGGGGCGCATGCATAACAACGAATGAAAGGCCTTTGAAAATCAACGACAAATCAAGGGCAGGGCCTTAACCGTGCCGCTTGGGTAAAATTCCGGGCGCATGGGGAGCTTTAAGGCATGCGGCTTTGTTTATCGGCCAAGGGATCGGAAGGGCAGCGAATTAGCCTAAAATTATGGGTATTTGGGAAATACTTGGAGAAAATACCAGGACAGTACGTGGAATTAAATAGGTGGCAAATGGATGGCATTTGGCTGGTATTTGGATTGAGTGGATTCGAATGCTCGGATTCCATTGGATCCCCTCGGAACCTCATGGAGTTTGTCACCTTGTGATTTCTCTCGCATTTTAGAAAAACTTAAATATTGGAAATAATCAAAATTATTAACCTAAAGATATTTATTTATCGGATAATGTACTTTAGGGATGCTTAAATATATAATATATCCCATAGTTATGCATAAATATATGTTTTTTTTGGATTTCATTTGGGCGTAGTGTTTGCAAGTAAAAGAGGGCTATGGCCAATTTGCTGCCATTAACGCCACAACATGCGTCCAATAGGATTCCATGTTGCACAAAATATCGTCAATAGCCCCCGCTTTCTTGGGAATCGGGTGATTTTCCTTGATCACGGGACAAAAAACATATACACTGGTACTTCCATTTATAGCGTCTTGATTATGTCGCATCACAAAAGGTGTTTAAGCATAAACAATGCACAAAGCCCATGCCGACAAGCCAAGAACCATATGCTTATTCCTTAGCGGCCCGGCCCAAAGGGCCGGTGAATGCCAAAACCGCGGAGGGTCTTAAGACAGTGAGAACACAGCCCAATGGCCTCGCGTTATAGAATATTAGTGCTAAAGGAGGGCAACGGGGCCCTCAGCACCAGGAGCTACGCACTCGCCTGCTGGGTGCCCAAGGCGATAGCGTTCCTTGTGCTCTCATCGCTTCTGATGCTGGCTGGCTACTCGTACCACTCCCACCGGCTCTTGGTGTCCTTGGAGGGCAGGTCCGTGGATCTGGGGCTCGCCAGGAACCAGAACGCCGGCAAGGAACTGCAGCTGGAGGCCCTGACCGAGCGCCTCCATGACCTCGAGGCCAAGATTGCGACCTTGAGCCGAAGGGAGAGCGACCTCGCCCTCCTCACCCAGGAGTACAACGCACAGCTGGGGCTCCCCGAGGGCACCGAGCTGGAGGGGATTTGGCCGGAGCTGGTGAACACGGTCTCCTGGACCTGGGGCGGCCAGAACGCCCAGGGCGGGTTTGAGCCCAAGAGGGGGGCCGGCTCCCAGGAGGTGAGCCCCATAGAGGTTGTCAGGGGCCTGCACAGGGATCTCGACCGCCTGGTGGAGAGCGCCGAGGCGACCGAGCTGGCCCTCTCCGAGCTGAGCGCGGCCCTGGAGGGCTCCTCCTCGCTCCTCGCCGTCACCCCCTACGCCAACCCGGTCCCCAACGGCAAGGTATCCTCCCTGTTCGGCTACAGGTCCTCCCCCTTCAGGGGCGGGGGGCTCGACTTCCACCAGGGCCTGGACCTCTCCGCCCCCATAGGCTCCCCGGTCTACGCCCCGGCCGACGGGGTGGTGCTCTCCTCGGACTGGTCCAAGAGCGGCTACGGCCGGATGGTGACCCTGGACCATGGCTTCGGCCTGAGCACCCGCTACGCGCACCTCTCAGAGAGCCTGGTCGAGGTGGGCGACGAGGTCAAGAGGGGCGACATGATTGCCAAAGTCGGCTCCACGGGCCGCTCCACGGGCCCACACCTCCACTACGAGACCCTCATGGGGGGCGTCGCGGTGGATCCCTGGGGCTTCATTAAGGCCGATCTGGGCATCAAGGACGAATCCGCCCTCGGGATAGGCGGCCTTGGGGGCCGCGGCGCCCGCGGCAAGGCCGCAAAGGACGGCAAGGCCGCAAAAAACGGCAAGGGCGCAAAAGGCGCGAAGCGGGGCGGCTGAGCCAAGGGTCCCAGGCCTTAATCCTTGTAATCAAGAAGCTTTTCGCGTACCATACGAAATCCAGGGCCCCGGGCCCCGGCCTTGGCCGGTGGCCCGAGCCCTGGATTTTGGCTTATTATGAGCCCAACCTCAGGGGAATCACATGGGACTGCTCGCAAGGTTATTCGGAACCGCCAACGACAGGGAGATAACGAGGCTATCCGAGAGGGTTGACCTCGTGAACGCCCAAGGGCCAGCCTTCAGAAAGCTCTCCGACACGGAGCTTGCCGCAAAGACCGTCGCCTTCAGGGAGCGCATCGGAAGGGGCGAGGATTTGGAATCCGTGCTCCCGGAGGCGTTCGCCGTCGCCAGGGAGGCCGCCACCCGGGTGCTGGGCCAAAGGCACTTCGACGAGCAGGTGATGGGCGGGCTCGTGCTCCATGACGGGAAGATTGCCGAGATGAAGACAGGCGAGGGGAAGACCTTGGCAGCTACCCTCCCGGTTTACCTGAACGCCCTCTCAGGCAAGGGCGTGCACGTTGTGACCGTCAACGACTACCTGGCGAAACGCGACTCCGAGTGGATGGGCAGGATCTACTCCTTCCTAGGGCTCACGGTGGGGACCATAGTCCACGGGCTCACCGACAAGGAAAGGCGCGAGAACTACGCGGCGGACGTGACCTACGGCACCAACCACGAGTTCGGCTTCGACTACCTGCGCGACAACATGAAGTTCACGGCCGACGCCTACGTGCAGAGGGAGCACCATTACGCCATAGTGGACGAGGTGGACTCCATCCTGATTGACGAGGCAAGGACCCCTCTCATAATATCCGGGCCCGCCGAGCAGTCGACCTCCCTCTACATCCAGGTGAACGACATAATCCCAAGCCTGCGCCCCGAGATCGACTACACCGTGGACGAGAAGGCCCGCAGTTCCAACCTCACGGAGGATGGGGTGGCCAAGGCCGAGAGGCTCCTGGGCGTCACGAACCTCTACGACATCGAGAACACCGTGATCCTCCACCACGTGACCCAGGCCCTGAAGGCCCACACCCTGTTCAAGCGCGACCGGGACTACATGGTCCAAAACGGGCAGGTCATAATAGTGGACGAGTTCACCGGCCGGTCCATGGAGGGCCGCCGCTACTCGGACGGGTTGCACCAGGCCCTGGAAGCCAAGGAGAAGGTGAAGATAGAAAACGAGAACCAGACGCTCGCCTCCATCACCTACCAGAACTACTTCAGGATGTACGACAAGCTCTCCGGCATGACCGGCACCGCCGACACCGAGGCGGTGGAGTTCGGGAAGATCTACAAGCTGGAGGTGGTGGTGGTCCCCACCCACCGCCGCATGATAAGGACCGACCACTCGGACATCGTCTACCGCACCAAGCGGGAGAAATACAAGGCCGTGGTCGAGCACATAACCGAGCTCCACGAGTCCGGCCAGCCGGTGCTTGTGGGCACCATCTCGATTGACAACTCGGAGATGCTCGCGGAGGAGCTAAGGAAAATCGGCGTGCCCCACGAGGTCCTGAACGCCAAGCACCACGAGCGGGAGGCGAACATCGTGTCCCGGGCCGGGCAGAAGGGGGCCGTCACCATCTCCACCAACATGGCGGGCAGGGGGACCGACATCGTCCTGGGCCCCGGGGTCCCGGAGCTGGGGGGGCTCTTCATACTCGGCACAGAGCGCCACGAGTCAAGGCGCATAGACAACCAGCTTAGGGGCAGATCCGGCCGCCAGGGCGATCCCGGGGAGTCTGTGTTCTACCTCTCCTTGGAAGACGACCTCATGCGCATCTTCGGCGGCGAGCGGGTCAGGAACCTGGTCCAGCACCTGGGCATGGGCGAGGGGGTGCCCATATCCGCGAAAATGGTGTCCCGCAGCATAGAGGGCGCCCAGAAGTATGTCGAGAACCACAACTTCGAGATAAGGAAGCACCTTCTCGAATACGACGACGTGATGAACCGCCAGAGGGAGCTTATCTACAAGGAGAGAAGGAAGATACTGACGGGGGATGACTTTTTGGGGGATCTTTTGGATCTCTCGGACGAGGAGAGCCAGGTCTTCGTGATGGAGCACATGGATAACCCGGGCGAGGAAGGCGTAAACTGGAAGGCCTTGGAAAACGACTGCGCCAGCCGCTTCGGCTTTCTCCCGGACTCCGACTCCCTTGCGGCCCTGGAGGGCGAGGCCCGCTTCGACTACATCTTCGACCGTGCGTCCGAGGCCATCAAGGCCAAGGTGGCCTCCTTCCCGGAGGCCTCCCGCACGGAGATCCTGCGCTACTTCATGCTTCTGTGCGTGGACCAGCAGTGGAAGGACCACCTCCTGAGCATGGACCACCTCAAGGAGGGCATAAGCCTAAGGGGCTACGCCCAGAAGGACCCCTTGCGGGAGTACCAGCGGGAGGGTTTTGAGATGTTCCAGGAGCTCATAGGCCGGATAAGGACCGAGACGCTCTCCATGATAACCCACGTGGCAATCAAGCCCGAAAACGAAACGGAAGAGCTCAAGCGCACCGAGCAGAAGATGAACTACAACCTTTCCGGAAACGGTGGCGGCGACGCGCCTGCCAAGGCCAAGAACAAAAAGGTCGGCCGCAACGATCCCTGCCCCTGCGGTTCCGGGAAGAAGTACAAGCACTGCTGCGGTGCCTGAGGAAGCCATCCCCGCGACAATTCCCCCAGAATCGCCCCGCCCGCCTGAATAACAGCCGAATAGCGCCGGATTGGCGCCCGTTCGCGGCATTGGTTAGCCCAAGGGCGGAAAGTCGCGCCTGCCGCAGGGCAGGCCCTGCGGCGGGCGCATCCCCGCTTACCCCGGTTTTCCGTAAGACTATGGTGTGCCATGCCTTAAGGAGGTGGCTTTGCCTTAAGGTGCGGGCCATATCTCAGGCGGCGTTGTCCTCCAGCGGTGGGAGCCCCTCGGAGGGGGCAAGGAACGGTTTGGTCGCCCTTAGGGCCACGTACACCGTCGTGGCGTTGTGGGCCAAGGAGGTGACGCCCGCGCTGGTGATGCCCATGAATCCCAAAAACAGGTAGAGCGTGTTCAGGGTGACTATGAGCCAGTAGTTTTCCCGGGTGCGCCGCATGGCCCTTTCGGAGAGCAGCCTCGCGACGGGCAATGCGTCCAGGCGCCCGTTCATGAGCTGCACGTTGGAGACGTCCCTCGCAAGGGCCGAGCCATCGGACAGGGCGACCCCCACCCTTGCGAGCGATAGGGCCGCCGAGTCGTTAAGGCCGTCGCCCACCATCATTATCTTTGCGCCCTCGGCCGCCTTCTCGCTTACGTATGCCGCCTTGTCGTCCGGGAGGAGCTGGGCCCGGAACTCGTCGAAGCCAATCCTGTCGGATATGGTCTTGGCCGTGCTCGCGAGATCGCCTGTCAGCATGACCGCGCGCTTGATGCCTTGATCCCTTAGTTCCAAGATGGTCTCCTTGGCCCTGAAACGAATTTTGTCGGAGATTACGATGATGGCGGCAAGGGTGCCCCCGACTGCGAGGTAGATCATGCTGTCGCCCTTTTCGGCCACCCTTTTTGTGACCTCATCCGCCTCCGGGCTTACCGGGACGGCTTCGTCCTCCAGCACGAAGTGACGGCTTCCGAGGACCACCTTCTTCCCGTCCACGGTGGAGGATATGCCGTGGGCCACCACGTAGTTGACCTTCGTGTGCAGCTCCTCCTCGTGGGAGAGACCCTCCGCCTTGGCCTGGTTCACGACCGCCCTTCCCACCGGGTGGGGGAAGTGCTCTTCGAGGCAGGCGGCAAGGGTCAGGGCCTCCTCCCGGGTGTAGCCGTTCCCCGAGTTGTCCTTGAAGGTGATTATCTCGGAAACGTGGGGCTTCGCCTCGGTGATGGTCCCGGTCTTGTCGAAGACGCAGGTGTCCGCCTCGGCCACCTCCTCCAGGTAGCGCCCTCCCTTGATGAGGAAGCCCGACTCGTTCCCCTCCTTCATGGCCGAGAGCACCACCACGGGGGTGGAGAGCCTGATGACGCAGGAGTAGTGCACCAGAAGGGCGTTCCCGGCCTTGGCGAGGTCCCTTGTGACAAGGAAGGTTACCAACATCAGGAGGAAGTTGAACGGCACTATGGAGTCGGCGAGGCGTTCGACCCTTCCCTGGAGGCCTGATTTGGAGGCCTCGGACTCCTTGATGTATTCGATGATGGAATTGATCCTTGTGTTGCGGCCCACCTTGGTCGCCTTCACCACTATCTCGCCTTCCTCGACGGTGGTCCCCGCGAACACCGCCCCGCCGGACACCATGCGGACCGGGAGGGGTTCCCCTGTCATCGTGGCCTGGTTGACCATGGCCTCGCCTTCCCCCACGATCCCGTCCACGGGGATGAGCCCTCCGGCGAGTATGACAACGTCAGAGCCTATCTCCAACTCGGATTCCTTCACCTGCTTCCTGGTCCCGTTTTCCGTCCTTACCCAGACCTTCTCCTCCTGGCCCTTAAGGCTGTGGAAGAGGCTTGCCATGCTTTTCCTCTTGGTCCAGTCCTCAAGGTACTCGGAGAGGTCGTAGAAGAAGATTAAGGCGCTCGCCGACTTGAAATCCATCCTTGCGTAGCAGACCGAGAGGGCGGCGGCGTCCAGAAGCTCCACGTCCAGGCTGTTTTCCCAGAAGAGGGATTTAAGGCCGCCTATGATGTAGGGTATGGCAAGGACCGCCTCCCAGACGATCCTCACGGGCCTCGGGAGGAAGATCCACCTTAGCAAGGCCCCGTAAATGGGGTTCACGGGCATGGGGGCCTCCTCCCCAATCTCGAGGGTCTTGTCCTCGAAGCAGGAGACTGGCACAGGGCTCCCGGCATCAAAGGAGAGGATCGTGTCCAGCACGAATTTGCGCCTTCCCTCCCCGGATTCGTAGAAGACGAGGAGGCTCCCCGTGATGCGGCTGTACGACACGTACTTGACTTCCCCGCTCCTCATGAGGGCCGCGCCCAGGCCCTCGAAGGCGGCCGGGCCCAGCTCCTGGGGCCGGAAACGTAAGCGGAGCCTGCCCTCGGTGTCCGAGACTATGTTCCCCTGCATAAAAACCCCTTTCAAGAGCCTCGGCTCTTCAGTTGCTCTCCGGCCCCACCACCACGGGCTTCGACTTCTGCCTCAAGCGCTCCTTCTCGTCGGACTCGGCCAAAAGGTCGGCCATGTTTTCCTTGGCAATCCCCGCGATGGACTCAATCTTGCGCTTCGCGCCGATTCCGTAGCTCATGGCCGAGCTTGCCTTGTCCCGCAGGAAGCCCCCCCGGCCTTTCAACACGGCCGTGGCGCCGATGCCTGCCAAAAACCCCAAACCGAAAAAGATGTAATTCCATTTTGACATGTCAGATATCTCCTTGTGATGGAAGGGAAAATCCGGTCGTTGGCCACAGGCCTACAGTCCCTTGCCCGGATTCACACATTTATTATAGTGAACTTTTAACGGCGGTCAAATTATGTTCGAATTGCATTGCTTACCGAATCATTTTAGTGCGCCCTAAGTTGGGTGGTCTTAGTGGAAAAGGAGACACAAAAGCCCGTGTTTCCCATGGGTGAGGGCCCTTATGCCGTAGTCCAGGCCCTTGAGGAGCCCTGCCGCCTTGGCAAGGCCCAGGCCCTTCAGGCCACTGCGGTCGAAAATCACTTTTTGCTCATTCGGCGTAAGGTCGGAGCCCAAGGGGTCATTGGCCTGGGAAGACGAGGCACACAGGGAGGCAAGCTGTTTTCCTTTTCGCAAAAGGGCTTCGGGTTCCCCCGGGACATAACAAAGGATCTTCATAATGATTTCCTCCCTTGCGGCCCCGTCCCTGTCATATAAGATGAGGAGGCTCCCGGTAAGAAGCCCTATGGTCACGTTCCTGACATCCTCGCTTTGGGCGATAAGGGCCGACAGGGCCCAATAATCCCCTGGGCCCATTTCCCCAGGCCCGAACCTTATGCGGAGCCTGCCCGGGACATCGGAAACGATATCAGCGTTCATAAGGCAACCTTTGCGATAATATTGGATTGGTTTGGCCAATGCCAAAAGCCCTAATGGGTCTTCCCCGCGGGGCCCTCTTCCACACCCAAGGCCGCAAGGTCGAGGCCGAAGGTGCTGGTTATGACGTCCTTTTGGAAGATGTTGTCCGGTGGGCCGCAGCAGATGACCGTCCGGTTCAGGCCGATGATCCAGTCGCCGTGGGTTTTGGCCGCCGCAAGGTCATGGGAAACCATGACTATGGTGAAATCCTTCTTGAAAGTGTCGAGTATCTCGCACAGGAGCTTTTCCCCGTAGACATCCACGCCGGCCTCTGGCTCGTCCAGGACCAGCATGTCAGGCTTGTCCATGAGGGCGCGGGCCAAAAACACCCGCTGGGTCTCCCCCCCGGAAAGGGAGCCCAAGGGCCTCTTAAGAAGTGTCCTGGCCTTTACCAGCCCCAGGTAATGAAGGAACTGTTCCCTGAGCTTCTTCGGGCATTTTAGCCACATGGGCCACACGGTGCGGCCCAAGGCCATGAACTCCTCCACGGTCATGGGCAAATGGCGGTCAAAGTCCAGGCGTTGCGGGATGTAGCTAAGAATCGGGTTCGTATTGGGGAACTCAATCGTCCCCGTGTGGGGGACGGCCCCTATGATCGCAAGCACCAGGGTGCTCTTCCCCGCCCCGTTCGGGCCGATTATCACGGTCAGTTTTTTCATGGGTATGGAGGTGGTTACGTCCTTCAGGATTTCCTGGCTCCCGTAGGAAACCCCCATGTCCTTGATGACCACGGCGTCAAAGAGCTTTTCGGGAATAGGGGGCGAAACGCTTTCGGTTGTAGGCATGTTATTGTTCCTGGCGTTTTGTGCGTTTATTTTATCGATGATAGTGGGTCGGCTTTGTCTTGGCCAATGCCTGCGGCAAGAGTGTACGGATAGGCCCGCATCCCGGATGCAACCATTTCAGGTAGGGGGGCAGGCAGGAGGGGGGGGCAGGCGGGGGGGCGCCCAAGGGAATTACCTTAGCCCCCCGCCTATTTGCCGCCTATCTATTCACGCCCATCCATTGCCGCCTAATTGCCGCATGATTCGCCGCCTGTCTTTGGAAGGATCCCTCCCCACTGGCTTGGGGAAAAAGCCTTCCCCTATGAATTAGGTGGCATCCTGCCCAAGGCCTAAATGCCTAAGCTATTTCCCGGGCACGTCCGCAGGAAGCGTTTTCGCAAGCAAGGCAATGTCGCCCTTCAGAACGGTCTGGAAGTAGTCCACCGGGGGATCGGCGTCCCCGGCCGTCGCCGGGTTTACGACCTCGACAGGGACCCCTGTCTCCCTCCCGAGTGTCTTGGCCTGGTTCAGGTTGGCCTCGGGCTCCAGGAGGATGGCCGAGGCCTTTTGCTCGCGGATGACCCTTGTGAGGTCCTCCAGCCTGGCAGGTGACGGGGCGACATCGGGCACCGCCTCGATGTCGGCAACGACCACGATACCCATCTCGTCGGTGAAGTAGTCGATGAAGTTGTGGCTTGCAACCACCTTGTATCCGGCGTGGCTGTCCTTGAAGGCCTGCATCTCCTTTTCGATCTCGGCCATGGAGGCCTGGAAGAGCTTAAGCCTTTCCTGATAGTGGGCCGCCCCCTCGGGATCCTTGGCGCTGAGCCCCTTGGCGATGTTGGCGGTCATGAGGGCCGCGTTTTTGGCAGAGAAGAAGATGTGCGGGTTGGGTGTGGGGCCGCCAGCCTCGGGATCGCCCAGGACCTTCACGCGCTCGCGGTTGTTGGGAAGGGTGGGGACGCCCTCGGAGGCGTCTATGACGAAGATGTCGCCCTCGGCGACGGTCAGGGCCCGATCCAGGTATATTTCGAGGTTAAGCCCGTTTTTCACAAGGATCCCGGACTGGGACAATCGCTTGAGGTCGCCTGGCCTCGGATTGAACTCATGCGGGCAGCCAGTGCCGGGGCTGGTAAGGAGCTGCACCTGGAAGTGATCCCTGCCGTGGTTGAGGTAGCGGGTGAAAAGAAAGACCGGGTAGCTGGCCGCGATGACGGACTCGCCGTCGGCCGCGGCAGGGGTTGGGTGGAACCCAAGGCCGCAGAGGGCCGCGATTGCTAAAACTAGAATCGCCGCCTTAAAGGCGCCGCGATTCAATGTGCCGGTACGCTTGCCGGATCCTGACTTGGCTTCTTTTTTTGGCATGTTCGTCCTCCCGGGAAGGAAATCCCGCCCCATTTGCGGGGCCGTCTCGGACCGGCTTAGGCAACCAGGCGGGTGGCTGTCTTCCAATAAGATAATATATTGTAGCAATTTCAAAAACAAGGGTATTTTTTGGAAAAACCCAGCAGGCATTTGGCTTTGCCGCGACTTGCGGCACATATTGGCATATATTGTATATATTTAAAAAAGTTTTCACAGTATATGGTAGTTAAAATGCCGCAAAATAGGCCATCCAAAGCTTGCGATGGATCCTACGCAGGTCTCCAAAAGGGGGCTGACTTTAAAATGCGTTTTTTCCTTCCATGCAAATGCGCCATTGAGGCAAGAAGCGTAATAGCGGATTCGCAATTTGCCAAAGGATGAGAGCCCCATCCATATTTAAGGCGGGCCGATGGCCGCAAGGATCCATTTCGAGAGCCGGCTGACTTCCCCGGATGTCCTGAAACCCCAACCGTATCCCGGAAGCCACGGCTGTACCGAACCCTTTCTCAAAACGGCCGCCAAGCTTTGGGCAAAAATCCCAATCCTGGTCGCAAGCCAAGAAGACCTAATTTTGGCAGGTCCCAGGGCGCAGGTATCCTCTTCCGCAAGGGCCAAGCCGAAGCTTGCGGAGCGGCACGCTGCCAGCGGGCCGCTTAAACGCTTGCAGGTTTAGGGAAAATGGTAGGCTACGTGAGGGGCTCAAAAGCCCCCAACACAGGCGGGCTATTCCCTCAGGCAATTATTTGCGGAATTTATGCACTGTGTCCACAATAACCCTAACTAAGACGAAAATAACCAACCCTATGACAATCCCGCCCCCGACATGCTCGGCAAGTACGAATAACAGATGCTTGAATCCAAATTCGTCGGTAAAAATGAAGATGGGTGTGCCAAGGCCATAAATGAAATATGAGATGATGGAGCCCACTATTACGCAGAGTATGTAAACCCCGCATCCTGGTTTTTCGTAATCTGAGTTGTCGCCCATAATAATCCTTTCTTCATAAGAGATGCCAATTGGCGTTAATTTTGTGAGTATATCTTGTGAGCGCATCTTGTGAGCCCATCTTGGGAGCTTGGGGTCGGATGTTACCGGAAGGCGGAGCCTCACCCGGCATCCAAGCAATCCGATGGCAGGACTCTGTCTTTGGGATTATCTGTCAATCCCCCATTGGATATCACATAAGTAGCGATCCAAAGCTGTATTATGACCAATGCCGATTAGTGCGTCCTGAACCTAATTAGTCGTAATTATGTTTTATCGGTATAAGATTTTCGCAATTGTGGGGTTGCGCTTATCCCAGATAGGTTACGGATATCTAAGATAATCGCATTTGACACTAGCCCTGGAATCTTTTCAGCGCAGGTCATTTAAATGAACAATAGTAACTTTTTTCGCATCATGCAAGGGCATTTTTAAAAAAATCGCCGCACCGATGCCCTTTTATCTTTCCCAAGCTTCCCATCTTCCTTTAGGCCAAGCTTTCAATCGCAATATGACTTTTTCCCGCAAGGTGGGATCCCCATCCAGGCCCCTTGGCGCGCAACCCACTTTTACGCCCCTTGCCCTGTATCCGGATGGGCCCCAGACCTTTCCAATGCTTTAGCCTTCCGTTTTCTCCGCAAGCCTCTGGCATGGCGCCCCCTCCCCCCAACCCTGCGAGCTTATCTTAGGGATGCCTATTGTGGCCAGGAAGTGACGGGCGAAAGCCTCCCTGAGCTTCTCCGTCAAAAGTTAGGAGTATCATGGAATGGGTGCCTTGCCTGCGGGCGGGTTTGCCGGAGCGCCCTTTTGATTTTCCAAAAACCCGTCGGCTCACGGGCACCCCCCTGGGCTACGCCCGGATCTTGGGTCGCGACGGCTGCCAAGGGGGCCGGTCCCTGGGCTTGGCCCAGGCCCTGGGATACCAGCCTTGGGACAGCTACCCGGGTCAAGGGGCTTTGCCCCTGGCTTTCCCTTGGGTTTTCCTTGGGCTTCCTTTGGGTTTCCCACTAGGTTTCCCCAAGGTTGCCCCAGGCTTTGCCTCTGCCGGGCCCATAGGTGCCCTTGTCCCCCTCCCAATGGGGTCTGTTTGCTTTTCCGCAAAAATGGAGGCCCATGGCCACTTTCCCTTAACATGGGGGCCAAAGCGCCTTAAAATCTACCCAGGGCCTCCCGCGCCCCTGGATGGGGCCCCCTCTAAATTATGGCCTTGAACTTGCTAAGCTTCTTTCCGGCGAGCCTTCCGCCCGATCCCGCCCAAGCCATACCGCGGCCCCCCGGGCCACACGGGCAGAAGAGACAACTCAAAGGAAGGGATTCATGGCCTTCAACCTAAGCGATACCTACTCCCGCGGCCGAGAGCGCATAGCCGCCACCAGCCCCTCCAAATTAATAATCGGGGGTTTGCTGCTTTTGGCCGCGACCGCGGCTTTCATATACTTCTTGGTGTCCAACAACTCGTCCAATTACCAGGTACTGTACTCGGACCTGGCCCCGGAGGATGCCGGGGCCATCACGGCCGAGCTGAAGAAGACGGGCGCGGACTACAGGTTGTCCAATGACGGCACCGCCATAGAGATGCCGGAAGGGGAGGTCCAGTCCGCCCGTCTGGATCTGGCCATGAAGGGGCTCCCGGCCAAGGGCGGGGTGGGGTTCGAGCTCTTCGACGATCACAAGCTGGGCGTTACCGACATGGAGCAGAAGATCCAGCTCCAGAGGGCGGTCACCGGCGAGCTGGAGCGCACCATCATGCGTTTCCCCGAGGTGACGGACGCCAGGATCCACCTCACCGTCCCCAGGGAGACCCTCTTCATAGAGGACCAGAAGAACCCCACGGCCTCGGTGGTGCTGACCCTGAAGCCAGGGGCCTCCCTTGACAAGCCCAAGATAATGGGCATAGTCCATTTGATAACCTCGGCGGTGGACGGGCTCACGGCCGACAACGTGTCGGTCATAGACACCGAGGGCGGGCTCCTGTGGAGCAAGGACACCCAGGCGAGCGGGCTCCTGAACGACGAGCAGCTCAAGCAGAAGAGGGCCTTCGAGCGCGACCTCCAGGCCCGGATCAACGGCATGCTGGAGCGGGTCCTGGGCCCCTACAAGGCCACCACCAACGTGAACGTGGAGCTTGACCTCAGGGAGGTGGTGACCTCCGAGGACTTCTTCGACCCCGAGGGAAGCGTCGTCAGGTCCGAGCAGAGGATCCAGGAGCGGGAGACCGGCCCTGGCAGGGCCAACGCGGGCATCCCCAACGCCACCTACGAGCTGGGGACCGCCAACAGGCAGAACTCTGGCCAGGAAGGCAACCAGGTGGTGTCCACCAGGACCGAGGAGACCACCAACTACGAGGTGTCCAACACCAAGAGGAAGACCGTGTCTGCCTCGGGCGACCTCAAGAAGGTATCAGTGGCCGTCGTGGTGGACGGCATATTCACCCAAAACGAGGCCGGGGAAAAGGTGTTCACCCCCCTGCCTCCGGAGATGATAAGCAAGCTCACCGAGGCGATTAAGAACACCATTGGATTCGACGAGAAGAGAGGTGACAGCGTGTCCGTGTCCTGCCTGGAGTTTTACCGCGAGGAGTCGGTCTCAATCTACGCGATGTTCTTCCTGGACCTCCTAAGGGAGTTCGGGCGGCCGCTGCTCAACCTCCTCCTCATAATCCTGTTCTTCATCTTCGTGGTGAGGCCCATACTCAACTGGCTCAAGAAGGAAGTGGAGCCGGTAGGCTCTGGCTCCGAGGAGGCGGTCCTACCCGACTATCCAAGCGGGGGTGGCGGTAGCCTTGGCGAAAGCCTGCCTCTGCCTCTCCCCCTCCCGCCAGCGGAGGAGCAGGGGGCGGCCACAAGGGACCAGGCCGCCCTCGCGGAGATACCCGAATCCGACGAGGACTACCACGAGGGCGACGACGAGGCCCCCCAGTACGACGACGAGGAGCCCGAGGATCTCGACTCCGACCCGCAGTTGCTTGAGTACGGGAAGCTCACCAAGGACAACGTGCTGCCCTTGGCGAGGGAGAACATGGAGCGCACCGTGGGGCTTCTGCGCCGCTGGATAGAGCAGAAGAGCTCCGACGGGGCCCAGCAAGAGAAATAAGGGGCTAAAGGGCCCCTCCCCCGGGGCCAAGGGCCCCGGGGGAGGGCTGCCTGTGCCCAAGGGAGGGAAAGATGGCCCGCGAGGAGCTGCCCGCGGCGGCGGAGAAAGAGCTAAAGGGACCCGACAAGGCCGCTATATTCCTGCTCACCATGGGCGAGGAGTTCACGACCGAGGTCTTCAAAGAGCTTGACGACATGGAGATAAAGGACCTTGGCAAGGCCATGACCTCCATCCAGAACGTGACATCCTCGCAGGTGCAGGACGTCCTGTGGGAGTTCTCGCTCGCCATGCAGGAGCCCGGCGAGATGAGGGTGAAGGGGGACGACTTCTTCAAGAACACCATCGGGAGGGCCCTTGACGGCGAACGGGCCGACGGGCTCATCCAGGACATAAACTCGCCCATACCTTTCTCCAACATCAAGAACATAGACGCCAAGGCCTTGGGGAACTTCATCCGCAACGAGCACCCCCAGACCATCGCCCTGATACTGGCCCACATCGACCCGGGCAAGTCAGCCCAGATAATATCCGAGTTCCCTGAGCCCCTGCAGCAGGACGTGATGCTGCGCATAGCCGACCTCGAGCCCGTGTCCAACAGCATCCTGGACGAGGTGGAGCAGGTGCTCCGCGAGGAGATAAAGGCCCAGGGGCCCGTGGGCGGGAGGCCCGCCGGTGGCTCGGGGACCGTCGCGGAGATCCTGAACCAGGTGGACCAGAACACGGAGAACGCCATCCTCGGCAAGCTGGAGGAGGACAGGGCGGACCTCGCGAACGAGGTCCGCAAGCTCATGTTCGTGTTCGAGGACCTCATAAACGTGGACGACCGCTCCATACGCACCATCTTGAAGGAGGTGAACAACGACGAGCTGACCCTGGCACTCAAGGCCGCCTCCCCGGAGATGCAGACGAAGATATTCGCGAACCTCTCCGAGCGCGCCGCGGACATGATAAGGGAGGATCTGGAGGCCATGGGCCCAACCCGCCTGGCCGACGTGGAGAAGGCGCAGCAGTCCATCCTAAGGGCCGCCAAGAAGCTCGAGGCCGAGGGCAAGATTGTAATCGGCAAGGGGGACGGGGGCGATCAGTTTGTCTGAGAAATGGCCATACGGCAAGGACCACGGCCCCGCTCCCGGGGCCGTGGAGCCCTACAGGCCCATGGATTTCGGGGATCCTAAGGCCTTGCCACCGGACTATGCGCCCAAGGAGCCCGTCTTCGAGGAGTTCGAAAGAGATAAAAGGCCCCTTGGGGACCCCGCTTCCGAGGTGCCCTCCCTGGACTACCTCTTCTCGCCCTTCGACCCGGGAAAACCCGTGGACAAGACCTACAGGCCGCTCTTAAGCGAAGAGGCGGCCAAGGAATTCCCCTTCGAGGACCTGGACCCCAGGGACTCCAACATCATCAACACACTCGACCGCGCCGAAAAGCGCGCGGCCGAGATAATCGCTTCCGCCAACGAGAAGCGGGACTCCATCCTTGCCAAGACCGAAGACGAGGCCCGGGTCCTCAAGGAGGGGCTGGAGACAAAGGCCAAAGAGGAGGCGGACGGCATCATAAGGGACGCCAAGGCCAAGGCGGGGGAGACACTGGACGCCGCCAAAAAGGAGGCGCAGGGGCTCTTGGACCTCCAACAGGAGACCGAGAGGCTCAAGGCCGAGGCCTCGGGTGTCATCGAGGATGCGGGCAAGGGCAAGGAGGCCAACAAGGCCAAGGAAGAGGAGCTTAAAAAGGATAGGGAGACCTTCGATGCCGAGAAGGCCCGGTGGGAAGCCGACAAGGAATCCCTGCTAAAGGCCGACCGGGACAAGGCCAAAGACGAGGGTTACACGGAGGGGCTGGCCAAGGGCCGCGAGGAGGGCATCCAAAAGGGCATGTCCGAGACCGACGAGAGGCTCAGGGGCCTGATAACGGTCCTCGACAGGCTCCATGACCTCTACGAGGACCTCTGGCGCCAAAACGCCCCCCAGATGGTGGATTTAAGCATCGAGGCCGCCGAGGCCATAGTGAACAAAGAGATAGAAAACGGCGTGGGCATCGCGACCGGGGCCTTCATGCAGGCCATCGCCTTCCTCAAGAAGGCCCACGTGGCCGAGTTCAGGGTCCGCCCCGAGGACCTGGAAGAGCTGGAGGCCGCGAGGGCCAGGCTCCGCGGCGAGGTGGACGGGCTCACCAACGTGAGGTTCGTGCCCGACCCCGCCCTGGGCCCAGGCGACATCATAATGGAGTCCGACGCCGGCCGCCTGGACGGCACCCTCAAGAACAGGCGCGACAGGGTAATGGGAGCCCTTCGCGACGCCTTCAGGGAGGGAAGGATAGGCTCCATGCCGCCTCCACCCACCTCTATGGCCCCGCCACCAGAGGCGGCTCCCCCGGAAGCCCCCGCCGAGGCGGCACCCCTCGAGGGAGGGCAACCCGAGGCAAGCGCCCCAAGCCCGGTTGAGCCAGCCCAGGCCCAAGCCCAAGAGCCAGCCCAGGCCCAAGAGCCACTGCAAGCCCAAGCCCAAGCGCCCATAGGGGCAACCCCAAGCGAGGCGGCCATTCCGGCGGAACCCGTCGCGGGGGAGGCCGCCAAAACGGACACCGGGATCCCCCAAAACGATGCAGCTGAGGTAGTTCCCGAGGAAAGCCCGGATGCCCCGGCCGTTCCGGAAGTCAAGGACATGCCAAGCCCCGCGGCCGCTTCAAGCGAGGAGGCAGGGGAAGGCCCCGTCGCCGAGGCTATCGTGCCACTTGAGGCAAAACCAGTTGAGCCAGAACCAATTAATGGGACCTTGGAAAGGGCCGAGGATGTTCCCTTGCCTGCGGAAGAGGCAAGCGAGGCTAAATCTGAGGTGGCCAACGCCCGGACACCCGATACGGCGGAAGGCGACCCAACGGCAGTGACTGGCGAGGAAGCAGGCCCGGATGATTCCTGGGAGCCCATCATAGCCCTCCCGGACAGCCCTGCGCCCAAGGATCAAAATAACAACGGAAACGGGCAGGCAAAGGCCGGCCCCGAGGATGCGCCCAAGGGTGCCGGCGATGATCCATCACCCGGCGAGGGGCCCGGGGAAAAGTGATCCCCGACACCAAACTTAACATCTGGGAGCATTCCAAGGGCCTCTTGGAGCTCTGCCGCAGGCGCGCCATGGCCGAGGTGCCGGAGATGGACTCCGCAGCCCAGGGCGCCGGGATTTTGTCATCCCTGGGTCTAGCGCAAGGCACGCCGCTTTTGGACGGCGGCTGCGCCGCCGGGCACTTCATCCACTCGCTGATAAAAAGGGATCTGCGCTTTGACTACCACGGCATCGACCACAGCCCTTCCTTCATAGAGGCAGGCAAGGAGGCCTTTGCGAGGCTCTCATTGGATCCCGCTCGCTTGGAGCTTGGTTCTTTGGACGATCTGGCGGGCGTTGGTTACGAGGTAGCTGTACTCATAAACGTATTGTCCTTCAACCCGGACTTTAGGAGAATCCTTGGCCGGGTCATCGAATCAGGGGCGAAGGTAATCGTCTGCCGGGACAATTTCGGTGATAAGACCGAGATCCTCTGGGACGTCGACGGATTTTTGGATCCGGGATTCAATCATCTGAAGGGTTATTGGAACAGGTGGGGGAGAGTTGAGGTGGAGGGGTACCTTGGCGAGCTGGGCTTTGATGTTGGGTGGATAGAGGACAACCGAACCAAGGGAAAGGTCGAGATGGTGGTTGGTAAGCCCTACACATGGGGCTTCTTCCTTGCCAGAAAACGCCGTGCCTAACTGAGCCAGCACGAATCTTAGGGATGGGCACTAAATCCTGAAAGCCAAGAAGTCCCCTACGGGAAACGAGAGTATCCCGTAGGGGATTTTGGCGTGTGACCATTGGGATAGCTGTGCGGGGAATCCCCGTTGCCTTTGGCTTTCAACAAGCCAAGGGCTTTGGGCACCCTTTGGTCATGAGGCGAAACGACACTAATTGCAAATATCTTTCTACGGCGACCTCAGGGCTTTTTGCTTGCAGGTGTTTACTCTCGCTAAAGATCACGCCTTGGTGCCACTTGCCCTGGTTCGGTTCGGTATTGTTAACCGTGAGAGTTGCAAATGTACTTTGCCACGCTGTCGGCGGAATCGCTCGCGGATTTTCCCAGATCGCTAAAGACCGTGCCAGAGTGCCACTTCCCTTTGCGGCGCTCGATTACGTATTCGTTCCCTGACGTGCATTTTACCCTGTACGCATCGCCCTCGCTTGTTCCGTTCGAGCCGATGTTGGTGACCCTGTCCACGTCAGAGGCGAAGAGAGTGGCACCCGGGCCGATTATCGCAAATGTCAGTGCGAGGAACGCAATAAGAGCTATTTTGGAAATCATTGATTGTCTCCTTTGACTTAAACACCGTTTCTTTGGTGTTGCATGATGTTTGCCCAATGCGCAAGTTGGATAAAGCCTTGTTTCTTGCGCTTTTGGTGGGCATCCGTAACAGTAGGCTCGGAATCCATACGGAGTCCGGGAATGAAAGGCTGACAATGGGGGAAAGCCACAATGCCGGGCATTCCACAATCGGATGCAGCAATCGGAAATTAAGTGCGAATCCCTGGATGATCCAAAAGCTGTAGGGCGTTGTGGATTTTTTGCTAAATTAAAGTAAAGGACATGCAAAGTCAATAAAAATTTTCGTCCAACGACCAGGTTGAGTTAAATTAATTAGCGAGATTAGTGGTTATATTTTATAATAATCTATAAATTAGGTGATATTTCATATTATTATGATGTTAAGCCGCAACACATTCTTCCCTAAATCTCCAAGCCGCGAGAGTGTGATTTTGAAACATCTAGATTAACAACAAGTGTGAGCGACAAGTGCGCATGACAAGTTAATAATTGCACAAAACAACCGCGCACAACAATCTCACACAACAATCGAACGCAACAATTGCGTACAATAATCGCATATAACAATCGCACACAATAAGATTTAAGTCGGATTACTTCTGCGATTGACTTCCATGCATCCAAGGTTTGCGATATTTGATTGATTGCGGCTAACTATATCGCTAATCCTTAATCCCTAATCACTAATCCC
>JAITKK010000197.1 GCA_031278475.1 Deltaproteobacteria bacterium
CTCAGGCCAGCTCCTTTTGGAGCCGCTCGGCTATGGCGTCGTACTCCAGGTTGTCCATCTGCTCCCTGAGCCAGGTGACAAGATCGCCGCCCCGATCGTAATCGTTCTGCTCGAGCTCAGCCACCCCGTCCTCCATGGCATCCATGTCGAAGCTGGCGCTGGCGTCCAGGATCTTCTTCAACAGCTCCTTGGGGGGCTCTGGGAGGCTCCCCTTTTCCCCTTCATCTTCCTCTGGCTTCACGGTCTCGAGGAAGGACTGGAAGGCTACTATGAGCCTCTCGGTGTCCTCTATGAACGAGTCGTGGAGCGACAATACCTTCCCAAGGTCGTTGGCCTTAGCGGCATGCTCCATGGTCTCGGCCTCCTTGCCCACCTTCAGGGCCCCTATGTTGAGGCTAGAGCCCTTTATGCCGTGGTACTGGATGGAGTAGTCCTTTAGCTCGGACTCCACGGGGGGCTTCTTTATCTTGTCCACGGTCTTCCCCGTGAAGCGCACGAAGGCCTCCAGAACCTCCAGGTACAGGGCCTCGTCCCCTCCCATGCGGGAGAGGCCGTTGGCAAGATCGACCCCGTCCACGTGGAAGTCGGAAAACACCGAGCCCTGGGCCTGCTCCTCAAGCTCGCCTGTAGGCTCCTCCTCCCCGGCGGATCCCCCCCCAAAAGAGGCGGGGGCGTCGCCAGGGCCCTCCCCGGCCCCCCGGAGGGGGGCCGGGGAGGGTTCCGGATCGGGGCCGGCAGCCAGCTGGAAGGCCTTGTGCTGTTTTTCCTTGGGGAGCCAGCGGATGAGGATGCCCTCCAGCTTGCTGGGGTCTATGGGCTTGGACAGGAAGTCGTTCATGCCGGAGGCCAGGAACATCTCCTTTACGCCCGAGACCGCGTTGGCGGTCAGGGCTATTATGGGGAGATCCTTGCCCTCAGGGAGCTCCCTCATCTTGGCGGTGGCCTCTATCCCGTCCATCTCGGGCATCATGTGGTCCATGAAGACCATGTCGTAGCGGTTCTTCTGGATGAGTTCCAGGGACTCGGCCCCGGACTCGCAGATGTCGACCTTCACCTTGAAGGGCATCAGGAGCCCAGCCGCCACCTTCAGGTTGGTTATGATGTCGTCCACCACCAGCACCCTGGCCCCAGGGGCCGTGAACCTGGCCCTGGACTCGGACTCCCTGTGGTAGCTCTGGCGGATGTCCACGTCGTTCAGGATGTTGGCAAGTGGCAGCGAGTAGATGGGGGCGAACAGGGTGGCGAAGTCCTCCTGGCCTATGATCTCCCCGGTGTCGGCCATGAGGGTGACCTTGGTGGAGGGATCCTGCCTGTGGGCCAGCTCGTCAATCATGTGCTTGGCCTGGGTGTAGAAGGAGTTGGGGATGAAGATGTAGTTGGCGTCCGTGTTGGCCGCCTCCTCGCTGAACGACAGGGGGTTGTTGACTATCTTAAGGTTCCTTATGCCCAGCTTTTCAAAGGACTCGGCCAAGAGGCAGGCGTAGCCATCCCTGGGCTCGTAGACCAGGACCCTCTTTTGCTCGGGCCCCACGATGCTCGCGAAAGGCTGGTAGCCTTCGTAGTGCTGGGTTATCCTCGCCGTGAAGGTGGAACCCCGGCCGTACTCGCTTTTGACCTGTATGTCGCCGTCCATGAGCTTGGCCAGGTTCCTGGATATGGCGAGACCTAAGCCCGTCCCCTCTATGCCCTTGTTAGCCGCCTTGTCGAACTGGGCGAAGTTCTCGAACAGGTTCTTGAGGTTATCCGGCTTGATGCCCCTGCCGCTGTCCTCCACGGCGAAGTAGAACACCGCCTCGCCGTCCCCCTTGGGCTCCTGGGTGACGGAGAGCTTCACGAAGCCCTCGTTTGTGTACTTCACCGCGTTGGAGAGAAGGTTCAGGAGTATCTGCCGGATCCTGACCTCGTCCCCTATGAGCATGTTGGGGACCGTGTTGTCCACGAAGACGAAGAAGTTTATGGGCTTCTCCTGGAGCCTTGTGCGTATTATGCCCACCACGTCCTGGATGAGGGAGCTGAAGCGGTACTCGGACTCCACCAGCTCCATCTTCCCGGACTCTATCTTGGAGAAGTCCAGGATGTCGTTGATTATGGACAGGAGGTTGGACCCTGCGCTCTTGATGCTCATGATCATCTCGAATACCGAGCCGGGGATCTCCTCCCTTAGGGCTAGCTCGGCCATCCCGATGATGGCGTTCATGGGGGTCCTTATCTCGTGGCTCATGTTGGCCAAAAAAGAGCTCTTTATGCGGCTTGCGGCCTCTGCCTGCTCCTTTGCGGCCAATAGCTCGGATATGTCGTGGCAGAGGACGATGCCACCCTCCGGGCTTCCGTCGGCGTCAAGCATCGGGGTAAGGTGCACCGCGTAGTCGCGGGCCTCCCCGCTGTCCTCGTGCCAGATGGTGGGCCAGGACGTGGTGAGCGAGAGCTCCATGCCCTTCTTGTCCCTCATGGAGTCGAAGAAGTCGGATATGAGCTCGTTGTATTCGTCGCCGACGAAGATCTCAGAGAAGAGCTTCCCGTTGATTATGCCCAAGTTGGGGATACCGGCCTGCCTCAGGAAGGCATCCGTGCAATAGGCTATGCGGCCCTCCCTTGAGAGCATGAGGATGATGTCCGGGCTGTTCTCCAAGAGAAGGGAGAAGTACTTCCCCTGGCGGATCCTCTCCACGTTGATGGCGTTGTTGAGGGCGAGCCTCGCGGTCTGGGCGGTCTTCGCGCGCTCCAGCTGGATCTCGAGCCTGGAGTTCTCCCTGGCGAGCCTGGCCGCCTTGCGCTCCAGCTCGGCAATCCTAGCCTTGGGATCCTCCGGGGCCTGCGCCTTGGGATCATCCGTGGCCTGCGACTTGGGATCCTCCGGGGCCCGCGCCTTGGTATCCTCCGGCGCCTGGGCCACCACCGGCCTCCCCTGGTCTGTGTTTTCCATATTGACTCCACCCCCCAGCGGTAACCAGCCCGGCAGCCGGGCCAAGCGGCAGCGCTTGGCCGGCTGCCGCCCCGCCGCCGCCAACACCCCCAAAGGGCCGAAGGCGGCCGAAACTCCTAAAAAGGCATGGCCCTGAAAGCAAGGCCGGAAGGCGTGGCCCGACAGGGCCTAAAGGCAAGGCCCAAAGTCAGGGCCGATAATCAAGGCCTTATTAGCCAAGGCCAGGGGCTCGCGCCCCTGGCCAGAACTCTGGGCCTGGTTCTTACGCAAAAGTAATGCCAAAAATCCACAAAACTCTGGGACCTTGGCAGTGTTTTTCGGGATTTTGGAGCCCCAACCTGTGGCGGTCCCTTGCCGATGCCCCAAGGGCTTGCCTTGGGATCCTTTGCCCGGATGGCCTTGACCTAGGCATAGCCTTTTTTGGCCTATTGCCTTTTTTGGCCTATTGCCTTTCTAGGCCTTTTGCCTTTCTCGGGTTGGAGGAACCCCCCTTTAAAATTAGATATTTAAATATGTTTTTATGCTACCAGCCGTGGTGGTTACCCTTGGATAGAGGGTTTGGCGCCACTAAGCAGGATCTTGGGCCAATGGCCGGGTGACCGGCCCTTGGCCCAATTCAAAGGGAAGACGGCCTTGGGCCTTGGACTTGGACTTTGGGGCTTGGCCTTTGGCCTTTGGCCCTTGGCCTTGGCCTTTGGGCCCCTAGAATATGCAGACCGATATGGTGTAGGCGTGCACCCTGTTGGTGAGGGTGTTGTCGGGGTTTATGACCGGGCAGATCTCGCCACCGGAGTAGCAGAATATGTAGGGCACAAGGTTACCGGCTTCCCAGTTGCCTTTTATGGCCTTTGTCTCGATCTCCACGTCGTAGTCGAAGAGCACGAAGTAGCGGGCCGCGCAGGAGTGGAAGATGGCAAGGGAGAAGCCCTTCTCGCCCTTCATGGCCTCAAGGGTCCTGTCTACCGAAATCTGCAGATCCGAGACATCGATGTTCCCCACCGAGAGGGCTGCCCCCTTCCTCACGCCACCGTTCAAGATCACGGAGCCGTCCTCCAGGTTGGTTATCATGGCCCGGATGTAGGGGAGGGTGCCGTCGTTGTAGTCCAGGAAGATGGGGAAGAGCTCTGGGAAGAGCAGGTTCCCGGCCTCGTCTTCCGAGAGGCCTATCCGTATGAGGTAGTCCTTGGCCGGGATGTCGTTGATGGTGATTATGCGGTTGCCCTCGGCCGCGGTTATGACCCCTTTGTCCTTCAGGTATTTTTCCTCGGAGAAGGTGCCCAGGTAGAAGCGGGGCTTTATGTCGCCGTAGATGAGCAGGAGGCTCATGCGGTCGTTGAAGCCCCCGTCCCCGTAGATGATCCTGGCCTCGGTGAAGCTGTCCAGGGCGGGGCTGGAGGTGAGCGTCCCGTAGATGGGGATCCCTGGAGAGGTCTCGGAGAGGATGTCCACCATGCGGTCCCTGTCGTAGTCGGAGACCAGCGGGTAGTAGGTCATTATGAGTGCCGGTTCCCCCTCCATGCCTTCCCTGGCCTTGGCGTAGCACCTCTCCACCACCGAGTCGTCGCCGCTTTTGAGCTCGTCCGAGCAGGCAACCGAAAACGTGAGGTTGTCCGAAGTGAGGATCATCAGGGCCAGTATCTGCGACACCCTGCTGTCGGACACAGCCGCGGTGATGGTGGTGGAGCCCAGGACCGGGAACGGGAGCCTCTCGTTCAGGGCCTTGCACACGCCCGAAAAGTAGAATCCAGGGTCGCAGTACACGATGCCAACCGAGTTGGGGAGCAACTGCGACATGTCTATCTGGCGCATTAGATCCTCTATCGCGTACTCCACGTCGTCTATCTCGTCGGTATGTGCTAGCAAGGCTCTGTGCATAAGGCTGCCGGTCCTCCGTGGGATTTTGTCGGGCGGGGGAAAGGGCTGGGCTGTTAGAGGGGAAGTCCAAGGAAAGAGGCGGATGCCAGGGGGCGCATTGGCCAGAATGGGCATTACGGGGCTTATGGGCCTAATAGGCCTCATAGGCCCCTAGGGAAAAAAAGCCACCCCGGGAGAGCTCCTGTAAAAGGGAAAAATGCTAGAAAAAGGAGGAAAAAAGCACTTTCCAGACTTTCATGCTCAGAACGCTCTCCCAAGTGTGGCATTCCTGGGCCCGGTAACTGCGAAGGCCCCGGGCCTTGCCCATGATAGGCATCAAGGCTTGCGCAACCTATTTATTTTAACAAAAAGTGCCTGCCTATGCCACTTTTTTTAATTGCCGCTTATGATTTGCCACAATCCAGGCCTTGGTTGCGGGGATTTTTTCGAGGGTTACCCGCTAGAGATCCAGGACCCCCCATGCCCGGAAAAAGCCCGGGGACTTCGGAAAGCCCCCCCAAAGGATCGCACCACAGGCCATGCGCAAGCCCCACCCGCCCGCAGGATGCGGGCGGGTGGGGAGGATGGAAGGAAGGATGGATGGATGGGAGGAAGGACGGGAGGAAGGACGGGAGGAAGGGAGGATGGGAGGAAGGAACGGAGGATGGAAGAAAGAAAGGAAGACAGGAAGTCATGCAATCCCATAAAACAAGAGATAATTTTAGAGGGAAAAAGATATGTGGAATTTATGCAAATGTAGTGCTACAATGCTTGCGTCAGGCCGTGGCAGCCCCCAGGCAGCCCATTGGCAGCCCCATGGAGGCCAATGCCTGAGCCCAAACGCCTGCGCCCTGCCCCAACACCAAGGCTGGCCTTGGCAGGGCACCAAAGCTTGCCCCAAGACCATGCGCCAAAGACCCTGCCCCAAGACCTTGCGCCAATGACCCTGCCCCAAGACCATGCGCCAAGCCACACCCCAAAGCATGCCCCAAGCCAGGCACACCTACCCTTGAATCCCTTCCGCATATCCCTATAATAAGTGATTAGGGGCTGTGTCATATAAATCAGCTGGCAGCCAAAGGCGCCATGGCTTGTGGTGCCATCCCCAGGGCATGGCCGAAAGACTTGCCTATAGTCTGGCCCGGGCTCCCGGGTATCGTGCTCGTCACGGGAGGCATCCCAAGGGCCAGGGCCTTGGACGATCCCCAGGCTTTGGATCCAAGTTACCCAACTGAGCCTAGGATTAGCACGAATTTAGGAGCAAGCACAATATATAGTGGCTTAATTGCCGTCAATACATATATATTATGTTGTCGCCTTATTATAATATATAAAAGTTGACCTAATGTTAGCCATATTTATCCTTATCTGGAGCGTCTGATAAGATTTGTGAAAATAAAATACGAAATAGATGAAAAATTCCTTGCATTGCTCTAATGCTAGTGCTATTGTATGTTCATCAGTGAAACTTTTTTGGCTTTGAGGCTGTTTTTCAGCCGCCTTTACTGCAACATGGCCTTATTTGACGTAATTTTCGATATTTAGCTAGCTTTTACTTCTGCTAGGTGTTTTCGCTGTTTTTCAGGTTTTTGCTGTATCTATTCCTGGATCCATGAGCCAAGCAGCCTAACTTTAGCGACAGATTAAAAAAACGCGGGATTTCGGCCTTTAACATAGGGACGCCTTGGCTTCCACAGGCACAAGGTGCCAAAGGCACGCCTTTTTGTGCCGTCCCAGCCCTTTCCTGCGTTATCGGATATACAAATCTCTTTCGGGGTACCCAAAATGTCTGTGACTACCAACAAATCCGTGGAGGCCTACCGCTACCACCTGGCACCGGGGGCGATCTTCACCTGCGGCAACCAGGCCATGATCTCCGCGGTGCTGGGAACATGCGTGGCGGTCTGTCTGCACGACAGGCGGCTCAGGATTGGCGGCATGAACCATTTCCTGTATCCCAAGAGCGGCTTCTTCGGCTCCCCCTCCGCCGACTACGGCGACTTCGCGATACACCAGCTGGTCGCCAAGCTCACCCGCATGGGCAGCCGCATCGAGGACCTGGAGGCCCAGATCTTCGGCGGGGCCTCCATACCCGGGGCAAGGGACGCCAAGACGGGCGGCAAGAACGTCAACATAGCTAGAAAAATTCTCAAAAAGAAGGGCATCAAGGTGGTGTCCGAGGATGTGGGCGGCCTCAAGGGCAGGCGGCTTATCTTCCACACCGGGACCAACGAGGCCATCATCATGAAGACCCACCGGGTAAGAAGGGGCGACTACTACCCCTACCGCCAGCGCCTGGAAAACTAGGGGGCCAGT
>JAITKK010000017.1 GCA_031278475.1 Deltaproteobacteria bacterium
GCAATTTGAAAACAACGCATGATTTCCCATAACAATGGCAAAATAAACCTATGAGCCGCAGACGCTGCCATCAACTGCTGCATCAAGCAACCTTCCATTGCGGCCAATCCCTTCAGGGAAAGGGCCTGGACGGCGGAAACAAGGGCATTGTGGGAAGGCCCCAAGAACCAAGAACCAGGAACCAGGAACCATGAACCAAGAACCATGAACCAAGAACCATGAACCATGAAAAGTTCCTTGATGGCGGCAATAGGGATTGTGGTATGATTTTTTTGGGCTCTTACGCTTTTACGGTAGGACTTGCCGTTAGGAAGGCCCACATCTTAGGCAAGGATTGCATGGGAAGGATCGCATGGGAAGGATCGCCCGGTAAGGATTGGGCTCGGTTGCCTTGATGGAAGTGTGGCGAAATGTTCGAATGTTTTAGGTTATGATGCTCCAATGCTCCAATAATCCAATGCTCCAATGCTCCAAAAATCCAATGATCCAACAATCCAATGCCCCAAGGCTCGGAACTAAAAGGTTCCAAATTCCGAGGGAGCAGTTTTCCCAGGGGACAGGCCCGCAAAAGGGCCTTCAGCCAAGGTCAGGTCCCATGCCCAAGGCCATATACATGAGGCTAGCATTCATTTTCGTGGTGGTGTCGCTTGCCATGTCCCAGGCCCTGTGCCTTTGGGCGGACGAGGGGCTCCCCACCTTCCTCAAGTGGGACTACCTCCGCTTCCCCAGGGAGCGGAACGGCAACATGAGGCTTGAGCTCAAGCTATCCTCCAGCACGGGCGAGCCCATCTCGGATGCCGCCTGGAGCTACAGGCTCATAGTGCTCCAGGGCTTCAGGGGGAAGGGGGCTAGGGCCCCCGAGCCCGTCGTGTACGGAGGGACCTTCCCGGAAGGCAACTACGAGCTGGACATTGTCTCCGGTACGACGGTGCTTGCCGACGTCAGGGGCACGGCCATGGTGGGCGGCAGGCGCATGTACGCCCAGGCCTCCACCATGATCTTCGGCGACCAGCTGGGAGCCTACAAGCTCCCGCCCTCGGACGCGGCCGAGCCAGCCTGGCCGGACTACCTCATGGCAAGCTCAGGCTACCTGTACTGGCCGCAGACCGGCGAGACCTTCTCATTGCAGCCAATGGGGCCAGGGGCCCCCATGAGCTACACCGTCTACGATGCCAAGGGGCCTTCCTCCGGTAGCTACCTGCCGGAGGAGGGCGGCGGCAATGGCTTTGTCCCGGACCACGACCCGACCCTCAACGCCGGGCGCTCGGCCGACGCTAAGCCCCTGTACTTCGTGGGTCAGACCAAGGACGGCTCGGTGTACGCCTATACCTTAAACGTCCATCGCTCCCGCTACGCGAACATGCACGAGGCCTTGGGCTTCCTGCTCTTCTTCGGCTCCCTGGGGCTTACCGGCCTCATCCTAGCGGTCAGATACCTAAAAAGGCGATCCCTTAGCTACGCGGTCAGGCCCTACTGAGCCCTTGGGCCTTGGCCTTGGGCCAAGGGCCCAAGGCCTGGGGCCCAAGTCCATCAGGGCCTTAAATCCGGCTAAACCGGCTAATCCGGCTACGCCGGGATGGTCGTGTTGCGGCCTATTATGACGTAGGGAAGCAAGGTGAGCAGCACCACTATGACGAAGAAGAACACGTAGGGCCACACTATGCGCAGGATGAGCTTCCAGCCGAAAGTCTCCCGCTCGTCCGTCTCGCCAGAGGGCTCGTAGAAGTCCTTCACCTTCCTGCCTATGTAGACACCCACCAAGGCCAGCGGCAGGCTTATTAGGAACGCCAAAAAGGTGTCCAAGGCCCCCAGCCTTATCTTCTCCGTTATGGAGTGGTTCACCTGAAGCAGGACCGCGCAGGCGAAGATAACGGCCATGATGAGGTTCAGCGTGAAGTTGATGCGCATCTTGTTGCGCTTAACCAGCTTCTCGTGCTGTGCCTTCTTCTCCGCCTCGCTTAGCTCGGGCTTGGCCTCCTTCTTCTCGGCCGCATCCGCCTTTGGGTCGGGAACGGCAGCGTCCTTGGCCGCTTCCTTGCCAGCGTCTTGGGCCGCATCTTTGGAGGTATCTTGGGCCGCGTCTTGGGCCGCGTCTTGGGCCGGGGCCTTGGAATCAGGCGCGGCTTGCGCCGCGTCGGCCTCCTGTTTCACATCAATTTGCTTATTTTCTTCATTATTATCTCCCATTGGTATGATCTCCTTTAATTTATATATAAGTTTCTGGTTTTGCGTGTATTTTTTGGAAAAAATCCCGTGGGGCTGCGGGCCTGGGCCTACAATCCCACAATCACATTCTAACACGCCTTTCCCCTGGGCCCCCGAAGGGGGCCCAGGGATGGAAGCTCCTCTGGCCGAGGCCCCAAAGGGGGCGGATTGATTTAACGTTTGCTTGCCCGTAAAATGACTATTGGGAAATAATGCGGCCTCTGGCCACAGGGACGGGCGGGGGCTGGCTTTTGCCGCTCACTTGCGTTCCGTTAACCCCTGATACCCACAAAAACCCCTCACTCCTTACATCCCGGTCCTGAATACCTAATAACCCATGGGCATCGCCAAGACCCATCCCGGTTTTGATCGCGATGCCAGGATCAGAATTATTATCTGACATTATCTGAAACCAGAAATGATTATAGCCTGATTTAGGCGATTGGCCCCGCCTGACCCTGCCCCCGCCCCCGTCCCGCGGCGGGGAAGAGACACGGCCACGCCCGAATCCCAGCCAGGACCGGATAATGCTTGTCAGGCGCTACAGGATAATCGTCCAGCACTTGTCCTTCGTGATACTCATGTACGGGGGGCGTTTCGGCATACAGTTGGGCCCGGCTGTGCCCTGCTTCGCCTGCCCCTACGTGTCGGGCTGCGGAGGGCAGTGCTACCTTATGGGCCTCCAGGGCTACATAGGCTTCGGGCTCACCCTAAACGAGCTCATGGGCTACCAGGGCTTGAGGGCCCTGGCCTACTTCCTGCTCTTCGCCTTCCTGGTCGTCATGCTGGGGAAGCTCTGGTGCGGCTTCGTGTGCCCCTTCGGGCTCTTCCAGGACTGGATCACCTGGCTGCGCCGCAAGCTTGGCTTCCCGGAGGGGAAATTCTCGCCGGAGACGCTGAAGGCCCTTGGCCCCATAAAGTACATCCTCCTGGGCTGGCTCATGGTGGGGCCGGTCCTTATAAACCTGGGGCTCCTGCACTCGGATTTCTACCTTCCCTTCTGCTCCATCTGCCCGGGCAAGCCAATACTCCCGCTCTTCGCCCTGGAGACCCAGTACTTCGCCATAGACAGCACCAACACGGCGACCCTGGTGATAACCACGCTTTCCGTGCTGATAGCCGGGGGCACCTTGGCGGGCATCTTCGCGAGGCCCCGCTTCTTCTGCACCTTCTGCCCGCTGCTTGCCCTCATCCACCTCTTCAAGCCCATCACGCTCCCGCACCTTTTGAAAGATCCCGCCCTGTGCCACGGCTGCGGCACCTGCCAGCGGGGCTGCCCCATGGACGTCCGCAAGATCTTCAAGGACGGGGGCGACCCGGACGTGCAGGTGTCCGACTGCATAAACTGCGGCGAGTGCCTGGGCTCCTGCGCGGCGGGCGGGGCGCTGTGCTACAAGTACGCCGGGAAGACGCTCTTGGCATCCTCCCCGGGGTTGGCCCTTGGGAAGGGAAAGGCTCACAGGCATGGCGGGATCCGCTGACAGGAGGGAAAGGGCGCTAAGCCGCGCCCGGGACAAGGCCCTTGCCGAGTGGTCGGCCGAGCTGGGGAGGCTCAGGGCGAGGGAGGATTATATCCCCGAGCTCGCCTACTTCCTGGACCTCTTCGAGGACCCCTCCATAGCCGCCGTGGAGGAGAGGGTGGGCATGCCTGTCGCGGCCATGTTATGCCTGCAGGCGCCGGTGGAGCTGTTTTTGGCCCAGGGCTTCTTCCCGGTGAAGATCTACGGCGGCTCCTACGCCGCCTCCAACCTCACCTCGCCGAGGCTCCCAGCGCTCATGTGCCCCACGCTTAAGTCCATACTGGGGGCGACGGAGCTCGATCCTGGGCTCATGCGGGTGCCCTGGGTGATACCGCTCACCTGCGACTGGCTGGCCCGCTTCAAGGAGACAAGGGATCTCTTCGGCGGCTTCGAGAAGCCGGTGCTCGAGCTGGAGGTGCCCAGGATCAAGGAAGGTGACGGCCCCAAGGAGCTGTGGCTCTCCGAGGTGCACGGTCTCTCGGTGTTCCTAAAGGAGCAAGGGGGGCTCCCCCTCAAGAGGGGAAGGCTATTGGAGTCCATCAAGCGCCTTGAGGGCATCAGGCTAGCATTCCTGAGGCTCACGGAACTTAGGAGGCAGGGCCTCATAGGCTCCCAGTTCTTCTCAATCGTGTTGTCCGGCTTGTTCAGGGATCTGCCCGAGCGCTTCCAGGATAGCTTGGAGACCCTTGTCTCGGCCCTATCCGACAAAGCAGGGAAACCGGATGCCAAGGCCCCCCTGGGGGGAGTCAGAACCGGCGGGGTGTTCCTTACAGGTTCGCCCGTGTATTTCCCCAACTTCAAGATACTGAACCTCATAGAGAGGGCGGGGTTGCAGGTGCTTGGGGACGATCTTTGCTCATCCGAGAGGATACTCCCCAGGCACGTGGAGGTGGGCGACAAGTCGGAGCGGGGCCTCCTGAAGGCCTTGGCCGAGACCTACCACCTGGGCTGCCTCTGCCCGGTGTTCGCGGCAAACGACAGAAGGGCCGCCATAATCAAGGAGGCGACCAACCTCGCTGACATCAGGGGGGTGGTGTTCCATCTGCTCAAGGGCTGCCATCCCTACGATCTCGACTCCTTCATGCTGGAGGAGACGGTGCATTCGTGGGGGCTCAGGTTCCTGCGCATAGAGACCGACTACTCCCACGAGGACAGCCAGAACATACTTACAAGGCTGGAGGCGTTCCGGCCGACACTGGAGGCCAAACGTGCCGTATAAGGTAGGGCTTGACCTGGGCAGCACCGCGATCAAGTGCGTCATCGCGGACAATGATGGCATCTCTTGGAGCGGCTTGGTCCCCACCGCCCCGGAACAGAGTTCCTTGGCTGACGGGCTCATGTCCAAGGGCCGCTCCGAGCTGGGCGTGCCCGAAGGCGAAATTCTTCCGATATGCTCCACCGGCTACGGCAAGAGCCTCTACAAGAAGGCCGACAAAAGGATGGACGAGCTCTCGGCCAACGCGCTCGGATTATTTAAGATAAGCGGGGGAACAGCGAGGCAGGCGATAAACATAGGGGGCCAGGACCTGAAGACCCTAAAGCTGTCAGAGACCGGCGAGGTGACGGATTTCAGGATGAACGACAAGTGCGCGGCCGGGACCGGCCGCTTCTTCGAGCTAGCGGCAAGGCTATTGGACGTGCCTCTCTCCAAGTTCCAGGAGCTTTCAAAGCTTCCCGGGGAAGAGGTGGAGCTAAACAGCACCTGCGTGGTATTCGCCGAAAGCGAGATAGTCTCGCTCTTGGCACGGGGCGTCCCGCCCCAGAGCGTCATCAGGGCATTGCACGCCTCGGTCGCGAGAAGGGCCGCGGGGCTCTTGGGCAGGGTCACGGCCGACACGGTCTGGCTTGACGGGGGTCCCGCCCAGAACGCGGGGCTGGTGGAGGCCATGGAAGACGAGCTCATGACGGAGATAAAGGTAGTCCCCAAGCCGCAGTTCACCG
The DNA here is from genome assembly GCA_031278475.1 of Deltaproteobacteria bacterium. Classification (GTDB taxonomy): domain Bacteria; phylum Desulfobacterota; class Desulfarculia; order Adiutricales; family Adiutricaceae; genus JAISMF01. The sequence goes on from JAITKK010000017.1 coordinate 5,667, forward strand.
TGGCATACGGGGCCGCCATGAGCCTTATGGCTTGAGCGTAAAGGCAT
>JAITKK010000058.1 GCA_031278475.1 Deltaproteobacteria bacterium
CTTTGTTGGGGAATTAGCGGCTTTGTCCGCGAGGGTTCCGCGGTAAGGGCGGGGGTTTGCGTCAAGGGCGGGTTTTTGAGGATGTTTTGCGTGTAGTGGCGAAGGGTAGTGGCGGCGGGTTGCGGCGGGTTGCGGCTGGTTGAGGCGGGTTGCGGCGGGTTGCGGCGGAGGCAGGCAGCGGAGCCAGGCTGTGGCTAGTAGTACTTCTCGGTCACAAGCTTTCCCATGTCCCTGAGCTTGTTGGCTATCAGGTTGATGGCAGTCATCCGCACGCGGACGCCTATCTGCTTGAATATCAGATCCTTGTGGGCGAGGTTCTTGGCGTTTCCTATCATGAGGTGGATGACGTCGGCCTCCCTTAAGAGCAGGCAGAATCGCTCGACCATGGACTTCTTGGACAGGTTCTCCGGGGGCTCGTCCAGGATGTTGTAGGCCTGGTTCAAGGTGACCGCTCCCTCGGTCGCGAGATCCACGTCCTCCACAAGGTACTCGGGGGGTTCGCCCATGTTGGCGCCTATTATGGGCTCAACCTCCTTGTGGAGCTCCCTCGCGACTATCTCGACCGTGGTGGAGCCGCAGAGGATCTTCTTCCCCGGCATGGACATGAACTCCTCGGAGTAGACGGAGTCAAGGGATCGCTTGGAGGGGGGCCCGGAGAGAAGGGTGAGCTCCTTGGCCTTCCTCGCGTGAGCGCAGAGGATGGAGGTGTCGTCCTGGTGCTCGTTACCAGAGAGCTTCCTGCACAGCTCGGCGATGGCCTCGGGGATGCCCTCAAGCGGGGTGCCGGCCTTTAGGAGCTGGGTAACCTGGTTCGCCACGAAGTCCGCTCCTATGCCGAAATCGTAGCCGAACCCCATGCCGGCCTGGCTCACGCCGTCGGAGAAGAGCAAAAGCGAGTCCCCCTCCGGGAGGTGGCCCACCATCTCGCCTATGACCTCGAAGCCGGCGGTGTAGAACCTGGGCTTGAGGGCCTTCGCGGTTCCCTGCTGTATCAGGATGGGGACCGGGTTCTCGTAGTTGTAGGCCAAAAAGTGCCCGTCCGGGAAGATCACGGCCACCACGAAGGCCGAAAAGGGAATATCCTCGGTCCTGGCCCGGTGCATGGAGGCCGCGACCGTCTCGCTGGTCATGCGGATGGGGAGCCCGCTTTCATAGAGCTCCATTATGCGGCTAGCGCAGGTGATGGCGGCTATGTTCGCGTAGACGCCCGAGCCTATGCCGTCGCAGACCACGAAGACGGAACCGTGCGAGTTCCTTTTGACAAGGAAGGCGTCCCCGCAGACCATGTTGTCGCGCTTGAGGCGCTGGCAGGATATGTCGGCAATGAAGTTCAAGCTAGCCCTTATCCTCCTCGTCCTCGTATAGGGAGATTATGCGCTTCGCGATCTCCTCGGACTTGGCGGTGGACTTGCCCAGGAAATGCGCCATGCCCTGGGCGAAGCTGACCTGGTGCTCCAAAAACTCCCTCGCGTGCTGCAGGGTCTGGGCCTGGATCACGTCCAGCTGCTTGGTGTCGTACTTTATCTTGGAGATGTCGGAGTAGATGCCGACGTACTGGCCCTCGTCGCGCAACGGGTAGAGGATCTCGTGGTAGCGGATGCCGTACTTGGTCCTTATGGACTCGTACTCGCCCTCCTCCCCGGCCTGGAGCCTCTCGAAACCCTCGGCGTTCAGAAGGTAGGACACCCTGCGGCCCAGGATGCCGTTGTTGCACATGAACATGCGCATGAAGGCCGGGTTCATCTTGATCATGTTGAGATCCGAGTCCAGGACCACTATGCCGTTGGGTATGGTCTCCATTATGCGGTCCGTCCTCTGCTGGGCGAGCCGCCTCATGTAGGGTATGCACATCTCGGGCTCGGCCATGCCCCTTAGCACGGCCAGGGCGTTCTCCCGGCAGCTGTTGTAGCCGCAGGCCCCGCAGTTGAGCTGGAAGACGGGGTCGGTCTTCCCAGTGCGCTCGAAGACCTTGTTAATCTGGTCCTCGGTGTAGCGCTGCTCCTCCCGCTTCCCGTTCACGAACTCGTAGTCCACGGGGATGGCCACCTTGCCGGAGAGGTCGGACGCCTCGTGGAAGGCCTTGGCGTAGTTTATGAGGTTCTCCCGGCGCTCGAAAACCGAGCCCCGGCCGGCAAAGGACGGGCCGCCTATGCAGCCGTCCTTGCAGAACATGGGCTCTATCCTCTTGCCTATGAAGCCGCCGTGCCCGGAGAAGAGCTCCATGACCTCGGAGGGGCCGGACAGGCTGGTGACGTCCGCCTCCATGCCGTCGCCCAGGATGCCGGCCGTCCTCAGCATGCCGCCCTCGATGGGGAAGAGCCTGGCCTCGCCGGTCTCGAAGAAGGTGTCGAAGTTTGAGACGCTGCACTCCTCGAGGTTTATGCCCTCGTCCGCGAGCCACTGGTCCAGCTCCCGAAACGTAAGGGCCACGTCCACGGCGCCGAGGTTCTCGGGGCGGGCGATCTCCTCCTTCTTCGCGGCGCAGGGACCTATGAAGATGACCAGGGCGTCCGGGAACCTGCTTTTAAGGAGCCTCCCGTGGGCTATGAGCGGGGCGACGATCGGGATGAGGGACTTTATGTGCTCCGGGCGGTACCTCTCCACGTAGTTGACCACCACCGGGCAGGCGGTGCAGACCGAGCCCGGGGCATCCTCGCAGAGGGACTTGTCGGTTATGTACTTGGCGCCCTCGGCGGTCTCGGCCACGTGCAGGAAGCCCAGGCCCCTCAGGGCCGATGGCAGCCTCTTGGTCAAAGGCCCCGTGTGGTAGGCGGCGAAGGAGGGCGCGACCGAGGCTATGACGGGCCTGTCGCCCGCGAGGAGCGCCTTGGCCTCGTCCAGGTCCGACCTGATTGTTTTGGCGTGCTGGGGGCACTCCCGGACGCAGTTTCCGCACTTAATGCAAAGCGAGTCCTCGATCATGGCCTGGTTGTCGTCTATGCGTATGGCCGAGACGGGGCATTCGCGGATGCAGCGGTAACAGTCCTGGCAGTTCGCGGCTATGGTGTAGATTACTTTGGAGTGCATGGCTACCTGGCAGGGCTCCTGGCGCGGGCTTTGCCCGCGCCTGCCTTGGTGCTGGGCCCGGGCCCCGGGTGCGGCCCTGGCCTTTGGTTTCTACGCCGGGGCTTGGGCTATAAGGGCGCGGGCTATCGGGCGTTCGCCGAAAACGCCCGCGGGGAGCCCCGGGCCCCGCCCCGGCTCAGGCGCCCATGACCCCGGATTCCCCTATGGCGGAGACGGCCTTCTCGAAGGTGCAGGCCTCGATCAGCTTGCCGTTCACCTTCAGCGAGGGGCCGTTCTTGCAGTGCTGCAGGCAGAAGCTGGCCTTGAACTCTATCTTGTCCTCGAGCCCCTTCCCGCGGATGTGGTCCATCAGCCGCTTGTAGAGGTCCTGGGCCCCCCTCAGGTAACAGCTGGTCCCGAAGCAGATCTCGAGCTTCAGAGCCTTGTCGCCGCCAGGGGCGAAGAGGGTGAAGTCCTCCTCGTCTATGCGCTTGCGGTTCAGGAAGGCGGTGTGGAGCAGGTGGTGGAAGTAGCCCTCCCCGTGCTCCGAGTAGATCTTCTGCAGGTAGGGGTTGTCGGAGGACACGTGGAACTGAAGCATGCGGTCGTTGTCGTAGAGCCCCTTGGAGCGGCCCTTGACGGCTTCCTTGTCGAAGCTTACCGGCTGGCCGCCGCCGTTCACGCAGCCGGAGACGCAGGCCATGACCTCCACCAGATCGAATTCTACCTCCCCCGCTCTGATCCTGTCAATTAGGTCCCTCGCGTTGCGCAGCCCGCTCACCACCGCGAGCCTGAGCTTGTCCTTGCCTATGGTTATCTCGGATGTCACCAGGTTGTCGTTGCCCCTGAACTGCTTGAACTCCTTGGGGGTGCCTTTTTCCAGGGCCTCGGCGGCGTAGCGCAGGACCGCCTCGCTCACCCCCCCGGAGGAGCCGAAGATTACCGAGGCCCCCGTTGAGAAGCCGTAGGGCAGATCGAAGGCGCCCAGCTCCAGGTTGTTGAAGTCCATGCCGGCCTCCTTCACCATCTGGGAGAGCTCCTGGGTGGTAAGCACGAGATCCACGTCCGGGACCCCGTTCACCTTGAACTCGTCGCGGCGCGCCTCGAACTTCTTGGCGGTGCAGGGCATGATGGACACCACCACCAGATCCTCCCTCGCGACGGAGCCGTCCGCGGTGAGCTGGTCCTTGGTTATGGCCCCGAACATCTGCTGGGGGGAGCGGCAGGTGGAGAGGTTGTCCAGGAAGTCCGGGTAATACTGCTCGGCGAACTTCACCCAGGCAGGGCAGCAGGAGGTGAAGAGGGGAAGGTTCCGCCTCTCCTTGAGCCTCGCGAGGAACTCCCTGGCCTCCTCCACCACGGTGAAGTCGGCGCCGAAGGCCGTGTCGAACACCTGGTCGAAGCCAAGCCTGCGCAGGGCGGTCACCAGCCTGCCCACGGTCAGGGCCCCGGGCTTCTTGCCGAAGCACTCGCCTATGGCCACCCTCACGGCCGGGGCTATCTGCGCCACGACCTTCTTCTTGGGGTCGAATATGGCCTTCCACACGAGGTCTATCTCGGACTTGGGCGTCAGGGCCCCCACGGGGCAGACCTTCACGCACTGGCCGCAGCCCACGCACTCGATGTCGCCGATGCCCTTCATGAAGGAGGTCCCCACTATGGCCTTGGCCCCGCGGTTTATGAAGCCAAGGGCCCCCACCGACTGGATCTCGTCGCAGGTGCGCACGCAGTCGCCGCAGAGGACGCACTTCTGGGGGTCCCGCAGGATGGAGGGCGACGAGGTGTCAAGGGTCCCCTCCCGCTTCATGGGCTTGAGGCCTGTCTCGCCCACCCCCAGCTGCCTCGCGACGTACTGCAGCCTGCAGTCGCCGCTCTTGGGGCAGCTGGTGCAGCTCTGGTCGTGGGCCGCGAGCATCAGCCCCACCACCATCTTGCGCATCTCCCGCACGTCCTTGGTGTTGGTGTGCACCACCATGCCGTCCTCCGGCTTGGTGGAGCAGGCGGGGACTATGCCCCTGCCGTCCACCTCCACGAGGCACATGCGGCAGGCCCCGTACACCGATATCTCCGAATGGTAGCAGAAGGTGGGTAGCTCCACCCCGGCCTTCCTGACCAGCTCGAGCAGGTTCCGCTCGCCCGCCATGTCCACTTGCAACCTGTCGACGGTCACGCTTTGGGCTTTCATAAATCCTCGCTAGGCTAAATCCCGCCCGGGGCCTTCGGCCCCGGCGGGCCCCGCCCCCCGGGCGGGGCGGGAAATGACAACTAGGGTTTGCCCCGATGTGCCCAAAAGGGGCCTCAGCCCCTCCTGATGGCCTTGAACTTACACTTCTTGAAGCAGGCGCCGCACTTTATGCACTTTTCCTGGTCTATCAGGTAGGGCTCCTTTTTGGCCCCGCTCACGGCCCCCACCGGGCAGACCTTGGCGCAGAGCCCGCAGGACTTGCAGTCGTCGGCAATGACCAGGTAGGTGAGGAGCCTCTCGCAGTTGCCCGTGGGGCACTTCTTGTTGACCACGTGCTCCAGGTACTCCTGCCTGAAGTACTTGAGGGTGGAGAGCACCGGGTTGGGGGCGGTCTTCCCCAGGGCGCAGAGGGAGCCGGTCTTGACGGTCTTTGCGAGCCTCTCGAGGACGTCCAAGGTGCCCTCGTTGGCCCTCCCCTCCGTTATGTCGTCCAGGAAGGCCAGCATCTGCCTCGTGCCCTCCCGGCAGACCACGCATTTGCCGCAGGACTCGTTTTGGGTGAACTGCATGAAGAAGCGGGCTATCTGGACCATGCAGGTCTCCTGGTTCATGACAACCAGCCCGCCCGAGCCCACCATGGCCCCCACCGACTGGAGGTTGTCGTAGTCCAGGGGCAGATCCAGGTGCTCCTTGGTTAGGCAGCCGCCGGAGGGGCCGCCTATCTGCACCGCCTTGAAGTCGCAGCCCGCGAGGGTGCCGTCGTTGTTTAGGACCCCTCCCCCTATGTCGCCCACGATCTCCCTGAGGGTGGTCCCGAAGGGCACCTCTATGAGCCCCGTGTTCGCGACATGGCCGGTGAGCGCGAAGGTCTTGGTGCCCTTGGCGCCCTTGGTGCCCATCTTGGAGTATTCCGCAGCCCCCATCCGCATGATGACCGGGATGGTGGCCAAGGTCTCCACGTTGTTTATGACCGTGGGCTTGCCGAATAGCCCGCTCTCGGCCGGGAATGGCGGCTTCAGCGTGGGCATGCCGCGTTTCCCCTCTATGGAGGATATGAGCGCGGTCTCCTCGCCGCAGACGAAGGCCCCGGCCCCCTCCTTCACCTCGACGTCGAACGACATCCCCGTGCCGAAGATGCCCTCGCCCAGGTAACCCGCCTCCCTCGCGGTGAGTATGGCCTCCTTGAGCCTCTTGACCGCGAGCGGGTACTCCATGCGCACGTATATGTAGCCGTGGGTGGCGGCGACCGCCTTGGCGGCTATGATCATGCCCTCCAGGACCGCGTGCGGGTTCCCCTCCATGACGCAGCGGTCCATGAAGGCCCCTGGGTCGCCCTCGTCGCCGTTGCACACCACGTACTTCACGTCGGACTTGAAGCCCCTGGCTATGTCCCACTTCCTGCCCGTGGGGAAACCCCCGCCGCCCCGGCCCCTCAGGCCGGACGCCAGCATCTCCTGGCAGATGGCCTCCCCGGATAGTTCCACCACGGCCTTCCTCGCCATGAAGTAACCGCCCCGGAACACGTACTCGTCAAGGAGGTGCACGTCTATGTTCCCGCACATCTCGAGCAGCAGCCTGTGCTGCTTCTCGTAGAAGGGGATGGCGTTCATGTCCCTCACCCGCTCGCCCGTGTCGGGGAAGCCGTAGAGCAGCCGTTCCACGTAACCGCCGCCTATGAGGGTGGTGTCCACAATCTCCTCCACGTCGCCCTCCCGGACGTTCGTGTAGAGGATGTTCTTGGGCCTTAGGGTCACGAGCGGCCCCATCTGGCAGAAACCCTGGCAGCCGGTCTCGGCTATGGTGCAGTCGGCCCCGTTTTCGGCCTGCAGGGCCACCTGGACCTTGAGGCCCTTGCTGCCGATGACCTCCCTGAACCTCTCGAAGATGCGCATGGAGCCGTTGGCCATGCAGCCCGTCCCAGCGCAGATGACCACCCTGTCCTTGTTGTGGAAGGCCGAGTCCTTGAAGCGCTCCGCCCTGTCCTCCAAAGTGAGAGCCTCAGGCATCTGGTTCCTCCCTTCCGCGCAGCTCGGAAACGAGGGCCTTGGTCCTGTCCTGGTCCATGGTGCCGTGAACCTCGTCTTTGTTCACGACCACCACGGGGGCAAGCCCGCAGGCCCCGAGGCAGGCTACCGTCTCCAGGGTGAACAGCCTGTCGGGCGTTGTCTTCCTGTCGTCCGAGAGCCCGAGCTCGTCCTGGAGCACGGAGATTATCTCGTGGGACTTCCTCACGTGGCAGGCGGTGCCGTCGCAGACCGTGACCACGTACTTGCCCTTGGGGGACAAGGTGAAGTGGGAGTAGAAGGTGGCGACACCGAACACCGCGCAGGGCGAGATGCCTATTGCGGTTGCGACGTAGGTCATGATGTCCTCCGGGAGGTAGGAGTACACGTCCTGGATCTCCTGGAGGATGGCGATAAGGTTGGTGCGGCTTCGCTGGTTGCGGTCCAGGATGTCGCAGACCGCGTCGAACTTGGATCCGAAGACTTGGGTCATGTGGTCCTTCCCTGGGCTTGTCGTTAGGGCGGCGGGCCCGCCCCGAGGGCGGCCCGGCGGCCCAAAAGGTCTTGGCATTGGCGGAAACCCGCAAAAGCCCCAAAATATGCGTCAAATTATAGTCCAATCTAATTTTTTTACATTAACACTATTCAAGCCTAATATTGGTAAAATCCAGACATGAGGCAATAGTCTTAAATTTACCAAAATAAGGGATAGTCAAGCCCTGACTCAATTTCCGAGGATGCCGCAAAATGGATGTAAAATTTCCGAGCATGTTTTTAAATTACACGCCAACCCGCAAGGCGATGCTTGCCCCAAGGGCTTGGTAGCTAGGTCTGGAGGCGGTTGGGCGCTTATCGGCAAGGATCGGGCCGCCGCTTGGGGAAGACATCTATATTAGATGGAGGATCATAGGACTTGAGAGAGAAAGCGAGAAAGGGAGAATGAAAGAGAGGGAAAGATGGAAGAAAGGGAGAAAGGGAGAAAGGGGGGAGAAAGGGAGAAAAGGAGAAAAGGGAGAAAGGGAGAAAAGAGAGAAAGGGAGAAAGGAAAAAAAGAGAAAGGGAGAAATTGTCAAATTGTTGAAAACATGAAAGCAAGGATAATGGAAAGTGAGGCAAAAGCGCGATTAAAAAGCCGGTCCATGGCCATAGAAGCCGCACATTTGGCGGACAAAAAATATGATGCGATATTGAAAGATGATCTATAATTTTAAATGTTTTGGTCGCTGTACCAACTTGGAATTGGCAAAGGGCGTTTTAGATTGGGGAATCGCAAATGAGGGCTCCCATATGCTTGGAAGCTGATGGGACTTGATTGAGAGTGTCGGGTTACCCAAGTCATTAAGGTGTTGAGCTGCATCCGATAAAGGAAGGAAATGTTGCGAAATGTGGCGCAATGGGGCAAAAAGGTGTAAAATGGAAAAGAAAGGAAGGGAAAGGAAAAAAAAGGAAGGGAAAGGAATGGAATGGAAAGGAATGGAATGGAATGGAAAGGAATGGAATGGAATACTTGATGCTTTATAATGCGAATTTGCGCCGCATGATAAATCACCAATCCAAACAGATAAGTAATCACGGTTCCGGGTAAAACAAGCGGAAAACCAAAATCAAGTTTAAAATTGATTACAAAAATCATCCAATCCATTCAAAAAGCACTTTTTGCTTCAACGCATAGGTATTTTGACTTTTGTTTAATTTAGAGCTAATATTTTGATGGTAAAATACGTAAAAATAGATAATTTTCATCCAGATTCAACGCAATGCTTGATGCTTTAAAATGCGAATTGGTGCCGTATGATAGATTATCAATCCAAACAAATAAGTAATACACGGATCTACGCAAAACAAGGGGAAAAACAAAATCAGGTTTGGAAATGATTGCAAAAATCATCCAATCCATTGAAAATCACGTTAAGCTTCAACGCATAGGGATTTTGACTTCTGTTTAATTTAGAGCCGATATTTTGTTGGTAAAA
>JAITKK010000179.1 GCA_031278475.1 Deltaproteobacteria bacterium
ATTTCGGGAAGCTCGCGCGGCCGCTTTTGACCATCTGGGCGGAGTTGGAGCTTGGGTAGCTCTCCAAGAGCACCCTCAGGCTCTCCATGGCGCCCGGGGCGTCCCCAAGCTTGCTCTGGCTGTAGGCCATCTTCAGAAGGCAGTCCGGGGCCTTCCCGGACTGCGGGTAGTCCCTCGCCCCCTGCCTGAACTCGGTCAGGGCCCCTTGGAAGTCCCCTCTGGCGTAAAGGCTCTCCCCCAGCCAGTAGCGGGCGTTGGGGGACAGCGTCCCGTTGGGGAAATCCGTGAGGAAGGCCCTGAAGGCTGACTCCGCCTGGGCGTACTTCTTGGCCTTGAGAAGCGACAGCGCCTGGTTGTAGCGGGATCTTTCGCTCCCCGTGGGCTTGGGGGCGGCCTGCGGGGCCGGCGGGGTCCCGGGGAATGCAGGGGTTCCTGGGCCCACGGGGCCTGCGGCCCCGGCCCTCTGGCTTATCACCATGTCCTCGAGGTTGGTGACCCTCCCGCTCAGCTGGTTGAACTCCGGCCTTGTGACGGCCTCAGACCCCTGCCCGAAGGGGCAGGCCGCTAAAAACAGCGCGCATAGGGCAGTCAGCGCGAGTTTTAGCGAGGGACCAAGGCCCTTGGCTCCGGGCTTGCGCTCAAACACTTGCTTAATGACGGATGCCGCGGTGCCGCTTCTCGGGCTGGTTGTGGGGCTTGCGCTGGGAGTTGTCATGGGGCTGGTCATGATGCCTCCGGGGAAGGGCCGCCGCCCTCAGGGTGCGCCCACGGGGTGGGATGCGCCCCCAAGTGCGGGGTATGCGGGAACTAAGTGGTCAGGGCGGGAGGAGGGGGGTAATGGGGTGTATGGGCCCGGACCTGGAAAAGCGGAGCCCGGGGCTCCGCTTCCATGCGAGCGACCTTCATGGCCGCCCGCATGGAAGCGGGCGGCCGTCTTAGGTGGAAGTTGTGGCTTTCCTGGCTTGGGCCAAGACCAGGGAAGAAGGGACTATCCTAGATTATCCCAGAGATGCTCTTCCTGATTATGGACTCGGCCACGTCCTTGGAGCTCACGTTGTAGGTGCCGGCGGCAATCCTCGCGGTCAGGTCGGCGACCTTCTCGGAGCGGATGTCCGGGGCGAGCGTCGCAAGCTCGGTCGCCTTGCTTATGAGCCTCGAGCGTTCGGATATCCTGACGGTGTCGCCGGAGCTTACCTGGGTGTCCTCGGAAGGGGCGTTGTTGATCAGGAGGGACCCCTTGTTCAGGCCGTTGGTCGACTTGGAGTCCGTCTTGTTCGTCTGGAATGGGTTTATGTTATCTATTTTCATCTTCTTCCACCGTATCCTCAGTTAGTTCCATATCCTCGGGGGATCTGACGGGCCGTGCCGGGGACAGCATGGTGCGGTCCACCTTCATGGCGGATAGGTTCTTAAGCTGCCGCCAAAGGTTCCTGTTCTGGCGACGGTCAAGATAGGCGCCGCCCTTCAAGGCGGCCTCGTCCGGGTCCATGTCAAGGTCCAGGAAACCTATCTCCCCGGTCTCGCTCCTGAGCCCAAGGGCAAGCCCGGGCCTCCCGACCAGCTCTGTGAGCTCGGCCAGGGCCACGTAGGCGGGGTTGGCGGATGCCAGGTTGCCCCGCTGGGGGTGGTTCCTGGCCTGGTTTACCAGCTCGGCTACCGCATTGCGGCTAACCTTGGCGACCACCATCGAACGGGGGGTGTAGGCACCATTGTCGGCATCCACGGTTTTCGCGGAGGAGGAGAACGCGTCTTTCAGCTGGGCTCCCAAGGTGCGCACCAACTCGCCAATTTGCCCGGTTTTCGCGGCCACCTTGAGTCCCCCCCGCTTAAAACTTTTATCGGCTGACCAAACGGAGAACTTAAGGAAAAATCCGATGTCTTACGCTAAAAATCTTAGATTTTTCCATTAGCCAGACTTTAGCCAGACTTTTAGGCCCGGGGGGCGGAGAGTAATGGGCGCAAGAAAGGCGCGCCAAACATCAAACATATGTCACTGCAAGACAAAGGCCAAAAAGAGGCTCCCTCTGCCTAAAATCAATGCGTTAATGCCAATCCCCCCCGAAAAAGGACTGTTAATAGCGAAAATAAGACCTAAAAGATAACAATAACACCTAATTAAACATAAAGCAATCCAAATACGCAAATACGCAAAGACGCAAGGACACATCGGGCAAACAACAGGCCTGGGGACCAAAAGGCAGTCCCAAAGTGCATCTTCCACCCGACTCATATAATGTAGCACTTACCGCGCCGGCTTCATAGGGGGGAGCACCCAGCAGCCCAGGAGAGCCCGGCCCCTGGCAAGGCTTGGGAAGGCTGGGAGCAGGGCAGTATCAAGGTTGGGGCAAGGCCAGGGCAAGGCTGGGGCAAGGCCAGGGCAAGGCTAGGGCAAGGCTGAACCATGCCCAGGGCTCTTTGCCCTATGGACGCTTGCTGGTAGCCGCTTAAAAAGCTCAAAGCTCCCTTCACTTGGGCTCCGGACTATAGGTTATAACTTGCAGGTTATCCCGTGTGGGTTATCCAGTGTAGGTTGCCAAGCGTAAGCTTGTCCCTGGGATGCACTTGGTCCGTTTGCGGCAAGCTCAGGCCAAGAACGGCCAATAGCATCCACCTTGGGCGTGACGGTATTTTGTGAAAAGCCCCTGGGCCGTGAGCCTATTGGCAATGACCCTATTGGCCATTAGCCCTTGGGCCGTGAGTCCCCGGGCCTTGAGCCCATATGCCTTGAGCCCATAGGCCTGAGCCGCACAAAAAGGCCCCACTTCCACACTTATATATTGGTTCCAGTCATCCACTCCACAAGCATCCTCCCCAAAAATCCAACACCCCCCAAAACCACTACATCCACATTCGATAGCCACCCCATATCCGCCCCCCTCAAAAAAAACAGCCCACCCAAAAAAAACAGCCCGCCTCGCAAAAAAAACAACCAGTCTTGTAAAAGCTCTTAAAGCACTCCCGCAAAAGCTCGCAAAGGGGAAAATACATAGGTGACACGGGGCTTTGCCTTAGTCCGAATGATGGCATATCTTTTGCTTACCTGTGGCTAGGAAGACGTGCCCGGGGCTGTCGGAAGCGGCCTTGGGCACCATTAGGAAAGAACCAAACCAGAACCCACTTCATGCGAGGTAAGCACATGCCCTCTCCTGATCACCCCAAGGTAACGGCACTCATATCCACCTACAACCGCCCCCAGTACCTGGCGGAGTCCATTCAGTCAATAATGATCCAGACCATGGACGACTGGGAGCTGATCGTCCTGAACGACGGTGGGGTGGATGTCGCCGGGGTGGTGGAAAAATTTGCCGACCCGAGGATCATCTACGTCCCGGACAGCGTTAACAAAGGGGCCGCCATCCGCTTCAACCAGGGGTTGCAGCTGGCGAGAGGCGACTACGTCTGCTACCTGGGCGACGACGACCTCTTCTACCCCAACCACTTCGAGTGCCTCTCCAAGGCCCTGGACGAGAACCCTGAGGCCGGGCTCGCCTACTCGGACCTCTACGCGGCTAGCTCCGTGTCCGACAACAAGACAGGGGAACGCTTCACCCTGGACAAGCAGATGCTGGTCTCCAGGGACTTCAACCGGGAGTTCATGTTCCACTTCAACCATGTCCTCCACGTGAGCCTCATGCACAGGCGGGAGGCGGCCCTTAGGGTGGGTTGCTTCGATGAGAACGTGAAGGTCCTCATAGAGTGGAGCCTCAACCGGAGGCTGGCCTTCATCTACGACTTCGTGCACGTGGAGGAGGCTACCGGCGAGTACCACATGGCGGTCTTCAAGTCGGACCGCATATCGGTGAGGGAGAGGCGCAACCAGGAGTCCTACAAGCACAACCTGAGGCGCATCCGCTGCAACTTCCCGGCAGAGCCCTGGGGCAAGATAGACCGGGTGGACATGCTCTACCTGGTGGACCGCTGGGGCAAGAAGCTCAACAACCACCTCAAGGACATAATAGACAACTTCGACCACCCCATGCGCATCAAGCTCATAGGGAACGGGGCAGGCTTAACGGCCAAGGAGGCCAAAAACAGCCTCAAGGAACTGGCCGAGCTCAAGAACATAGACATCATCCACTACCCCCAGAGGCTTGACCCGGTCATAGCCTTCCGGAAGGCCGCAAAGGAGTCGGACGCGGAGTTCCTCTTCCTTGTGACCCCCAACCTCCAGGCGGTGGCCGCCCCCAGGCGCATATTCGTGGGGCTGGATGTGCTGAAGACCAAGGAAGACCTCCACAGCATCCGCTGGAACGTCCCGGGCGAGGAAAAGGAGAAGACCGTGTTCGAGTGCCTGGTCTACAGGGACTACTTCCTGAAGCACACCAGGCCATCGGCCACCAAGAAGGGGAAGGCCATGATGATCCCCACCGTCACCATGGCGACCCCCAAGGGCTTCAAGTTCGATGCCATGTACACCACCTACTCCAACCTGGTCAAGGAGAAGGACTACAAGGCCGCTAAATCCCTCATGACCGATATAATGGCCGAGCGCAAGGGATTCCCCCACGTCCAGTACCTCATCAGGGACCTGGAGGAGCTTGCCTACAACCTGGGCGACTTCGAGGAATTCGAAAGGGAGCTCTTCGGGCTCCTGGAGAGGGGCTACCTGCCCGACAACTACATACGCCTGTGCAAGCTGCGCCACCACCAGGGCCGCTACAAGGAGGCCATCGAGGCCGGTTGGAAGGCCATGGCCTGCCTTGACCTCGACATAGAGAGCTTCGACAACCAGTGCTTCCCCTTGAGGCTCCCCATCGAGCTTGGTTGCTTCAGGCTCTTCATGGACATGGGCGACTGCTACCTGAAGCTCCGCGACGAGGTGCAGGCAGCCAGGTACTACCACATGGCATCCAAGGTGAACGGGGAGAACCACAGGCCGTTTTTGGGCTTCGCCAAGGCCTACCTCGCGGCCGGCGAGCTGGGAAGGGCCGAGGGCGCCCTCTCCCACATGCCGGGGAAGAAGGGCCAGAGCGACCCGGAGACCCACAGGCTCCTGGCCCAGGTCTGCCGCCAGAGGAAAAACCTCCAGCTTGCCTTCGAGTGCCTGCTCAAGGCCTTCGAGCACGGCCCAGCCGACGAGGAGAACCTGGAACCCCTCTACTTCACAGGGGCCGGCATCGGGCGCTTCCGGGAGATGGTCATGCCCATAAGGGAGTTCCTGGGGCACAGGCCCGACCACTCCGTGGGCTGGGGGAGGTTGTCCTCCATCTACTTCAACCTGGGCGAAAAGTTCCTGGCCACCGAGGCGGCCGAGAAGTGCCTTGCGCTCGATCCCAAGAACCAGGTCGCTAAAAGCATAATGTCCCGGATAAACTCCGGAAGGGAGATGCCGAAGCCTGCCCACGCCGTGGTGGAGTCGGGCGCAAACGGTCTCACAATCGACACCAGCAACGCCCTTGCAAACCTGCTTAACACCGACTCGATTCTTATGCAGTAGGAATCCCTTACCCTATGGTTTAACAAAGGGAGCGTGGTTCACGTTTGGGTGCCTTGCCCAAGAGCCTTGGCTTCAGCAAAGTCTGAGGTATCAGGCATTATTCGCATACGCCTTGACAAAATGCTCGAGGCATATGGAAATTAAGTTAACGATACTCTTTTGCTCCTTATGCCATAAGGCTTTAAATTAAATTGGGAGGAAAAAATTTTTGTTAAAATCCCACTTAGGCAATTGACATCACTTGTATAATTTCCTATCCTGCAAGAGACCGGATGCTTGGGTTGGGGGCTTAATGCTTTGGTAGTGGGCTGCAATGCTTTGGGAGTGGGCTGCAATGCTCGGGGTTTGGGCTGTAATGTTTGGGGTTTGGGCTGTATGGATTAACAATCTATACTTCACCAGCTAATATCATCCAATACTCCAAAATACCACCCAATAGCACCCAAAAACATATCCCACTAAGATAGCCCGCAAAGAAAGCCAGCAAAGACATAGTTGATGGTTTTTGGACATGGTTGATGTTTTTTTGGCCGGATGAGGCAAAATGCCCGGCATTTGGGATCTTTGAAAGGAATTACTTAGAATTTTCTGGCGAGCGCGGGGATTACCCATATTTTTAACTTTTGCCTTGCACGCGCCTAACAGATACCACGGTTTTCCCTAAGGATAGCCGAAGATCCTTCTAAGGGATAGCTCCAAATGCAGCCACCATGGGGCCTGGATTAAAC
>JAITKK010000226.1 GCA_031278475.1 Deltaproteobacteria bacterium
AGCAATGGCAGGCCATAAAAGGATTTTGGTGCATCCTCTTATGGGCGCGGGGGATAAACCCGCCCTAGACTTTGTGATCCATGGACTTCCAAGCGAAGGTGAGATCCGGCTTGAACTTCTCGAAAAGCAACGCCTCATCCTCGGTGATGGACATCAGCTGGCCAGAGTTTAGCGAGCAGGTTAGCTTGTAGAAGTTGAAGAGCCTTAGGAGGAATAGGGGTATGAGCGAGCGGACCATGGCATCCCTCGCGGGTTCCTCCAGTTGCCTGAACACAAGGGCCCCCTTGTAGATTATCCTCACCCAGAACTCAGGGTCGATCTCAAGCTTGTTCAAGGAGTCCGGGCCGAGTTTCCCTAGCACCGGCAGGAACTCGGTGAAGTGCCTGTCCCACAGCTCCCTTGAATCCCTCGCGATGTTCTGGATGATGGTGCTCGCGGTCTCGGGGGTGATGCTCATCACCCTGGGTGCCAGGATCTCGGGCTTGAGGTCTGCGCCCAGGATGGGCGTGGGCCTTGAGTTCTTGACCTTCAGCCAGTTCTTTGGGTAGATCTCCATCAGCTCGTAGAAGGTCTTGAGGTTGGAGTAGAACTCCTCGGCGGTGCCCACGTCTATGGGCCGCCTCACGTGGCCGACCCTAGGGTCTCCCATGAAGGACTGGAACACGGGGCCGTGGCTCACGGCCACGGCCTGCATGGTGAGCTCGCAGGCGGCGTAGGTGTCCTCCGTGGGCCAGACGGTCTTTTCAAGGAGGATCTCGTTCAGGGCCCCGGAGAATGCGGCGTCCCCCATGTTGGGATGGCGGATCCTGCGCCCGAAGATGGCCCTGAACATGGGGTAGGTGAGAAGGAAGGTGACCGGGGTGTCGAAGAACTGCCTGGAGTAGATCGGGGCCGTGTAGCTGGCCCCGTTGTTGAGTATCGGGCTCGCGAGCCTTGGGATCCAGCTGGTCTTGATGGTGGAGATCCGGGCCTCCAGCGTCAGCACCACCCTGGGTTGGAGCCTGTGGGCCACCTCCATGAGGTTGAAGAAGCTTGTCCTCTTGAGCGTGCAGTCGGGCGGGGTGCTCACGTAGATCTTGGGGACTCCGTGGTCGGTGCCCAGGAACAGCTCCTTGGCCTTGTCCCCCGAATGGCAGTCGGAGTTCACCAGCACGCCCTTGAGGTTCGGGTAGAACTTCCTGAGCCCGCCGGTGGCCTTCTCCAGGGAGAGGGTGATGGCGTCCCCGTCGTTGTTGGACAGTATGCCCACGACGATGTCGGCCCCGGTTACCGAATCGGGGTTGGCCTCGTCGTAGATCTGGCCGTCAGCCTTGATTGCGTTCATAAACACAAAAAAACCTCGACAATGATGCGTTCATGGCCATGGCCCCGGGGGGCGGGCCCCTGGCCTTGGGCCTTTTGGGCCCCGCCAGGGGCGGGGCCCGGGCTGTGGCGCCTTCGCGCCTGAAACCTTTGCATTACTGGAAAACTGCGATGGGAGCCCGATAATGCCCTTTAGTATAGCACATGGCGCCCAATATGGGCAAAAAATAAGCCTTTGCGGGATCCCGGCCCCGCGCGCCTCCGGGCGGCGGGGCCGTGGGGCGGGAAAGCCCCGGGCTACCGGGCATCCCACCGGTTCAGGGGCCCTGCGGAATCTTGGATGGGATTCTTAGCCCAAAGCCGGTAAGTGTCAACAGTCCTGCCCTCCGCCCCTCGGCTTTTTTAGCATCCATGTTTATTTTTAGGCCCTAAAGTCCGTTTTTTGAATATGGATATAAGTATAATAAGTATTTTTATATTTATAAAATATTAGATAATTATCCGTAATTATATATTTGGGATCCCTGGGATCCTGCTCCCTTGGTCTGGATCCCGCACAGGCCGGGCAAGGCCTTGGCCGCGATCCGTTGCGGCCCCCACCCGGCGTTCGCGCAAATGGACAAACAAGGGGCGATTTGCTATAACAAGCGAGGCAAACGCCATACCAAGCAAACACCGCCCGGGCGCCCGCCCCCCAGGGATTGACGGCCCGCGCCCCTTCGCGGGAACCCAAGGGTCCCGCGACCCCCGCACCCAGGCCCCCATGCGCCTGGAGGGGGGCGCCATCTCAGGCAAAGGGGCCCTGGAAGCCAAACCCCAGCCCCCGGGCAACAGATATTATCTTTAGGAGGATATCCCATGGTCAAAAGCGTTTTCGTGGCCTCGCCGGACAACGGGGCCGACAAGGCCAGGGTCCTGGACGGCCTTAGGGCCTTCTGCGGCAAGGGCTGCGCCAAGGGTGGCTATTTCAAGACAATCGCCGCCAAGGAGGACGAGGGCAGGCTCAGGGCCATCGCCTCCGAGCTGGGCGTCCAGCCCGCGGACATTGCCGGGCTGGAAATCGAGGAGGCCATCGCCCTCCTCAACTCCGGCAAGGCGTCCGAGGCCGTGGAGAGGGTTCTGGCCAAGTTCTTCGCCCTCGCCTCCAAGTTCGACGCCCTGCCGGTGGAGGGTGCCGACCTTGACGGCCCCTACGGGCTAGAGCTGCAGGGCCTTGACGGGGTCCTGGCCGCGAACCTCGCCTCCCCCGTCCTGATCGTCGCCTCCTGCACCAGGAAGGCGGCATCCGGCGTCAGGATCTATTCCGGCAACCACGCGGAGGTCCTTAGGGTCATTCTCCTGGGCGACCATTTCGGGGCGGATCTCTCCGGGCTCAAGGCCCTGGGTGGCGACGCCCTCGCGGCGGACACCCTGGAGGGGCTCTCCGGGCACTTCGAGGAGCTGGCGGGCCAGGTCCACGCCTTCAAGCCCACGGTTCTCGCACCCAAGAGGTTCGAATACGAGCTGATAGCGAGGGCGAAATCCGACAAGAAGAGGATAGTGCTCCCGGAGGGCGACGACGACCGCATCCTCCAGGCGGCCGACGACATACTGCGCAGGGAGTTCGCGGACATCACCATATTAGGTGACGAGGCGGCCGTGAGGAAGAAGGCATCCGAGCTCGGCCTTGCCCACCTGGGCAAGGCCGAGGTCCTGAGCCCGAAGACCGCTCCCTTCCGCCCGGAGCTTGTCGATCTCTTCGTTGAGCTGCGCAAGTCCAAGGGGGCCACCCCCGAGACGGCCGACCAGCAGCTAAACGACCGCAACTGGTTCGGCACCATGATGGTCAAATCCGGCAAGGCCGACGGCATGGTGTCTGGGGCCGCGGGCTCCACGGCCGACACCATAAGGCCCGCGCTCTCGCTCATCAAGACAAGGCCCGGCTGCTCCATTGCCAGCTCGGTCTTCCTCATGTGCATGAGCGACAGGGTGCTGGTGTTCGGCGACTGCGCGATTGTCACCAACCCCACCCCCCAGCAGCTGGCGGAGATAGCCGTAATGTCGGCACGGACGGCACAGGCCTTCGGGGTGGAGCCCAGGGTGGGGCTCCTAAGCTACTCCACCGGGAGCTCCGGGAGCGGGCCCGACGTCGCGGCCGTCCAGGAGGCGACGGACATCGCCAAGAAATCCCTTGACCAGCAGTTCCCGGGGCTCGCCCTTGACGGCCCCATGCAGTTCGACGCCGCCATGGACCCCTTGACGGCCAAATCGAAGATGCCGGGGTCCCCGGTAGCCGGGAAGGCCACGGTTCTCGTGTTCCCAAGCCTTAACGCGGGGAACATCGGCTACAAGGCGGTGCAGCGCACCTCGGGCGCGGTCGCGGTGGGCCCCATCATCCAGGGCCTCAACGCCCCGGTGAACGATCTCTCCCGTGGCTGCACGGTGCCCGACATCATCAACACGGTCGCCATAACCGCCTGCCAGGCACAGGCCAAGTAGGGTGGGCGCGATAGTGGGCTTCCTGGGCTACGGGCGCATGGCCCAGGCCATCTCCGAGGGCCTGGACAAGAGCGGGCTCGCGCCCTACAAGCGGCAGCTGGCAAGCGACGTCGCCAAGGCGTCGCTTGCCAAGCTCCGGGAAAAACGCGGCTTCGCGGAGGCCAGGGACAACGTCCAGCTGGTTGCCAAGTCACCCATCGTGGTAATCGCCGTGAAGCCCCACCAGGTGCGGGGCGTGCTGTCCGAGGTGGGGGACGGCATGGCAGGCAAGCTCGTCATCTCGATTGCCGCGGGGGTCACCCTCGCGACGCTCGCCGACCACGTGCACCAGGAGGCCTCCATCGTGAGGGTCATACCCAACCTCCCGGCCCTGATAGGCGAGGGCGTGACCCTTTTGGCCGCGCAGCCCAAGACGGACGAGCACGATCTGGAGAACGCCAGGAAGGTGTTCTCGGCGGTGGGCGAGGTCTACGACGTACCCGAGTCCCTCTTCAACGAGGGCACGGCTGTGTCGGGGTCGGGCCCCGCCTACTTCTTCCTGGTGATGGAGGCAATGGTGCGGGCCGCCGTGCGCCTTGGCATCCCCTGGGATCTTGCGAGGAAGCTTGTGGCCAAGACCTGCCAGGGGGCGGGCGCCACCGCCATGGCGAGGCCCGGCATCGGGCTCGCCGAGCTGCGGGACCAGGTGACCAGCCCCGGCGGAACCACCGCCGAGGGGCTTCTCGCCCTTGAGAGGGGCGGGCTCACCTCTTTGTTCCACGACGCCGTGAAGGCGGCGTCCGACAGGGGGAAGGCCCTCTCCTGAGGGCCTTTGGGTCATGGCGCTCAGACTGTTGGATGGCATTCGGGACTGGCCCTTGGCGCTTCTTGCGCTCTTGGCCCTTGTGGCGTTTCTTTCCGGCTGCGCGGCCACTGGCCCGGCCGAGCTTTGGTCCAAAAACGTGGTCCGCAGCGGGCCCTCCGGCTTCCAGGCCCAGGACTTCAGCACCCCGCCCTTCCATCTGGCCGGCCTTCTGAAGGTCCAGTCCCCGGGCGACGATCTCGTTGTCTACCTTGAGGGGGACGGGAGGGGCGTCTCCCGCGGAAGGGTAACCCAGGATCCCACCCCCCGGGAGGCGATGACCCTGGAGCTGGCCTTGCAGGACCCGGCCCCGAGGGTCCTGTACCTCGCCAGGATTGGCCAGTACATGCCCGCCTACGCCACCAAGGCCAACAGCCCCTACTGGTCCCACGCGAGGCTCGCCCCGGAGGCCGTGGAGGCCGCGTCTGAGGCAATCGACCAGGCCAAGCTCAAGGCGTCAGCCAGGCACGTGCACCTGGTGGGTTTCTCCGGTGGGGGGGGGCTCGCAATCCTTCTGGCCGAGCGCAGGGGCGACGTCCTCTCGGTGGTGACCGTCGCGGGCCTTCTGGACACCGACTGGTGGGTGAGGCAAAGGAAGTACCTTCCCCTGTCCCTGTCGCTCAACCCGGCCGACAAATCCGGTGACATCGTGGGTCTTCCCCAGCTGCACCTCTACGGCACCGACGACCCGCTGATCCCCCCGGAGATGTCCATGGAATACGCCTCGAGGCATCCCTTCAGAAAGCTCTCCAGGGTTGGGGTCCCCGCGAGGCACGACAAAGGCTGGACAGAGCGCTGGAAGGCCCTTCTGTCCCAATACGTGCTCCCCTTCAGGGGCGAGGCGTCGGCCTCGCCCTGAGGAAGCCCCAAGCCTCCCCGAAAACGGACGGGGGCCCCCATGGGGGGCCCCCGAAGACTTCCCGCCCGCCCCCCTTTGGGGGGCGGGCTTTTTTCGGGCCGAACACCTTCAACCCGCACAGGCCTTGGCTCAGGCCTTCCCCAATACCTTCCTAGCGGCCGAAAGAAGCGACAGGTTCTCATCCCTTAGCCCAACGGTTATCCTCACCATGTCGTGAAGGCCGTAGGAGCCAAGGGCCCTCACTATCACGCCTTCCCTGAAGAGCTTTGACGCGAACTCGGAGCCGGGAAGATCCCCCGTCCTTGCCATGACGAAGTTCGCCTGCGTCGGGTGGGTTGCAAGCCCCGCCTTGGGAAGCTCCGATAGCAGGAAATCCAGGCCCTCCCAGGTGGCATCCTTTGTCCTTTTCGCGAAATCGTCGTCCTCGAGTGCCGCCATGGCACCAACCTGGGCCAGGAGGCTTATGTTGAAGGGCTGGCGGATTTTGTTGAGCGCCAGGGCCAGCTGGGGGTCCATCAGGGCGTAACCGGCCCTGAGCCCCGCCATCCCGTAGAGCTTGGAGAAGGTCCTAAGTATAACCACCTTCCCGGTCGCGAGAAGGCGAATGTAGTCCGGGGCCTTCTCCCTCGCGTACTCCACATAGGCCTCGTCAAGCAGGAACAGGCACCTCTCCGGGAGCGACTCGGCTAGTTCGCACACCTTCCCGGCGTCCAGCCAGGCCCCGGTGGGGTTCACCGGGTTGTCCAGGAAGAGCAGGCGGGTGTTGTCGGTGACGGCGGCCCTGAGGGCCTGCGGGTCGTGGGCGTAGTCCCGAAGCTTTACCTCCCGCACCTCGGCGCCGCTCGCGGCGGCGTTCTGGTGGTAGAGGGAGAAGCTGGGGGTCGACATGACTGCCGAAAGCCCGGGGCCCAGCACAGCGTGCGAGAGCACGAGTATGAACTCCGAGGAACCGTTCGCGCATACCACGGAGTCCTCCGAGACACCCAGCTTGGACGCGATCCTGGCCTTAAGCTCGACCGACGCGGCGTCACCGTAACGGTGGATCCCGGGGAGGGCCTTCTTGAGGGCCTCCAGGACCTTGGGGTTGGGCCCCAGGCAGTTCTCGTTGGAGGCGAGCTTTATGACCTTGGAAAGGCCCAGCTCCTTGGCCACATCCTCGACTCGCTTGCCAGGCTCGTAAGGGGACAGGGCGTTTATGTAGGGCGGGATTATGTCGCTTGGGAACATGGCTCATCCTTGGATATAGGTGGGCTTGGCACGGGGTTAATGCTTGGGTTCGACCAAAGGGGCGTCAAAGGTGCCATTGGGCGGTTATAACCCATTTTTGGTGGCAAGTAAACCTGGGGCCACGGGAGTTCGTGGCCATTGCGAGGGCCGGGCCTGGGGGGCCAGTCCGGGGCGGGGCCGCTTATGTAAACGGAAGGGCTTGGAAGAAGGTTTTGTCTTGGCCCTAGGGAATGCCCCTAAGTTTATTACGAACGTTTGTTAAAATTTAATTCCAATTGGCAGGCAAATAAAGGGTTTTGCGGGAAAGAGGAAGGCTTGTCTTGCTTCTTGACATATGGTTGCGAGGCAGGAAAAACGCGAATAACCGGAGATGGCAGTTGAAATTTGTTGAAATTTGTAAAATCAAAGTGAAAAAGCTTGTTCCTTGATTATGGGTTTTTCGCTAAGGAAAATGTGTGAGAAAAGTATGGAGTGAAGTTAAAGCAAAGAAAAAAAAGCAAATAATTAAAGATTAAGCATGAAAATCAAAGCGAAAGAAAGAGAAAATCAGACAATAAGCCAATGACAAAGGGGACATCACGGAAACACTAAAGAAACACTAATGAAACATTAATGAAAGACGAAAGAAACATCACGGCAAACGCAAAAGCCAGCACAAAAGACAGCATGAAAGCAAGGAATATTGCGACAAGTAAGGAAACTTTACAGCAAATAAAAAAAAGTTCAGGTTTGATGGGAAAATTGCGCGTATTGGTACAAATTAGCAATGCCATAAAGAAGAATGGAATGGAGGTAAATTTAGATACTTAACGACCTTTCTGGTAAGACCTTGAAAATCAAGGCTGCCTCTCTTCGGAGGCGGCATATGGAAAGATAGGCGAAAGACGCGTATCCGAAAACGCAAAGCGCTTATCATTTTGAATTTTCTTGTGTTTTTCAGTGCCATTCCCCAAATAGGGTAGGGTTCATATTGGCATGCGCTTATTTATTTGTGCGCCGTTGTGAGAGCATACGAAAGACAATCCGAAAGAGAAGCGTAAAAATAAGCCGGAAAATTAACATGCCCTTAG
The DNA here is from genome assembly GCA_031278475.1 of Deltaproteobacteria bacterium. Classification (GTDB taxonomy): domain Bacteria; phylum Desulfobacterota; class Desulfarculia; order Adiutricales; family Adiutricaceae; genus JAISMF01. The sequence continues at coordinate 7,778 of JAITKK010000226.1, forward strand.
GTTACCACGGAATCGGGGCAAAAGTTGCATTGTTGCGTGTCCGGCAAAGCACTGTGGCCCCTTGGCATGAAAGAAAGCTAGCCGAAGTCACTACGGATGGGCACTCAAATCAAGGTGACGCACAGTAACAATTCAAGTTACAATTGATCCCAATAAATTCCAATTTTCTAAAATACGGAATGCTTGGGCCGGGCCGGGGCTGGATGCCATAAACCGGCCTCGTGTCCAAGCGTCGGAAGGATAGGCTGTGGGGGATGGTCAAGCGCCGAATGAGGCAATCGAGTAACCACCAGGGTAAAAGCCCAGTTGCGGGAAAGCCTAGGAAACAAGGCATATGGCTGTTAGCGTAGGCAATGTATAAAGCCCCCGCTTACATTTGACAGGTGTCAAAAAAAGAGGGGGCTTGTGCTTGGGTCCGGGAGGGGCCCCAGGGCCCGATGGCCCGGGGCCTTGGCTCAGGCTTGGTTGTTGAGCTGGCCTATGAAGTAGTCCACCTGGAGCTGGACGCGGTTGTCGGCCAACATTTTCTGCTCCATCTTGTTGATGGCGTAAAGCACGGAGGAATGCCCCCTGCCGAAGGTCTTCCCTATCTCGAGGAGGGTTTTGCCCGTGAGGACCCTGGAGAGGTAGATGCCCATGGTCCTGGCCTCGGCCACCCTCTTGTTCCGTACCCCGGAGGTGACCGCCTGGGGCTCCACCCGGAAGGCGTTGCAGACGAACTTCAGGACGCGGTTTAGCGTCAGGCCGTCCTCGCGGTTGTTGTTTATGGTGGAGAGGCACTCCCGGGCCATGGCGACATCGGGGGCCTTCTGTAGGTGGCGGCTTTTGGCGGCGAGCGTTGTGACGCTTGCCTCGAGCTGCCTCACGTCGGAGGTTATGTTGGATGCTATGACGTCCAGCACCTTGTCGCTCAGCCTGAGCCCCTCCTTCTTGGCCTTGTTGGCGAGTATCTTTACCCGCATGGCCAAGTCCGGCGGCTCGATGTTGGCTACAAGGCTTGAGCAGAACCTTGATTTCAGGGACTGGCTGAGCTTGGGTATGCTTCTGGGTTCGTAGGTGGACGTGAGCACCACCCGCTTGCCTTTGTCGAGCAGGTGGTCCATGGTGTAGCTCACCTCCTGCTGGATCATGCCCTTGCCCCCCAAGAAGGTTATGTTGTCGAGCATCAGGACGTCGCACCTCTGCCTGAACCTCTCTTTGAAGTCCTCCATGGAGCTATTGTTGATGGCGTTGGTCATGCCGTTGGTGAAGTCCTCGGCCGTAAGGTATATGATGTTTAGCCTGGGCTCTTGGGTCTGGAGGGCTTGGGCCATGGCCTGGGCGAGGTGGCTCTTCCCGAGGCCGTGGTCTGACAGGATGTACACTATGTTGTTTCCAAGGTTGTCGTTCTGGGAAAAGGCTTTCGCAACGGAGTAGGCGAATGAGTTGGGGTTGCCAACGACGAAGTTCTCGAACGTGAAGTTCGGGTTGAGATTGAAAAGCCCTTGGGAAGGCTTGCCGTGTTGGTTCATGGCAGCCAAGGGGTTCTGCTGCGGTGGTAGCCAGAGTCCGTTGTCCTCGGGGCCGTTTACGCCGAGCCCCAGGCTGTTCGTTTCGCCCAATGACGTGTAAGAGGTCTTGACCTGTTCGATGCCGCAGCTCTTGCATTCGGAGGCCAAGGACTCCTCGATGTCATTCTTGTAATGGCCCATCACATACTTAAGGAAGTATTCGTTAGGGGCAACTATTTCCATTCTGTCGGGAAACAGGTAGTTGATCTTCAACGGTTTTATCCAAGTCCTGAACGTGTCCCCGGGCAGCTTCCCGGAAAGTGAGGAAACAACGTTGGACCAAGCTTTGTCAAGCTTTTGGGACAAACCTCCCCCGTTGACAATCCGATTGTTCATGTGTAATTACCCTAATTGTGAATCTTTGTTTAGAAATTGGAAAGAAGCCGGAAATAACCAAGGATGGTTGTGGCGTCCGAGAGGAAGATGGGTCTTTCAATGAAATCTTTCAAAAACTTTAAAAGATTTTCACATCGCCCGCAAGCCCCTGACGGGTCCCTTTTTGGGTTTTGCCGCCTTGGGTTTCCGGAAACCTTTTTGTGAATCGGGAAATGGGTGGTTTCATTGGCCTTGGTGGGCGCCGCCACGGGCATAAACTACCTTCCGGGGACTTGGGGTCGGGGGCCTTCCGACAAATGCTTGCCGCCGGGGCCTCTTATTGAGAATGCCGGGGCCTTAGGAAGGCGTTTCTGACAACTCGATAATCCTCCGTTTTCCTCGTCCAAACCCAGTTTTTTGACAAACTATGATCATTTTCCGAGGGATTCCTCTAAAGTGCTTATGTGGGCTTGTTAAAAAATATTTTCACGCTTGCTTTTTTTTAAAAAACACATTTAAAATTTCCCAAAAAAATAACCTTCATTTTCGCTAAAACCCCTAAATTACTTGCTTTTTCCTCCTCTTTCGCCCGTCTCGAGAATCTCTTCGACCTTTGCCCTGATTTTTCCCTTGGCAAGGGTCAGGATAAAGGGGAACCCAGGGTAGAGCCATTTGGCCGTCCTGATGACCGCGCCCTCCCTGGTCGTGGCCAGGGCGTAGCCCCTGGTCAGTATGCCCAAGGGGGAGACCAGCTGCAGGCGGTCTATCGTGTGCCCCAGCTCCTGCGCGTGCGGCAGGAGGAGCTTGCCCGCGGCCGCGGCCAACCGCGAGAGCAGGCCGTCGAGTTCCGTCTTCTGCCTTTCCAGCTGCTTTGCGGGGGACAGGTAGCCGAGCTTTTCCATGACCTTCTCAAGGTTGCCCCACGCCCTCAGAAGTTCGTTGCGCATGAGGACGGCGAGCTTCTCCAAAAGGTTCCGCACGTGGATGCCTTCCTGGCTGAGCCTCTCCCTGAAACCGAGTATCCTCCTCCGAAGCTCCTCGAGATCCCGTGAACGGTCCTTGAGCCTTTGCGTCATCGACTTAGCCATCCACTCGGTGAGCTTGCCGACCTCCGAAAGCAGCCTTGCCGTGTCGGGGAACAGGGTCTCTGCCGCGGAGGTGGGCGTTATGGCGGAGCCGTCCGCCGCCATCTCCGTAAGCGAGAGGTCGGTCGCGTGCCCCACGGCCGCGAATGTCAGGGTGCGGGAGTTGGCGACCGCCCTTACCAATATCTCCTCGTTGTAAGCCCAGAGATCCTCCAGGCTGCCCCCGCCCCTGGTCAGCACTATAAGGTCGAAGGAGCCCCATCTGTTGATGTCGGCTATGGCGGACGCCATCTCCAAGGCCGCCCCCTCGCCTTGGACCTTCACCGGGTACAGGTATATGCCCGCCTGCGGGCAGAGCTTGACAGCGGTCTTTATGAAGTCCTCGACCGCGGCCCCCTTGGCCGAGGTCAGGAGCGCGACCCTCTGCGGCCAGAAGGGGATCTTCCGCTTGCGTTCCGGGCTGAAGAGGCCCTCCGACTCGAGCCTGGCCTTCATCTTCTCGAAGGCCAGCCTCAGGGCCCCCTCGCCCCTGGGCTCCATGGCCTCCACTATCAGCTGGTACTCCGATCTGGCGTGGTAGGCGCTCAGGTAGCCCCTGGCCAGGACGCTCAGGCCGTCCTCGGCTATCGTCGCGGCGCCCGTGCGGTTGCTGCCCCAGATTATGGCCTTGACCTTGCTCTTCTTGTCGTTCAGGTAGAAGTACACATGCCCGCTGGCTTGGCGGAAGCGGCCCGATATCTCGCCTTCCACGTAGACCCGGCCGAACCTCTCCTTGAAGCAGCTGTCTATGCGTGCCGTAAGCGTAGTGGGCGTGAGTATCTCGGGGAGCTTCTCCATAAGAGTCCTCGCAAGAAGCCGCCGCCCCGATAGGGGCGGCGGGAAAGGCATGTCCCATTTGGTTTTAAGGTTTATATCACAGGGGCAAGCGCCATTCAACAGCTTGGAAATAATTTTGGCGAAAGGGCCGCGGCCTCACGGCCCCGTTGGCCCTGAAATTTTTTTTGTCAAGGCGGGCCGCCATGAAACGGCGATCCGTAAATCAAAAGCAAAGTTGGGAAAGATAGTCTAATAATGCCTAAAAAATTCAAAGAAAACCTAATACAGCCAAATAATCCAAAAATTACATCACGCCTTAACATCACATCACTTGACGCGATAGCTTACGTCCTGTTTGGCACTGACTTTGTAAACCCGGCGGGTATACGCGGCTTGTGTGGGATTGCCCTTTGGCACAAGGTTTGCTTGCGGTTGCCTTGCCCGCGCCGGGCTTGCCCTTTGCGATAGTCAAGCCCTTTCGCAATCGCATAAGCGATCATGAATCCCGGCACTTCCTGGCCAAGGGATGCCAGGAATCCGTGAGTTCGCAATCCCCGCCCATTCCATGGAACATGGCATTACGGGATAAAAGCGCCTATAAGTCACGATAGCCGTTAAACATTAGATATGGCATGAAGTCCGCACTGGCAGTGATTGACAGCCCCCCTTAAAGCCTCACGGTTCCGACGGGCACGTTGCCAAGACATTCCAAGACGTTCCGGAACGCGCCACACCAAACCCCGATAAGCCATGATAACCCCGATAAGGCCATAAGGCGGGCATCACCCATATTGGCGAGGGCCCCGCCCTGAGCCCCTTGGCTTTCCGCCCATGCCGTTTTGCCAGGATGTATCCCATCATGTGGCAAGCGAAGGCCCTTAATGACAAGGGCGCACATCCCCTGTCAATGCGCATATAAGTGCTTGTCAAGGGATGCGATGCCAATGCCAAGGGCGATGGGGCTGCGGGAAGCCATGGGATGCAATGGCGATGCAATGGCGACGCAATGGCGATGCCAATGCCAAGGGGCGCTTACCGCCGGGTGCCTCACGATATCCGGGATTCGCCCGAACGGGCCCTTGCGGCTTTGGCAAAGGCCTTCCTGGATTGTCAGGCCCGCACGCGGGCAGGCTCCCCGCCCGCATCCGGGACAATGGCCCTTGAAGGCCCCGAACCGCCTTGCTTTCGGGCCCCCGGGGCGGGGTCTCCCTTTGGGGATCCAATTTGCTTTGATTGGTGGTATTATCGGCTTTTCGGCAAAATCGCAGGGGGGTGTCCCCCAAAAACTCCGATCCCAGGGTATGTCCATGCGAGCATTTGTAAAAAAGCCAAACCCAGCCCCGCCCAGGGCACGTTTGCCGCGTGCCCTTGCGGCCCTGTGCCTTGGCGTTGCCCTTTTGGCGATGGGCGATTCAAGCCTTTTCGCCCAGAAGCCGCCCCAGGGCGACTCCCTGGTGACGGCAAGCATAGGGGACGCGACCAACCTCATACCGGCCCTGGCCTCGGACACCTCCTCCATGGCGGTGGTGGGCAAGGTCTACAGGGGGCTTGTCAAGTACGACAAGAACCTTAACATCGTGGGGGACCTCGCCGAGTCCTGGGAGGTGTCGGACGACCGGCTTACCATCACCTTCCACCTCAAGAAGGGCATCGTCTGGGAGGACGGCACGCCCTTCACCTCGGGCGACTGCCTGTTCACCTGGCAGCTCATGAGCGACCCCCTCACGCCCACGGCGTACGGCGAGGACTTCCGGCTGATAGCCGAGGCCAGGGCCCCGGACGATCTCACCTTCGTGGTCACCTACAAGAGGACCCTCGCGTCCGCCCTCATAACCTGGGGTTTCTCCATAATGCCAAGGCATCTTCTGGAAGGGGCGGACCTTGACTCCAGCCCGCTGGCCAGGAAGCCGGTGGGAAACGGCCCCTTCAGGCTCCAGGCCTGGGAGGTGGGCCAGAGGATAGTGCTGGCGGCGAGCGACAGCTTCGAGCTGGGAAGGCCGCCCCTGGACTCCCTCGTCACCAAGTACATACCAGACCCGGCCACCCAGATGATGGAGCTGAAGACGGGCAACCTGGACATGAAGGATCTCACCGCGGACCAGTGGGACACCGCGAGAAACGACCCCCAGCTGACCCAGCACTTCGACTTCTACCGCTCCCCGGCCTTCACCTACACGTACCTTGGCTTCAACCAGAAGGACGCCAGGCTCTCCGACAAGAGGGTGCGCCAGGCCATCAACTACGCCATAGACAAAAACGAGATAGTGGAGGGCGTGCTCTACGGCTACGGGCAGGCGGCCAACGGCCCCTTCCATCCCAGGATGTGGGCCTACAACAAGAACGTGCCCGTCTTCCCCTACGACCCTAAGAAGGCCAAGGAGCTTTTGGCCGAGGCAGGCTGGAAGGACACCGACGGGGACGGCTGGGTGGACAAGGGCGGCCAGCGCTTCACCCTTACCGTCATGTACAACCAGGGAAACGAGATGAGGGAATTGTCCGGGCTCATCATCCAGTCCAGGCTCAAGCAGGTGGGCGTGGAGGTGAAGCTCAGGGTGGTGGAATGGGCATCGCTTACCAAGGAGTACCTCGACAAGCACGAGTTCGAGGCGGTCATCATGGGCTGGACCATACCGCTCAACCCAGACCTCTACGACGTGTTCAACTCCAGCAAGGTGAACCCGGGCGAGCTCAACTTCATAAGCTACTCCAACCCGGAGGTGGACGAGCTTATCGACGTAGGCCGTTTCAACCTGGACCAGGCCGTGCGCAAGAAGGCCTTCGACCGCATCCAGGAGATCTTCCACGAGGACGTGCCATACGTCTTCCTATACATCCCGGACGAACTCGTGGCCGTGTCCAAGCGCTACGTGGGCCCGGAGGTCGCGCCTTTGGGCTTCGGCTTCAACATAGAGGAGTGGTACGTCCCGGCCAACCTCAGGCTGCGGGTGAACTGAGCCCCACGGGCGGTCCGCCCAAGCCAGCCCCCCCCGCAAGGCGGGGCCCGCCGGGTCCAATGCGGTCCGGCCCAGTAAAAGCCCTATCGCCCAATATAAAGCCCTACCGCCCAATGAAAAGCCCCCTCGCGAGGGGGCGGGAAGACGCCATTGGCTTGGCCGCGCGGGGCAAGGGCTCCCGGCCTAGGCTTCCGGATGGCCAGTTGTACGCCTGTCTCAGCTCTCTGTCCTGTTGCGGATGCGCTGCTCCTCTAGCATGTAATAGTTGATGGCCTTCTGCAGGGCGCGGGTGGCGTTCAGGTCAAGCTCGTGGAACTTGAGCCCCAGCTTCGCCATGGGGTCGCCGGGCACGTAGCTTATGCGCACCACCTCGGCCTCGCCGTTGATGGTGGTCTGCCCGGTCTGGGACATGTAGTTGGGGAAGAACAGGGTGAACCACAGCCGCATGCCGAGGCTCGCCTGGGGCGGGGCGGGGACCCCGATAAGCACGCCGCCCGCGGAGAAGTCGAAGAGCACGACCCGCCCGAAGGACGGGTGGGTCTGTATGCTGATGTGGTCGTTGCTCACTATGGTGAGCCTGTAGTCCATGCGGGCGTTGGTCTCGCTTATCTCGCCGGCCCTGGGGGCGGAAAGGTAGATGGCCTGCACCTTCTCCGTCGGGTTGAACTGGTACTCGCCTATCTTGCTGATCTTCCCGGACCAGCCCCAGCGCAGCACCTCGCCGGATACCGGCTCCACCCCCACGAAGGTGACCTCTATCTCCCGGCCCGCCATGGAGAGGGACATCCTGGGGTCGGTCTCGGAGATGATGACGAACTGGTCGGTGATGTCGTAGACGGACCCGTTGCGCACGTCTATGCGGTCGTTGATCAGGTCCACGTCCAGGATGAGGTCTATTCGCATGCCTGGCCGCAGGAGGCGATCTATTGACCAGTTAGTCTTTTTGACTTCGGACATGTGGGGTCCCTCTGTGGCGGAATGTGTGTGCGCGGGCCGCCCGTGGCCTGCGGCCCCGGGCGGCGGCCCCCCCGGGCCCTCGGCTCCGGGCGGCAAGGGCCCAAGGCAAGGCCATGCCAAGGCCCGAGGAGTGCTGGGATTCGTCTTGGGGATTGGTATGAAGGCCTGAACCCGATCCATTTTACAAAAGTAAAGCGGAATTGACAAGAGCGGCCACCGGGGCCCCGTAGGCCCCGGGCCCCCCAAGGGCCCCCTTTCGGCCGGATTGGGCCCCCATGGGCGCCCGGCGCCCGGGGCGGCCCTTGATTTTGGGCCCCGATGGCATATAATCACCCGCCTGGGGTCGATGCGGGCGGGATCCCGATAGGGATCCGGAATGTCCTTGAGCGCCACCAAATGTCGCAGGTGCCGTCCTGGTATACCCGCATTTGGTGCTATACTGTCCGCAGGCGGGCCCGGCCGTCGGGTACCGCCGCAATCGATCTTCCCAAAATGGATCTTCCCGGGGCGCCCCGGGGCACTGGCGAGGTGAAATGACAGCCCTAACAAGCAAACTTATCGGAACAATGGTGTCTATTATGGCAGCTGGCTTGCTCTCGGCCGCCCCCGCCCTGGCAACGGCGGACGCGGCCTACACCCTGCCCAACGGGCTCAGGGTGGTGATGTCCCCGCAGGCGGGGAACCCGGTCATCTCGGCCAGGGTGATGGTCAAGGTGGGATCCTCCTCGGAGTCGGGCGAGGCCGAGCACGGCCTCGCCCACCTCATGGAGCACATGGCCTTCAAGGGCACGGCCAAGAGGAAGATGGGGGAGATATCCTCCCTGGTGGAGAACAACGGCGGCGACATCAACGCCTACACCAGCTACGACCAGACGGTCTACTTCCTGACGATCCCGGCCGAGAGGCTGGAGCTCGCCTTGGACCTTCTCTCGGACATGGTGTTCTTCCCGGCCTACGACCCGGGCGAGTACGCGAGGGAGAAGGAGGTGGTCATAGAGGAGATCAACCGCTACGAAGACAACCCCGTCCAGACCCTTTACGAGAACTTCTTCGCCATGGCCTTCCCGGACGGGCATCCCTACGGGCACAGGATCCTGGGCTCCATCGAGACCGTGCGGAACGCCTCCAGGGACACGGCCTTCGCCTTCCACGAAAAGTACTACAGGCCGGACAACGCCGTCCTCATACTTACCGGCGGCTTCGACACGAGGGAGGCCAAGGCCCTTGCCGACAAGTATTTCGGCGGCGTGAAAAACCCCGAGGGGAGGCTTTCCATGGACCTGTCCGACACCCCCTTCCCCGGGAACGGCCCGGTGGTAAGGGTCCTCCGCAGCAAGGATGCGGCCCAGCCCCACCTGGTCATAGGGTTCCGCTGCATGGCGGCCGACTCCTCCGAGGCCTCCACCCTGGACCTTCTCTCCACGCTCCTTACCACCGGGAACTCTTCCAGGATGGTGGAGGAGCTGAGGTACAGGCAGGGGCTGGTCACCAGCGTCTACACCTCCGCCTACACCATGCGCCGCTCGGGCGTCTTCGCGGTGGGCATGGTGGCCGAGCCCGACAAGGTGCTCCCGGCCTTCAGGGCCGCCCTGGCGGAGCTGGGGAAGCTGTCCGGGGCCCCAGCGGCCCAGGACGAGCTGGGCAGATCAAGGGCCATCACGGCCAAGAGCTTCATAGACCAGGGCGAGACGCCCTGGGCCCTTGGGAGGCAGCTGGAGGGCTTCGAGCTCTATTCCGGGGACTACCGCCTCAAGGACGCCTATCTCTCCGAATGGGACAAGGTGGGGCCCGCGGATCTCGCCTACCTGGCCCAGGACGTGTTCAGGCCTGAGAACATGGTGGTCGCCCTCCTCCTTCCCGAGGATGCCGACTCGGCGTCCGCCGAGGAGCTCACGGCCGAGGCCAGGAAGCTCAGCATGCCGCCCATCCCCGAGGGGGCCGGCGCCTTGGCCCCGGCGTTCAGGGAGTTCACCCTGACCAACGGCATGAAGGTCCACGTCATGAGGGATCCCTCCATATCCCTGGTGGAGCTCAGGCTGGGGACACTCGGCGGCAGGCTCGCCGAGGCCGACTGGCCGGCCGGCTTGTCCAACCTCACGGCCCAGGTCTGGTCCAGGGCATCGCTTAAGAGGAAGTCCGAGGACATGGCAAGGGCCATCGAGTCCCTGGGCGTCTCAATCAGCGGCTACGGCGGCAGGAACACCATAGGCTTCGAGGCGAGCCTCATGGGCTCCAACTGGAGGGAGGGCCTGGCCCTCTTCCTGGAGCTCCTGAAAGAGCCCGCCTTCGCTGAAGAGGACTTCCAAAGCAAGAAGGACGAGCAGCTGGCCTACCTCAAGAGCCAGGAGGAGGACCTGCCCTCAAGGCTATTCAAGATCCTGCGGCCCGCGCTCTACGGCAAGCACCCCTACAGCCAGGACGCCGACGGCACGCTGGAGTCGGTCGGGTCCATCAAGCGCGGGGACCTGCCCCTGCTCTACGAGAGCCTCGTGCGCCCGGGGAACGTCCACGTGACGGTGGCTGGCGACATAGACCCGGAGGAGTTCGTGGCGGCCCTGGAGGAGGGCCTCAAGGACTGGAAGCCCGCGGGCAAACCCGCCGACACCAAGGTGCCTTCCCCGCCCCCGGCCGTGAAGGGCCCCGTTTTCGCGAGCGAGGCCCTGGACCGCGCCCAGACCCACATAGCCCTGGCCTATCTCGCGCCGCCCATCGGGGCCGGGGACCAGGCGGCCGTGGACGTCATGAACGCGGCCCTCTCCGGGATGGGGGGCATCCTCTTCATGGAGCTGAGGGACAAGAAGAGCCTGGCCTACACGGTCTCCGGGGCCTACGGCCCGGGCCTGGGCGTGGGGTCCTACACCCTCTACATAGGAACCTCCCCGGACAAGGCCGAGGAGTCGCTCTCCGGCATGCTAAAGGTGGTGGGGGACATCAGGGCCAAGCCCTTGCCCGACGACGTTGTGGAGGGCGCCAAGACCTATCTTCTGGGCATAAACAAGATAAGGAACCAGACGCTGGCAAGCCGGGCAATCGAGGCCCTGACCTCGGACATCTACGGCCTCGGGCTCGACCACTGGGCCAAATACCAGGAGGCCATAGCCAAGGTCACGCCCGAGGATGTCCTCAAGGCCGCCAACAAGTACCTTTCGACCGACCAGGCGGTACTCGCGGTGGTGGGCACCCAGGCCTCCATCGACGCGACCCGCAAGCTAATCGGGAAGCCGTAAAGACAGGCCCGCGGCCAGGGCGCCCCTGCCCTTCCCCGCGACCGGCGCCCCGGGCGGGATCCAATCGGTTCCCCCCGGGGCGTTTTTGATTGGCAAGGGGGTCCACTTTGCAACTATAATGGGCGCCTGGGGCGCGCCGGCGGACCGGCCGCCCGCCCGCAAGTTTTTCCCGGGCCTCCCCGGAACCCCTTGGAACGACTTTATGACCGACAACGGAAACGACGGGGCCAAGGCCGCAAAGGCCGCCCAGGCCCCCCAGGCCCCGGCCATCCCGCTTCTGCCCTTGCGGGCAAGGGCCCTGATAAGGATTCTTCTGCGCCCCGCCTTTAAGGGCCTCGAGCACCTTGTGGCCCTGCCGTCCCCGGGGATCATCCTCTCCAACCGGACCTCTTTGGCCGACGCGGCCCTCGTCTGCATGCGGTCGCCAAATCGCCTGACCCTTGTCCTGGACGAGGCCTGGGCCAGGCACCCGATGGCCTCGGGCCTTGCCAAGGTCGCGGACATCCTGCCGGTGGACCTCCAAAAGCCCATAGGGCCCCAAGGGGTCGCGGACGCCCTGGCCTCCGGGGCCAGGCTTCTGCTCTTCCCCGAGCTTGTCCCCACCAGGGCGCAGTCCATAACCGAGGTATCCGAGGAGGCCGGGCGCTTCCTGGTGGACTCCGGGCTCCCGGTCACGCCCGTGATACTTGACGGGCCCCAGTACTCCCGCTGGGGGGTGGCGAGGGGGCTGGTACGCAACCTCCCTAAGGATTACCCCACCCAGGTGACCTTCTTCCCGCCGCAGGGGATACCTTTTGCGGAAAGGGAACACGAGGGGAGGCCCGCAAGGGCCAGGCGCTGCGCCGACGCGGTCTACGGGGTCTTGAAGGAGCTCCGCTTCCAGGCCAAGGAGTGCGACCTGAACCTCTGGACCCAGCTGGGGAAGGCCGCCAAGCGCTACGGGCCGGGAAGGCCCATAGTCGAGGATGTCGGAAGGAAGCCCTTAAGCTACAGGGGGCTCCTGTGGAAGGCGAGGCTCTTGGCCGTGGCCCTGTCCAGGCTCAGCTCCCGCTCCGAGAACGTGGGGCTGCTGCTTCCCAACGGGCTCCATGCGGTGGTATGCCTCTTCGCCCTGTGGTCGTCCGGGAGGGTGCCGGTCTACCTCAACCACGGCCAGGGGGCGGCCCTTCTGAACAGCGCCATGGGGACCGCGGGGGTAAGGACAGTCATAAGCTCCAGGGCCTTCGTGAAGGAATACGGGATCGCCAAGACGATGGCCGCCCTCAAGGCGGAGGTCCGCTACATCGAGGACTTTTCCTTCGGGCTGGGCGACAGGGTGGCAGCGTTCCTTAGGACCCCTGCCCCGGCCCCTCCCGGGAGCCCAGCTGTCATAGTCTTCACCTCCGGCTCCGAGGGGAAGCCCAAGGGCGTGGTCCACAGCCACAGGGGCCTTTTGTCCAACCAGTACCAGACCACCTGCCATCTGGAGTACTCCGAGGACGACGTCTTCTTCGACCCCATGCCCCTGTTCCACACAATCGGGCTCAACATGCTGCTCCTCACCCCCATACTCCAGGGCATGTACTCCTTCCTCTACCCGAACCCCCTGCACCCGCACAGGATACCCAAGCTCATCTACGAGCTGGGGGCCACCATGGTCGTGGCGAGCGACACCTTCGCCAACGCCTGGGCCAGGGAGGCGCACCCCAGGGACTTCTCTTCCCTGAGGATCCTCCTGGCCGGTTCCGAGCGCATCAAGGAGAAGACCCACGAGCGCTTCTTCCGGGATCACGGGCTCAGGCTCTACGAGGGCTACGGCGTCTCCGAGACCGCACCGGTGCTTGCCGTCTCCACCCAGATGCACTTCAGGCAGGGCCCCTGCGGGAGGTTCCTCCCGGGGATCCGGCACAGGCTCATGCCCGTGGAGGGCATAGGAAGGGGCGGGATCCTCCACGTCAGGGGCCCCAACGTCATGCTGGGCTACCTGGTCCCGGGGCGGCCCGGGGAGCTCCAGGCCCCGCCCGGCGGCTGGCACGACACCGGGGACATCGTGGAGGTGGACGAGGACGGCTACGTCTGGATAATGGGCCGGCACAAGCGCTTCGCGAAGATCGGGGGCGAGATGGTGTCGCTTGTGGCCGTCGAGGAGGTGGTCAACCAGCTGTGGCCGGGAAGGCCCCAGGCGGTTATGGCCGTGCCTGACGAGCAAAGGGGCGAGCGCCTGGTGCTTGTGACAGAGGAGCCCACCGTCGACGTGGTGAGGCTCCGTGACGGCATCCGCGAGGCGGGGCTCCCCGAGATAGCCGTCCCCCGCCAGTTCGTAACGCTTGACAAGATCCCCCTGAACCCCGTGGGCAAGCTGAACTTCCCCGAGCTGCAGGTGCGCCTGGAAAAGGAGCTGGCAAGGATAGCCGCCCTGAGGGACGCTGACCCCGCCTGAGCATAGGATCCCGCCTCCCAGACCTGCCCTCGCCGTAAGCCGGTCGCGAGCCCGTGTCACAGGGGGCAAAGCCATCCCCGCATCCGTCTTGGACCGAAACCCGCCTTAGGGCGGGTTTTTTTGCGCCCATTGCCATTCCACAAGCCCACCGCGCAACAATTGCCTATGACTTTATAACTAAGGCCGTGTCCTGGGGCTCGGGATTCCGTTTTTCCAGTCTTTGAGCATTATCCTTGCCAAGGGGTTGCGCGAGGGGCGGGGGCGTTTCGCATTGGATGCCGTTTAGCCTTGCTATGGCTGGGTTTTGGGGCTTGTTGGGTTATGTTTGTTGGTGAAAAATATATGTAAAATTAATTATTACAATTATTTTCCCCATAAGGAAGCAAAAAAATGGTATGCACGGAAAATTTTTTTAAAATTTTTCAAAAAAAAGTCTTAGGAAAATCTAAAGTGCGCAAAAAACCTAATGATTCATGGGACTTAAGGACAAAATTAGTTTTTGCCACTAGGCATAACATAATTTTCGGCCTTATATTTCGCGGCCCCGCACAAAGTTGCCAGGCATTTTATTAAGGGAAAACAAGCGGCGGAGCATACCACATATGGTGAGTGAGGGAAAAATCGTTTCGATTATTTGTGGATTATACGTTAATTTAGGCATAATATAAGAAAATTACACAACAATGTAGTGCATTAGTTGATTAGATTGACGGCTAATATTTTTTTTGATATAAAAATTTTCGTTATTAGACCGTTTAAGATTGTGATGATGTTAGTTAGGCAGTCTAGCCAGATTTGTGTAGTCAATGATATATTATGTGCAAGTTTGAAGCGTTATAAGACATAATGATAAGTGAAAAACCAATAATAAGCGTATGCGACAGCCAATTATGCCTGTATGCGAACAAATGAGGACGCAACGGCAATGTAGCAACCATTATAATTGTTTGATGGATATTCCGGGAAAGTATCACGCATTTCAGTCAATCTGCCCTAACAGCCGTCCTACTTCGATAAAATCATAGTTTATTGGCATAAATTAAGCACTATCTTAGAGCCATTCCCCTTCAAGGAGGCCTGAAAGCCATCCAAGGGAGGGGGGGATGCCCCGGACAATCAGGAAGGGGCGCAAAGCTTGGCATTTTGTTTTAGCAGCATCGGTATTGGAAGGGCCTTTCGGGAAGGCGCCCTTGGGCGGGCGCGGGGACGCACGCTCCCCACCCGGAAGGCCGGAAAGGGGGGGGGCGTGGTCGCGCCCTTCGGAGCGGGTCCCGCAAAGGGGCCCAGACCCTTGGGCATGGCATTGCCAAAGGGTTTTGCCGACAGCCGGAAAGACCGGCGAATCCCCAAGGCCGCCCTTACGGTCTTCCGGGCATGGGCGAAAGCCCCGGAGACCAGGGCCCTGGGGGAAATGAGGCAAAGGCCGAAAGGCCCTTGCCGTTTCAAAGAGCGCTTGCCGCTCGGGCTATTACAAGGAGGCATCGAATGCTACGAGGAACAAGATTTGTTGAGGTAATAGTTAGGGGCGGCCGTCTTGCGCTCGTT
>JAITKK010000162.1 GCA_031278475.1 Deltaproteobacteria bacterium
GAGAAGGGTATGAAGATGGCCTCGGCCACCCTCTCCACCACGTTCAGGAAGACGGATCTCCCCTCGGCGGAGGCTGTGATGTCGTAGAAGACTATCTCGTCGGCCCCGGCCTCGTAATAGCGCCTGGCCGCCTCCACCGGGTCGCCCAGGTCCTGGTTGTCCTTGAACCTGATGCCCTTGGTGAGCTGGCCGTCCCGCACGTCGAGGCAGGGTATGAGCCTCTTGCTGAGCATTATAGGCCGCCCTTGGCGTCCCCTTGGGGGGAAAGCCTTCCCAGGGAGTAATCGTGGAAGTTCCTGAGCATCCTGAGCCCGGGCCCCGCGCTCTTCTCCGGGTGGAACTGCACGGCCCACAGCCCCTCCCTCCCGAAGGCGGAGCAGAAGGGGCCCCCGTGGTAGGTGGTGGAAAGCACGGCGGCCGGCTCTGGCACGGGATAATAGCTGTGCACGAAGTAGAACTGGTCCTTGGGCCCGATGCCCGCGAACAGGGCGCTGCCCTTCTCGATCTTAAGCGAGTTCCAGCCCATGTGGGGCACCCTTATGGGCACGCCCAGCTCGTCCGTGCTCTCCCTGTCGAAGCGTATGACCCTCCCGGGCAGGACCCCCAGGGTCTCGGTGTCGTTCTCCTCGCTGTGGCCCAGCATTATCTGGCAGCCCAGGCAGATGCCGAGGAACGGCACGCCCCTTCCTATGATGTCGGAAATCGCCCTGTCCAGGCCCGTCTCCCGCAGCTGGGCCATGGCCTGGCCCGCCGCGCCGACGCCAGGGAACACGACGCCCGAGGCCTCCCTGAGCATCCCGGGATCGGCCGTCACCTCGGCCGGGATGGAGAGGTGCCTTAAGGCACGGCGCACGCTGGTCTGGTTGCCTGCCTTGTAGTCGATGATTGCGAGGAAGCTGTTGGGCATCTTAGGGCTGAAGGGGCTTTTCCTTTGGTCTCCGGGCTGGGGGGTTTCGGGGGAGCGGGTGGCCTCGGGGGGCTCGCGCCTGTCTTATGGGGCCGGCCTCGGGTTTCCGCGCTGGAGGGGGGAAAGCGGGGGTAAGTGAAGGCCCAATCCGCCGCCCGGGCCCCTTGGCCCGGGCGGGGAAGACACTCTATAGCACGGGGGCTTGCCCCTTGTCAAGTTTTTTATTTTGGAAGGGATGGCTTCGGTACCCGGAAGGATGGCGGGCTTTGGGCCTGGGCCCCCCGTAGGAACACTGGTCTTCGGGGATGCCCAAAGGCCCCAAAAGCAAGGATTTTGTTGATCAATCGTTCGTATTGGCGATCTTGTCGGCATTAACATCGTCGTTCGTGCCGGCGTCGCCATTTGGCTTCTTGCCGGCCGTATTCGGGGGCCCGCCCAGGCGGGCGAGGTAGGCCCAGCCCAAGAGCCCGAACACGCACAGCACGCATATGGCCGACACCCGGGAGAGGCCCTGGGCGAGCAGCGCCTCCGCCGCCCCGAAATCCAGGGCCTGGCCCGCGAAGACGCCGAAGGCCTCGGCAACGCCCAGGCCGGCCGGGGTGATGTTTATGAGAAGGGCGTGGATCTGCAGGCTTGTGTAGAGGAAGGTCTCGGACAGCCCCAGGCGGGCCCCGAAGGAGGACAGGGCGAACCAGTTGGCCGCGCACCAGCACAGGTACCACAAAAGGTCCAGCGCGAGCATCCCAAGGAAAAGCCTCGGGGCCCTGCGGTAGCGGTCCCAGCTCTCGGCAAGGCCCCTAAGGAACCTGGGCGGCCTTATGCCGAAGGCGCCGAAGGCGACGCTCGCGACGGCAAGGGCCAGCACCAGGAGGAAGTACAGCGCAAGGATCCGGGGGACGCCGGGGCCGAAGGCCCCGGTGTCGGGGATCCGCACGAGGGCGAGGCCCAGGAGCGCGAAGGCCGAGGACAACCCCATCGAGAGCACCGAGACCAGGAGGAGCTGGGTGACGAAGTCCTGGAGCCGCAGCCCCAGGCGGCGGGAGAGGTAGAGGGCCCTCAGGCCCGTCGCCCCCTTGAATGGCAGGAAGTAGTTGGCGGCCGAGGTGGCGAAGCCCAGGGCCAGGTTCTCGAGCACCGGGATCCTTACCCCGTGGGCAAGGAAGGCCCTCCTAACGAGCTCGCTGTTGACGAAGTAGGCCAGGAACACGGACAGGGCCAGAAGCGCGACCCTCGCCTTGGGAAGCGGCCTTGAGGCCAGCTCCCTGAACTCGCCCATGTGGGAGGAGACGTAGAGCCACAGGCCTGCCGCGAACAGCAGGGTGAGGATTATGCTGATGGCGGCCCTGAGCCGCCGCCGCCCCGGGGCGGCGGGGGCCCCCTCGGGAGGCCCAAGCGGCCCGCCCTGGGGGAGGGGCCCGCCTTCAGGGCCTTCGGGCCCTTTGGAGGGCCCCCCGTCGCTTCCTGGCATGCTTGGCCCTCAGGCGAGGGAGGTGGTGTAGGGGTTGTCGCCCTTGGCCTCTTCCTCGATTATGCCCATGAGCTCGCGGGTGACGGGCCCTGGCAGGCCGTCGCCAACCTCCTTGCCGTCCCAAAGGGTGAGCGGGAGCACGTCGTAGGTGGTGGCCGTTAGGAAGGCCTCGGCCATGAGGTCCCACAGCTCGTCACGGTGCACGTCCCGGTTCCCGGCGAACCTGAGGAGGCCGGAGGCGACCAGGTCCTGGGCCCTGTCCAGGACCCTGGACAGGGTGACCCCCTTGAGGATGCGCGACCAGGACGGGGCCAATAGCTCCCCGTCCTTGGTGACGATGGCCACGTTCTCGGTGGGCCCCTCGGCGAGATAGCCTTCCGAGTCGAAGGTGATGCCGAACTCCGCGCCCTGCTCTATGGCGTTCTTCTTGACCAGGGCGTTAAGCAGGTAGTCCACGCTCTTGACCCCTGCGAAATCCTTCTTGGCGAGGTAGGGCGAGCTGATCGCGGTGACGCCCTTGGAGAAGCTCTCGGGAGGCCTCTTCTTCAGGCGGAGGGTGACCAGGTAGAATTCCGGGCCCTTGGCGTCGTAGGGGTTCACCGAGAAGCTGCCAGGGCCCCTGGAGACGCAGATCCTTCCCTGGAAGTCCTGCTTCCCGCCCAAGCGCCAGGCCTCCTTCAGGATGTCCAGGACATGGT
Organism: Deltaproteobacteria bacterium; assembly: GCA_031278475.1. Classification (GTDB taxonomy): domain Bacteria; phylum Desulfobacterota; class Desulfarculia; order Adiutricales; family Adiutricaceae; genus JAISMF01. The sequence goes on from JAITKK010000162.1 coordinate 3,074, forward strand.
CCAGCTCCTTGGGGAGTTCGAGCCCTATGCTCGCGGCGGAGCGCCCAAGGCGCTCAAGGTGCTCATTGAGGCAGTAGACCCTGCCGTCCTGGCACTTGAAGGCCTCGAACACGCCGTCGGCCCGGTGGGCCATGTGGTCGTCGACCGGGAAGCCCCAGAGCTCTGGGTGTGTGGAAAAGCCCCCCCACACGGAGGAGAACATAACCAGGTAGTCCTTGTGCCATTCCCGTCTCAGGCTCTTCGATAGCTCCGGGATGTCCTTGGGGCTGTAGTTGGGCCAGGTGCTCATAAGGTCGTAATCCTTGTATGCCCCGCGTCTGGCCCGTTGGGCCCCGCGGGGGTTATGCGCCAAGCTCTTTGACGCCAATCAAAAAAACCGCGCCCGCAAGGACGCGGGCGGGGTCGCGGGTCATTCATGCGGCTAGGATTGGAAAAAGTCCCCAAAGCAAGCCGAATCATGCCGAATCTTGCCGAATCGTGCCAAAGCATGCCGAATCATGCCAAATCATGCCAAATAAAAGTATGCCAAATGAGGGATGATTATGGAAATAGGATGCGATGTCAAGGCTTTTGCAAGATGCCCAAGATGCCCAAGAAGCCCATGAAGCCCAAAAAGCCTTGGGTGAAAGGCGCGTTCCCGTCGACATTATATAATACCGGGGATTGTGCGCCCTCTTCGGGGCAAGACTCCTTGTTTTGAGCCGACGCCCACCGCGTCCTTACGGCTCTGCCTTTGCGGGCTTCCTGGGCGATTGCGGGGAGGGCCGCATGGCGGCCCTCGGGATTAGCCCCTGGCCATTGGGACAAGTTAGGTATGTTTTAGGATTGGGGGCATCGGGCTTTTTTGTCAGATGCCGCCATCAATTTCATATAATCCTATTACATAAGGGCACATTCCAGCATATAACGGCATATGAGCCTGTTTTCAGGCATTCCCCTCTGCGCAAGGCATCCCCGGCAAGGGCCTAGGCGGCGCTGGCCGCCTTGATGCGGTCGACCGCGCCCTTGTAGTCCCCGCTTTGGAACAGGTAAGAGCCGGTGACCAGTATATTGGCCCCGGCCCTCGCGAGGGCCTGGGCGTTTTGGTCGGTCACCCCGCCGTCCACCTCGATGAGCACGTCGTTTTCCAGCCCGGCCTCCCGCAGGGCCTTGGACAACTTGGCCACCCTGGCATCCGTCCCCGCTATGTAGGGCTGGCCTGAGAAGCCGGGGTTCACGCCCATCACCACCAGGAGATCGACGAAGGGGAGCACGGCCTCGACAGCCGACACGGGCGTCCCGGGGTTGATGGCGACCCCCGCCTTGGCCCCTTTCTCCCGGATGGCCGAGAGCACCCTGTGGAGATGCGTCGCGGCCTCCACGTGGACCGAGACGTAGTCCGCCCCGGCCTCGGCGAACACGGGGGCCCACTCCAACGGATCGGCCACCATCAGGTGCGCGTCCACAGGGAGCTTGGAAGTCTTCCTGGCGAGCCTCGCCAGCCAAGGCCCGAACGTTATGTTCGGGACGAAGTTCCCGTCCATCACGTCCAGATGCAATATGTCCGCCCCGGCGGCCTCGAGGTCGAGCATCTCCTGGGCCAGGCGCCCTGGGTCTGCGGAAAGCAAGGACGGAGCCACTGATACCCCGCTCATTTAAGATGCCTCCTTGGAAGTTTGCCTAGCTTGGTTGCGGCCCGGAAGGCCAAAGTCCCGTCCGGGGGCCCCAAATCATACCACAGGGGGGG
>JAITKK010000008.1 GCA_031278475.1 Deltaproteobacteria bacterium
TGTGAACTTTTCCTTAAAATCGGGCACACTTTTTGCTTACGATTCTCATGGGTCAATTGACGGGCCACGGCCCCAGGGCCGCGGGCCGATTGCTTCCTCCCAAGGTGGGTCCCCATGGATATCGCAACAATCATAGGCATCTTTTCGTCGGTAAGCCTCCTCATCATATCCATCAATATGGGAGTGGGGCTGGGGGCCTTCCTGGACCTGCCCTCCCTCCTGATAGTGGTGGGGGGCACCGCCTGCGCCACCATGATCAACTACCCGCTCAGGGACTGCCTCAACACCTTCTCGGTGCTCAAGAACGCCTTCATCACCAAGACAACGACCATGGGGGACATAATAACCGGTTTCATCACCTTCTCGGCGAAGGCCAGGAAGGAGGGCCTTCTTTCCCTTGAGACGGACATAGTGACCGTCTCGGACGAATTCCTGCAAAAGGGCCTGCAGCTGACCGTGGACGGGTTGGAGCCCCAGGCCATAGTCGACATACTGGAGACCGAGATCAACTTCCAGGAGTCCAGGCACCGCCTGGGCGCCGACATCTTCCAGGCCATGGGCACCTTCGCCCCGGCCTTCGGCATGCTGGGCACCCTCATAGGGCTCATCTCCATGCTCCAGCAGATGGACGACCCGTCCTCCATAGGCCCCGCCATGAGCGTGGCCCTGGTGACCACCTTCTACGGGGCCATACTCGCGAACGTGGTCTTCGTGCCCATCTCGGGGAAGCTCAGGGCCCGCTCCAAGGCCGAGACCATGGTAAAGGAGCTGATAGTCCAGGGCATACTCGCGCTGTGCCGGGGCGACAACCCGAGGATAATAGAGCAGAAGCTCCACGCCTTCATACCGCCCTCGGCCCGCATCTCGGCGTTCCGGTAGGCGGTTTGGGATGCCCAGGCCCAAGGGAAGGGGCGAGCCCCCCAAGGCGGACAGCACCATGGTGCTCTACACCTCACTCGTGCTCATACTCCTTACCTTCTTCATAATGATCAGCGCCAAGGCCAACTTCGACGAGACCAAGTACGGTAAGGTGATAGAGTCCGTGAGCCAGGCCTTCGGGCCCATGCGGGGCGGGCGCTCGGCGCTGGGCGCCGACTCGGGGCTTGACCTGGACGCCCCCGACCTGGGGGCTGGGGCCCCCGTGTCGGACCCGCAGATGTCCCAGATAAGGGCGCTCCTGGGCCCCGGCATACTGGACGGGGAGGCCCGCATAGTCCACAATAGGGGTCAGAGGATAATCACCTTGTCCTCCGGGCTCCTCTTCGCCCAGGACTCCCCGGACCTGCTCCCGGAGGCCGTTGACCTGCTTCTCTCCTTCGCGAGGGTGATGAGGGACTCCGACATCCCCATAGCGGTGGAGGGCCACACCGACAACCAGCCGCCCGCGACCGAAGGGGTGGGCGACAACTGGGATCTCTCGATGGCGAGGGCAATCAGGGTCCTGGGGCTCCTGGAGGGCGAGGGCGGGATACCGCCCGAGAGGCTCTCGGCCTACGGCTACGGGGGCGAAAGGCCCCTGGTCGCCAACAACTCGCCCAAGAACCGGGCCAGGAACAACAGGGTGGACCTGGTCCTGGACTTCGACCAGACCAGGGCCGGGTCCCTGCGGGGCCTCGGGCAGGAGGACAGGAGCTTCGACTTCCAGGGCTTCGAGTTCGACCTTCCCAGCCTCCCCGGCGAAGAGGGGGAGGTGTACTGATGGCCCAGGGCGAAAAAAGGGGGGACCCAGGCTACGACGGCCCCCCGCAGGGGGCCTGGCTTCTGACCTTCTCGGACATGGTGACGCTTCTTCTCACCTTCTTCGTGCTCATAATCGCCATCACCACCATCGACCCCAAGAGCCTTGTCGTGGACGGCGAAGAGGAGGTGAACCTCGCGGAACTCCAGGAGATCTACGGGAGCGGCCTTCTGGGCTTCGCCGACCCCTACCTCATGGAGCCCGTGGTGAGGCTCTTCGAGGACATGGACAGCCTGCCCCAGGGGGCGGTCCTGAACCAGGAGGAGATCAAGAACGCGATCTTCCAGCTGGAGCCCAAGGACCCGGCCGTGAACCCCATGCAGGCCCAGGCGGACACGGTCAGGGACTCTGTGTCGGTCTTCAAGGACGAGCGCGGCATAGTCCTTCGCTGGGACGAGAGCGTGCTCTTCCCGGAGGGCGGGACGCTCTTGGTGGAGGCCAACCTGGTCCTTCTCGCGAGGCTCTCCGAGTTTTTGGCCCTTACCGACCTCCCGGTGAGCGTCGAGGGCTTCACCAACCCGCTCTCCCCCCTCGAGGGGGGCACCGGCCCCCTCTCCTTCGAGCTGGCCGCCGCCCGCTCCAAGGTAGTCATGGGATATTTGACGAGGCTGGGATTGAGCGAATCCCGCTTCAGGCTCGGGGCCTACGGGGGCACCAGGCCGCTCTCCCTCGACCCCTCGAGGGCCAGGGAGAACGCCCGCATGGAGATAGTGCTGTACACGCCCCCCAAGAGCTCCTGGAAAGGATGACCCACAATGGCAAACGCACCGAAAGCCCCGCCCAAGAAGGCCCCGCCGGCCGATGACGACCGCGACCGCGGCCCGGCCCCCGGCGCCCCCCAGGAGGGCGGCCAAGGCCAGAAGAAGTTCAACCCCTTGCTGATAGCCATCGTCCTGGGGGCGATGATCGTGGGAGGGGCGGGAGCCTTCGTGGCCATGAAGGCACTGTCCGGCCCGTCCTCCCCGCCCGCCGCCCAGGAGGCGGTCTCCGGCGCGGAGTCCGAGGATGCGGCCCCGCCCGAGGGCGGGCAGCCGGCGGAAGACGGGGAGCCCATAACCGCGCCCTCCAAGACCGGAAGGACAGGCCCCGCCTCGGGCGGCTCGCACGCCGCCCCGGCCGAGGGCGGCGCCGAGGGCGCCCCCGCGGCCGCCGCGGGCCCCGCCATCGTGAAGCTGGAACCCTTCACCACCAACCTCAACTCCGCGGGCGGCAGGGCGTTCATCAAGCTTTCCATCAGCCTCGAGGTGGACGGCCAGGCCCAGGCGGACATCGTGAACTCCAAGATGGACGACATCCGGGACGCGGTGATAGTCATGCTCATGGGGGTCTCGGCGGACGACATCTCCACCCCGGACGGGGTGGTGAGGCTCAAAAACCAGCTCCTGAGAAGGATTAACGCCATACTGCCCGAGCAGCTGGTAAGGAAGATAAACATCACGGACATCGCCGTGCAGTGATTGCCCGTTGGCATGAGGCGCGCGTGAAAGGCAAAGGTTGGGAGCATGGCCAAGATTCTGACCCAGGACGAGGTCGACGCCCTACTCAAGGGCATGGGCGGCGGCGAGGTCGAGACCGAGACGGACGAGCCGGGGGACCAGACCGGGATAACCCGCTACGACCTCACCAACCAGGACAGGATCATCCGCGGGCGCATGCCCACGCTCGAGATAATAAACGACCGCTTCGCGAGGTTCTTCCGACAGACCATGTCCACGTCGCTCAGGAAGGTCATCGACATATCGGCCTTCTCCATCGACATGATAAAGTTCGGCGAGTTCATGAGGGCCTTGCCCGTCCCCACAAGCCTCCACATATTCAAGCTTGAGCCCTTGAGGGGGCACGCCATCATGGTCATAGAGACGAAGCTGGTCTTCAACCTCATAGACAGCTTCTTCGGCGGCTCCGGGAGGGGCTACATAAAGGTCGAGGGCAGGGACTTCACCCCCATCGAGTCCAGGCGCATCACAAACGTCATAAAGCTCGCCCTGTCCGACCTCGAGAGGGCCTGGAACCCTGTCCACCCGCTAACCTTCAGCTACGTGCGCGCCGAGACCAACCCGCAGTTCGCCTCGGTCGTCGCGCCCACCGAGGTTGTGCTGGTGGTGAAGTTCGAGGTGGAGCTGGAGCAGACGGTTGGGACCCTCATAATATGCCTCCCGTACTCCACCATAGAGCCCATCCGCTCCAAGCTCTACGCTGGCTTCCAGAGCGACCAGCTGGAGGTGGACACGGCCTGGATAAACCGCTTCATAGAGCGGGTGAGGGAGGCCGAGGTGAACCTCGTGGTGGAGCTGGGCCGCTCCCAGATAACCACCGAGGAGCTCATGAACCTCACGCCCGGGGACACCATAAAGCTCAACCACGACGTGCGCGAGCCCCTGGAGGTTAAGGTGGAGGGCGTTCCCAAGTTCAAGGTGTTCATAGGAAGCTCCCGGGGCCAGATGGCGGTGAAGATTAACTCCGACATCACGCCCAAGACCTGGGAGGATTGAGGAAAGGCGCGCGGGGGCCTCGCCCCCGCGCGCAAGCGACCAGGGGAACAGGCCCTTTGGGACGAACGGCGAGAGAAGACCTGAGCCCTTCCGGGCATGGAGCCTAAAAAATGGCAGACGACAAACCAAACCTTACGCAGCACGATTTGGACAGGCTGATGAGCGACGACCCTGGGCTCGACCAGGACTGGGGCGACCCGGGGCCCGCCGCCCTGCCCAGCTCCGGGGACGGCCTCCCCAAGGACCAGGCAGGCGCCTTCGGGCCCCCGCCGCCGTCCCTCGAGGGCTCCTCCAAGCCCCTGGACTTCATCCTGGACATCCCCCTTGAGATCTCCGTCGAGCTGGGCCGCGCCAAGATGATAATCAACGACCTCCTCCAACTGGGCCAGGGCTCCGTCATAGAGCTCTCGAAGCTCGCGGGCGAGCCCCTTGAGATATTCGTCAACGGCAAGCTGGTCGCGAGAGGCGAGGTGGTGGTCGTGAACGAGAAGTTCGGGGTGAGGGTTACCGACATCGTCTCCCCGATGGAGCGCGTGAAAAGCCTCGCCTGAGCCCCAACCCCCCGGGCCTAAGCCAGCCCCCCCGTTACCCGCCCCGGGCCGGGAAGGCCCCGGCCGCAAAGCCGAAGGGCTTTGGGGGTCCCCGCCACGAAGCGGCCCCAAGGGCCCCGCGGATACCACAAGAGGGAAAGCCACAGGGGGGAAGGCTGAAAGGCATGCCGGAAGCGGGGGCAAAGGCAGGGCAAAGGCCAAGAAAGGGTTGGAAGGATAGGCAAAGCCATGGCGAATCACAGGCGCGGGCCTTGCAAATATTTAGGCGAATCTTTGGCTGATAATAGTTGAAGGAAATACCAGGCAATAGGTCAGGCAAAAAGTCAGATAAAGAAATAGGCACGAGGCGAGCACAAGGTCTTTGGCCTTTCGGACGAAAATCCCACGGCAAAACCCGCGAATCCCAACAACCATGACATCCCCCGAAGGGGCATGCCCCCGAAGGGCTTCCTTTGCCCCTTGCAATCCGATTGCAACCCGATGGCCCTTGCGGGACACGCCAAACGGCCTTAGGGCCGCCCGCGCGGGGGGATGCCCCAAGGGCGCGGCTGACACAAGATTCCAACAGACAAGACAGGGAGGGCGCTTTGGGCATGAAGGCAGTGTCCCGGGGACATATTCCAGGCGGGGCCATCCTGGCCGTCGGCCTTTCTCTATTTCTGGCGCCCACGCTGGGGTCCGTTGCCTCGGCATCCCCCGGCTTTTCGGCCTTCGCCCAGGCGGCGGCCCCCTCGGCGGCCCCCGCCGACCAAGCCGGGCAACCAGCGCAAGCAGGGCAAGCCGGGCAACCAGCGCAAGCCGGGCAACCAGCGCAAGCCGGCCAACCAGCGCAAGCCGGGCAAGCAGCGCAACCCGGGCAAGCAGCGCAACCCGCGGCCGGGGCGGAAGCCACCGGCGCGGGGGAGGGCGGCGGAGCGGGAACGGATCCCGGGGTGAGTTCCGAGGACCTTGGCTCGGAGCGGCCAATGGGATCGGATTCCCGGGGGGGCCAGGGCTCGCGCCCGGGGCCCCCCCCGGTGCTCCCGCCGCCTGGCGGGGAGCCTGAGTTCGGGACCCTGTCCTTCTACGTGAAGGCCCTTGGGGCCTTCATACTGGTGATAGCCTGCCTTCTGATCTTCCTCAAGCTCCTGGGCCGCTTCGGCGCGGGGAG
>JAITKK010000168.1 GCA_031278475.1 Deltaproteobacteria bacterium
GATTCTTTTTTGCTTGATTTCGCGGCCTTTTCCCTCCCGGCCATGCCGTTGCGGTTTTTCGGCAGGGGCAACCCGTACTTCCTGAGCTTCCTGGACACCCCGGCCTGGCTTATCCCCAATAGGGCCGCCATCTCCCTTGTGTTGCGGCAGACCTTCAGGGCGTTGTCGAGGGAGTTCCGCTCGGTGTCGGCGATGTTATCGTGCAGCCGGGTGGGGTTGGGGCGTCCCCCTCCGCAGCCCTCCCTTCTTGCGGCCTGGTCCAGGAGCTGGGCCAGGAACCCGCCTATCTGGGGCTTGTCGCTTAGGAGCACCGCCTGGTGCAGGCAGTTCAGGAGCTCCCGCACGTTCCCCGGGAAGGGGTGGTTGAGAAGCACCTCCAGGGCCAGGGCGTCCAGCTCCTTGTTTTGCCCGTAGCGCTGGTTGAGGAGCGAAAGCTCCCGGCCAGCGAGCTCCATGATGTCGTCCCTCCTGTCCCTCAAGGGCGGAAGCGAGAGGCAGAAGACGTTTAGCCTGAAGTACAGCTCAGGGCGGAAGAGCTTCCTGTCGCAGAGCTCCCGCAGGTCCTGGTTGGTCGAGGCGATGATGGAGCAGTCGGACGACAGGGTGGAGTTGCCGCCCGCCCGCCTGAAGGTCCTGGTGTCCAGGAAGGCGAAGAGCCTCGCCTGGACCCCCAGTGGCATGCAGTCGATCTCGTCCAGGTGGGCGGTGCCCTTGGAGGCGACCTCGAAGATCCCGGCGCGGCCCTCCGGGGCCGCGCCCACGAAGGTGCCTTTCTCGTAGCCGAATAGCTCGGCCTCGAGGAGCTGCTCCGGGAGGGCTGCGCAGTTTATGTGGATGAACGGCTCCGAGGCTCGCTTGGACTTGGAGTGGATGAACTTGGCGAGAAGGCCCTTCCCGACCCCGCTCTCGCCCGTTATGAGGATCTGCCGGGTGTCGTAGCGGGACAGCTTGGCCGCTGTCTCCATGCTTTTCAGCATGGCGGGGCTCCTAGCGACGAGCTCCCGCTCGGCCAGCTCCGCCATCCTGAGCTCGGAGAGCTCTTCCTTGTAATGGCCGGCCAGCATCCTCTCCTTTTCAAGGGCGCTCTGCAGCTCCAGTTGCTCGGTCAGGTCCCTCTCGTTTATCACCACGAAGAGCACCTCCCCGGCAGGCCCTATGAGCGGCGTGCCGCTGAAAAGGATGTGCCGGCCCGTCTTTGTGTACTGCAGCAGGCGGGTGATTTTCCTTCCGGTCGCCAGCACGTCGAAGGATATCACGTCGTTGGTGTAGTTGTTCTCCACCAGGTAGGACACCGACCGCCCCTGGATGACCTCCGGGGCGACCCCCAGCCTCGCGGCCCCGGTTTCGTTTATGAGCAAGACCCTCCCCTTGTGGTCCACCACCGCAAGGAAGTCCGTGGACGCGTCCAGTATCTGCTTGTAGTAAGGGGAAAGGGGATCGGGATCCGCGCCCTCCCTTGCCAAGGGGGTCGGCATCCTCTGGTCGAAGATCGTTACGGCGGCCCCCGCGTCCATGCCCGGAAGCGGCTTCACGTGGATGTAGCAGCCTTCCGCCTCGGAAGGGACAAGGCCTATGGCCTGCCTCCCGCCCGAAAGGGCCAACGCTATCTCCCCCGCGGTCTTTGGCCAGAACCGTTCGAGCTTGAGGCCCTCGAGCTTCTCGCAAGGCAGGCCGAGAAACCTCGCGGCATCCAGGTTGGCGTGCAGGATAATGAGCTGGCTGTCGATGACCAGGACGCCGAAGGGCAGGCTGTCGATGGTGTCGCTTACTGATACGTTGTTAAGCGGGCCAGGGGGGATCAGGAAGGATTCGGTGGTCTGTTTTAAGGTAGTCATAGACGTTTGAGGCCGGGATTATGGGGACTAGTGCATCCCCCGCAATTCCCCCTCGCAAGGGGGCGGCCCAAGGCACAGAGTGCGCCCGTGGCCGTGGGCAAAACAAAACCCTAACGACCGGAGACGTCAGCCTAAGGGGTTTGATTTCTGAATCAATATGGGGAGTGTAGTGTGGTTTGCCAATAATGTCAAGGAATATCTTGGTTCTTGTGAAAAAAGCGCAAGCCATCCCTTTGAGGGATTCATGCAAAATTTCATTGCTGCAAGGAAATTTGTCCGGAAAACAGTATCTTTCGTACGCACGTTCGCTTGAAAGCCTTGCATTCCATCCGGAAGCGGGGAAATTTTGGAGGGGGCTTGGAAGCCCTTAAGTTGCCTTGGCTATCGCCCACGGTGTTAGGCACATGCTTTTTGGGAAATTATGCGGAGTCTTTTGAAAATATATGTAATAGAGGCCTCTATACTAATAAATTCGCAATAAAGTTTATATTATAATTATACTCGCTCCAAAATTATAAAACTGATTTTTAATTTTTTTGGGGGTTTTAACCGAACTATGGTCCGTCTTTCTGGCCTGTGAGGGACCTCTCCCTTGCATGCCGCAAGCCCCCAAGGCCCAAAGACGCGGCGTGGCGGGATCCTTCGCCCTGAGCCCCAGTTAAGCCCCATTTACGCCTCGTTTATGCCGCCCTGGGCTTGGCTGCGGGGATTTCCCCAAACTTTGGCCGCGGCGGGCCGCCAGGGCTTGATTTGGGCGGCAAATGCCCTAAACTTGTCTCTGGCCTTCCAAGGGCGCCCCATGCCCCAGAGGGCCCTGGATGCGCCCAACCGGCAACTTTTGCTTTAAACCCTTAACTGTGTTAAGATTCGCCTGTTTTACGGCAACCACCCATGGGCATCGGAGGAAGGCGCCAATGGCGC
>JAITKK010000206.1 GCA_031278475.1 Deltaproteobacteria bacterium
GCAAAAGGGAAAGCTAAGCCACCAGTATGCAACCGGCCGTGGTTGGCTCGATGCAAAACCTGCAGCAGCCGACGGACACAAGGCATCCGCTGGGGCCCTTGGTGATGACCTTTATTGGGGCGCCCGGGTAGATTCCCATGGAGTTCAGGCGGCGGGCATCTTCCTTCTCAGTGTGGATGCCTTTGACGATCCCTGCCTTGCCGACCTTGAAATCCTTCAGCTTGGAACCCATGCCTGACCTCCTCTCCTAGAAAAAGCAACTTAGCGCCAAAAAATCCCAAAAACAGATAACGCTGTTTTTAGAAAAGCGGCTAAATGGCTGCTTTCTAGTTTTTTGCGAACCAGTAAATGCTACTGATTCTCAATAAATATACAACATCCTCCGGGAAAAGGGAAGGCTTTGGAGGCCATTTTTCAAAAAAATTGTTGCCACTCCTCATTTTTTTAAATTTTATTACTACTAATAATATAAAATTTAATTTAATTAAATGCAATTAATTAACGCATTCTCCAACAAATAAAGATTCAAAATCTACGGCTAAAAAGCCTTCGCCCCGCTAGGCGGATGCGGCCTCCAAGCCGCCTGCTGAAAACCCCTGCCCTTTTTACCGTCATCAACGAGACCAGCTTTTCTCCCCACAAGATTGTAACTTTTACAAAAAATGCTTGTTTTTCATCATGTTATTAACAATAAATAATGTATTTTATCCTAATTTTAGAGGCGTTTAGGCTCCCCCCGCTCGCACACCCTCTCCCTTGTTCTCTCCCTCGCCCTCTCCCTCGCCCTCTCCCTCGCCCTCTCCCTCGCCCTCTCCCTCGCCCTCTCCCTTGCCCTCTCCCTTGCCCTCTCCCTTGACCTCTTCATCTCGCTCTCCCTCTCCCTTGCTCTCTCCCTCTCCATCGCCCTCGCCTTCCCATCGCCTTCCCGCAAGCCACCCGCGAGTCCTCGCGGCCATTAGCCCCGCGGCCAAAGGCCTCGCTGCCATTGGCCTCTTGGGCAGGCGCCCTTGAGTTCAGAAGGCCAGGCGCTATAATGTCCTTGCGGAAACGCAAGCACAGAAGCGAACCATAAACAAGCCCAAGGAATGGGCAGGAGGCGCCATGCCCGAGCAATTGGCCATATCGGCCAGAAACCAGTTCAAGGGGAAGGTCATCTCCCTCACGCCGGGGATGGTCAACACGGAGGTCGTCCTGGACATAGGGAACGGGGCCTCCGTTGCGGCGGTCATAACCAACAAGAGCAGGGACCACCTTGACCTCAAGGAGGGATCCGAGGCCTGGGCCTTCTTCAAGGCCTCCCAGGTGATCATCTCCAAGGAACCGGGGCTAAAGACCAGCGCCCGCAACAACTTCCCCGGCAAGGTGGGGGCGGTCGTGAAGGGTGCGGTCAACAGCGAGGTCCGCATCGATCTCCCATCCGGGCAGGCCGTCACCGCCATAGTCACCAACCCCAGCGCCGAAAGGCTGGCGCTCGCCCAAGGGGTCGAGGTCGCGGCCCTGATAAAGGCCTTCCACGTCATCCTTGGCGTAAAGTAGCGTTCCCGCAGCCCAAGGCCTAGAACCCACCCCAGGGGCACAAGCGGCCCATCCACCGGAACGCCATGAATCGCAACCCACCCAAGGGGTCCGGCAGGCCGGACCTCCACAGGCTACTCAGGAACATCATCGGCTCCTTCACCCTGGCCCTCTTGGGCTCGTGGGGGCTCATAGTGTCCAGGCTCTCCGTCCTCCACGAGCTGCCGGCGCAGCTTCACCCAAAGGTCTGGTTCTGGGTGGACCTGGCGTGCCTCGCAGTCGCCATTTACGGCATCCTGTGCGTGCTCTGGTACAACTCCCAGCTGGGGCCAAGGCTCAGGCGTTTGCGAAAGCTGGGGGAGGCGGACTGGTAGGGGCCCTTGCCCGGCGTGCAAAAGCCCCAGCTTTTCGCTTATAATGTCGGGGCCGGCCACGGGGGGCCAAATCCCGCCCCGGCCCCGAGCACCACCCGTCCGCACCGGATTGAGCCATGATTTTCCAGCATGTTGGCCTGCTCACGGCCTTCCTGGCGGGCATCGCCATGTTTTTCTCGCCTTGCACCCTGCCGCTGCTCCCTGGCTGGCTGGCCGCGGTCACGGGAAGGGACTACAGGGAGTTCCTTGGCGAGGGTGACGGCCCCGGCGGGGCCGTCAGGCTCCACGTGCTGGCCTCCACCCTCTGCTTCGTCCTGGGCTTCACCCTGGTCTTCACCCTGCTGGGGGCCGCGGCGAGCGTGGTGGGCGACTTCCTTTACCGGCACGCCTTCGCCCTGAGGCTCATAGGCGGCCTGGTGATGATCCTATTCGCCCTGGTGCTCCTGGGGGTTCTCAAGCCCAAGGCCATGCTCAAGGAGCGCAGGCTCGCGCTCGCGGGCGAAAGGGCTGGCTATCTGGGGGCGTTCCTGATAGGCATCGCCTTCGCGGCCGGCTGGACCCCCTGCAGCGGGCCCATACTCGCGTCCATAATGTCACTTGCCATGACGGAGAAGGGCTTCCACGGGGTGCGGCTGCTCCTGGTCTTCTCGGCTGGGCTCGCGCTCCCCTTCCTCGTGGTCTCGCTGTTTCTCGCGAGCGTCCTCGGCTGGGCCAAAAGGATCGGCCCGCACTGGACGCTCATATCCCGGGTGCTGGGCGTGCTCTTCCTGATACTCGCCGTCCTTCTCATCAGCGGGAAGCTCTCGCTGGTGACCCCGGACTACGCCATAGGCGGCTAGGCCGCAAGGCGCGGGGCCCAAGGCCCCGCGCAGCCCCCCGGAGGGGCCAACCCCAACCAATGAAGAAAAGCATAGCAATAGTGTCCTTGACGGTCGTCTGCCTCGCGGGGCTCGCGATAATCGCCTACGCCCTGGTACCCGGGAAACCGGGCCCGGACGCCCCGCGCGAGGGGGCCGCCGACAGGGACTCCTTCGTCCTTGCCGCGGCAGGCAAGGCCTCCCTGGGCGGCACCCAGGCCCCGGCCATGTTCCCCAACAAGCCAGACTCCCTCAAGCTCCTGAGCCTCGACGAGGCCCTCAGCGAGGCCAAGGCGACCGGGAAGTACGTGCTTATCTACTTCTGGACAAGCTGGTGCCCCAACTGCGAGATCTTCAACAGGCAGGTGCTGCCCGACCCGGCCGTGCTCGAGAGCCTCAACCGCTCCTACGTCTTCGTGTCCATCGACGGGGACAACGACAGGGACATGCTGGGCAGGGTCTTCAGGGTGCGGGGCTACCCCACCCTCTACATCCTGGACCACAACTCGGAGCCGGCCCTTGTGATTCCCGGTAGGATCCCCGCCGACACATTCGCCCACGTGCTCAACTACATAAGCACGGGGGCCCACGAGAAGATGGGCTTCGAGGAATACGAGGCCACTTTGTCCTAGGGCGGCCATTACTGCGCCCAACGGCTTTTCCAGGGCGGCCATTGGCCTTTCCCGGGGCGGCCAAAAGCCTTTCCCAGGGCGGCCAATAGCCTTTCGCAGGGCGGCCAAAAGCCCTTAAAAGCCTGGTTCTTTTAAAGCCCCGCCGGGCCCTACGGGCCCGGCGGATCGCCTTGGTTCAAAGATTCGGCCTTTTTACCTGCCATATTAGCCATAGCAATAGTTAAAAATACCGAAATCTTATAATATAATTCCAAAATATCATAAAAAATTAAAAAAACTATAATACACGATAATAGGATATAATAACTGACCCCGAAAGTTTGAAAAACGCCGTGCGAGCCCCGGCGCAAGGGCTGCCTGCAAAAAAACGGCATATCTGCTATGCTGTCATTTTCCGACTGCGCTTGCCGCCCGCGCCAAGGTATTGATCCCCGCGCCGCCGCCCCCTTGCGGGCCGGAAGGCCGAAAACCGGCGGAAGCCATGTCAAACAGCGAAAACATGCCCGCAGGCCTTGCCCCCGGCGAAAACGGCAGACAAACCCCCAAAGGACGACACGAAGGCCCTTTCAGGACAAAAGATGACAGCGAACAGGATGACACCGCCCAAAATGCCCACAGAACCCAAAAGCAAAGGGGCGCCCGGAAGGGCGCCGGCGCTTGCCATGGCCGTCGCCCTGCTGGCGACGGCCCTACTCGTCCTGGTCGGCTGCGCCGACCCCAACCGGCATGTCATATCCAAGCCGTTCCTGGTGGACAGCCCGGACGCGCTCACCATCTTCGGGGACGCGACCATAGGCAAGGACGCCTCCCAGGCGAGGATAGACAACATCCAGGTGCCGCCGCTCCCCCACGACGGGCCATTGTCCCTTGACGAGTGCATCGAGCTCGCCATGAGGGTGAGCCCGTCGGTGGACAGCGCCCAGCAGGGCCAGATGGGCAAGCTGTGGGCCAGGCACCAGGCCGTGGCGGCCTTCCTGCCCACGGCCGGCATGAGCTACGGCGTGACCCACAGGGACAAGGACAGCAGCGAGAACCATACATTGGGCCGCGACCAGTACACCTGGCAGACCACCATCACCCAGCCGCTTTTCACGGGCGGGCGAAACCTCGCCAACTACTACCTGGCCCAGCTCGGGGTGGCGCAGTCCAAGATCGCGGTGACCCAGGCGACGGAGGACCTGCTCTTGGCCGTGAAGCAGGCCTATTTCGGGATACTCGCCTCCGAGAAGGCCCTGGCGGTCGCGAGGACCTCGGTCGTGAACCTCACGAGCCACCTTAACGTTGCCCAGAACTTCTTCGACGTCGGCATGGTTCCCTACAACCAGGTGCTTGAGGCCGAGGTGGAGCTTGCCAAGGCGCAGCTCGAGGAGTCCAACCAGAGCCGCAACCTGGAGGTAAACAAGTCGAGGCTCAACATACTTCTGAGAAGGCCGGTGGGGGCCGCCATCTCGGTGCAGGACAACCTCCGCTACTCCCACTTCCCGCTCACCCTCGAGCGCTGCCTCGAGCTGGGGCTCCAGAACAACCCCGAGATCCTCCTGGGCCGCAACCAGGTGGAGGCCAGCGCCAAGAACGTGGATCTCGCGAGGTCCGATCTCTACCCGCAGGTGAGCCTCCAGTACACCAACCAGTCCACGGGCAACACCCCAAGGGCCCACGGCGGCTACTCCGCCGACAGCTCCAGCTGGAACGTGGCCGCGGTCGCGAGCTTCAACTTCTGGGAATGGGGTAGCACCAAGGCCGAGGTGGAGAAGAGCAAGGTGCTCCTGAACCAGGCCCTGGACGCCCTCACGAGCCTCGAGGACAACACCAAGCTCGAGATAACCTCCGACTACCAGACCCTCGTGTCCGCGGGCCGCAACATAGACGTCTCCGCCGTGGCGGTGACCTCCGCGGCCGAGGACCTTCGCATGGTGACGGAGCGCTACCAGGAGCAGGTGGCGACCAACACGGACGTCCTCGACTCCCAGACCCGCTACAGCGAGGCCCAGTACCAGCACTTTCAGGCGCTTTACAACTACAACCTGGCCTGGGCGGCGATAGAGCGCACCTTGGGCCAGCGGGTGACCCCGCACTGAGGCAGGGATGATCCAGAAGGTATTCCTAGTGGACGCCTTGGTGGACGGCCCCTTCTCCGGGTCGCCGACCTCGGTGTTTTTCCTGGGATCCCCGCTGGAACGCTTCAAGATGGCATCCGTCGCGAGCGAGCTGGGCTCCCTGGAGTCCGTCTACGTGCTGTCCCACGGCGATGCCTTCCTCCTCAGGTTCTTCACCCCCGTGATGGAGCTCAAGGTTGGCGTGCACGCGAGCCACGCCGCGGCCCACCTAATCTACGAGCTGGGCATCCGCCCGCCGTCCATGCCCCTGCTCTTCCTCACCCAGGAAGGCGAGCTCAACACCAGGCTCGTGCCGCCCAACTCCGTCAGCCTGACCCTGGACGCGGAATCCATGACCGAGCTTCCGCAAAAGGACCTTGAGAGGCACGCGCAGCTGTTGGGGCTCGCGCCGAACGCCGTGGGCTGGGGCATACTCACGGCCGGGAACATAGCGGTCCTGGGCATAGACGACTACTCCCAGATAAAGCGGGTGGCGCCCGATCAGTCCGCCATCCTCAAATCCGAGCTGAACGGTGTGGCGGTGACCGCACCCGGGAAGCAGGGCGGCGACTGCGACTACTGCCTTAGGGCCTTCAGGCCCAAGGTAGGCGTGCCGGAGGAGCACGTGTCCGGGTCCATCCACCGCTCCCTCGCCCACCACTGGGGGAAGCTCCTCAACAAGACCGTGGTCACCTCGAGGCAGCTCTCAAAGCGTGGGGGCATCGTGACGCTCGACGTGGGGGAATCCAAGACCGTGGTCTTCCAGGGGAAGGCGAGGACCATCCTGCGCTCTGACATGCTCCAGGAAAGCCTGGTTATCCCAAGCTCGTTCTGAAAGATCCTTCCGTTTGCCGTTATTATGCGAAATTCCAAAAGGATATTTGCGAGGCTTTTGTAAAATATGCCGTTGAAAGGTCGCATTTTGGCGTTTTACGTCATGTTGCGCATTGTCTTGGCGCGCCGCTTCGCGGCGCGCCGCGTTGTTTGCGGGGCCAGCGCAAGGGCCGGGTACCTTCCCATAATGGCACCCATAGCGCTCCTCGCGGCCATGGCCCTCTTCCAGGGCTGCGCGGTCAAGGTCGTGCGAACGGATGCCCAACCCTTGGACAGAAACCTCGGGCCCGTGATGGCAGTCATAGAGGACGGGGACTGGGTGGTGATAAGGGGCGTCGACAAGCCCGCAAACTTCATCGGCTCCATGACCAACATGCCGTTTTCCCACTCCTCCATCTACGACGCGGAAAAGGACATGGTAATAGAGTCAGAGGCCGAGGGCGTCCACTACTCGCCGCTATCGAAATACATCGGGAAGGCCCAGAGGGTCTGGATCGTGAAGCCCGTGTGGGCGACCCCGGAAAACAGGCACAAGGCCGTGGAAAGGGCGAGAACCCGCTTAGGGAAACCCTACGATTTCCTGGGCCTGATAGGCTTGCAGCTCCCCTGGGCCTATTACTGCACGGAGCTTGTGGTCGACGCCTGGCGCCCATTCATGGGCGGGAAAGAGGACAACCCCATACCTAGGGTAATCTCGCCCGGAAGGCTGCACCACTGGGGCAGGGTTGTCTATGATTCCATGGAGATTGGCGACGAAAGAAAGCACTAACCGCAAAGCAGCCCTGTTTGCGCCATCAATCGCCAAATCATCACGTGTTGAATTTGAGTTTGGGTAGCCCTTCTATGATTTTCAGGGTCTCAAGGCTCACTGTGATTAGGCTCAGTAGAAGATCCAGGATGTATCGGGGGTTGCCTGTCTCTTTGGCCCAATCGTTGGGATCCTGTTTGATGCCGCTGTCCTTGTCTACCTTAATACGGTAGAATTCCATTACCCACTCAATTGCGGAACGACTATTTATTATGTAGTTATATGCCTCCAATGGGATATTACTAATAGTGATTTGGGAATTATAATGAATAATACTTTTGTCCTTCTCTTTGCCAAAGCGCATTTTCTCGACATGAAAATTACCGGTTTCTTCCCCTGAGACAATAACTTTTCTAGGAGGATTGAAGTTTTCATAGTTTACGTGAAGTTTGGCAAGTTCCCGCCCAGCATCGGAGTAGGCTTTAAATTTTTCCACACTTTTGACGAGATTTAACCTAGGGATCATTCGTTTCAAATCGGAAGCAAAATTTTCCCTGTAATCAGTTGAGTGAAGTACTCCGTAGACATAGTAATATATCTGATCTTTGGTAATTTCTGGCAAATCATTGCCGTATTTTTCCTTGGCTTTGTTAAGGATGTAATCGGTAATCCCATCATGACGAACATAGCCATTTATTTCATTTTCATCGTTAAACAAGGTCTTTGCTTGTTGGTTAGAGCCCTTTGAATCAGTGTAGTAGTAGCGCGGAAAGCACTGTGAGTTAAAATTTATTTGGAAGTCAGGAAGATATTTTGACATTAAAGGCAGACTACTTTTTGATGTAGCACAACAAATAACCAAATTATTATGATTGGCAGTTGGAAAAAGTTTGGGTATTTGGTAAACCCTTTCATTTAGCGCTCTATTAAAGTATAAACACTTCTTTGTGAAAGGCCTATAGAGTGAAATTGTAATGCTATCTCTTGAATATTTTATAATTTT
>JAITKK010000216.1 GCA_031278475.1 Deltaproteobacteria bacterium
ATTATTTTTTAGTCATCTAAATCAAATATCTTTATGTCTTCTGGTTAGATCAAAGTGGACTGCGTTATTAGCCAAGCGCATACAAACTATGTTTTCAATTTATGAATTTTTTTGTTGCCAGTAACACTATTGAACTGCCTCCGCCTTGCTCCCCCTTTCACCAGCTTGCCCCACCTTGCCTAACACATTATTACCCACTCTCACCCTCTGAAACATGCTCAAACACCTCTCCTAGCACACGCTGTTGATAATCAACTGCCAAATCAATTCCCATATGTCAATACGTGAGGATCCATATGCTTTGCCACATGCTAAATTTTTGTAAAAAAATATCCCGAATACTTATGTATTTTCGGGATATTTGGTGAGTATCTTTAATTTTCCATATGGATTAGTCACTGTTCATTTCTATATACTCCATTTTACGAATATCCTTGTGCTCTATAGAGAAGTGATGTCAGGTTAGACATTCTTCCAATGTTGATACTTAAATTTCAGTCATACGATTTCTTGTCTAAAGCCACCGTAGTTATATTTTATAAAAATTATAATTTATTGTATGTAGCTTAATTTATGAGAAGATTTACAAGATATATATAAGCCGGGAGTATAATCAGTATACTCATACAGCTGGATTTAGTTTTTCCTGGCGGAGCAGGATATTGGTTAGGTGGAATAAAGTTAGGGCTCTGTCCGTATTGTTGAAAATTATAGTTCTGGTAAGATGGCTGAATGGGAATTCCTTTTCGGAAGGTTTTGGTTTTCTGAAGAGGTGTGTTAAACTGCGTTCTTAAATACTCAGCGGCACTTTTGTAAGCAAGAGTATTTATGCTTCCTCCTTCATACTCGCCCCTTTCAGTGTTAATTTTTCCGAAATACCTAAGCTGTGAACCTTCGTATTTTTCGATTGAACGAATAAGCTTGGTATCGTTTGCGTGAGCGTTCGCAAATGCGTAAAAAATATCACGATACGGTGAAGTATCCAAGTTTGCATGGCGATCATCAGAAACGTAGCGGTAGACACAGAAACAGAAAAAAGCAATTTGATCAACTGTTTCCAGTGAATAAAAAACAAGATTGTAGAGAGCTTTTTTCCCTATGCAATTGGAAAACATCAACTGTCGGCCAGATGCAAATTCTAATAGCCCCGGATTCGGGTCGCTATCTCTTTCTGAGTAACGGTCGAGGAGATCACTGACATCTTCCTTGCATGCGCCATAAGGTATTGATAGTCCTATATCTCTAGCATACGCAATTTGCCTTTCGGTTGGAGGAGTAATCGGAACTTCCGTTAATGTAAGCGGTTCGTCTATGTCTACTTCGGACATAATGTAAGTATGAGGTTCCACATTATTCGGAACATCTATCGTTACTGTTTTTTTTCGTCCGGTTTTTGGATTTTTCCCGGTAACTTTATATGTTTTATAATTCAGCATTTTCTTATCTTTTCTAAGTTATTTTATACAGTATCTTTATGGCTATGATGTATTTGATCTGATGGCAGCACAGGACAAAAGCATCAGTTTAAAAATTTTTTTTGGTATTTCAAAAGTAGATCACAATGCAAGATATGTCCTAATTCCAAAGCCGGCATGATACTGGAGTGTGTGCCTGTAAGACGAAGACCTAGCTGGTACCGAGCATCAACAGGGCAAACCCATCGGCCGGCAAAAGTGTCGTAATATGAGAAACCAAAATGGATTAGCCGTGTGCTTGAACCCACTACCCTGGGGGCCAACGCCGTTCATTCAAAAGACGGCTCATGGCGTTAATCGCGCCCGATCGCCTGCTCGCTCGCCGGGTTCTTCTCGGAGGGCGGCTGCAAAGGTGTCCTTGTCCCGCCCCGGGATGAAGGAAATTGACGCATGAAGCGATCCTTCCATCATCACCATCTTCTCGATCCTTGCCATCCTGGCCATCCTGGCCTTGAAGGCATGGGACGCCTTTGCGTCTGATCCATGTCCCCGGGATTCTGTTTTCCAATCCAAATTCTAATCAATCGCTCTCTTATAATTCAAGGCATCTTTTCAATATTCCCCCCGCTTCCTGGCTTCCGGGCAAAAAAATCCCCGGAAATCCAATGATCCCGGGGATTTGTGCCAATATTTGCCTAAATTCTATATTTGACGGCTAAACCGATGCCCCTGACTAGCAAAAACGTTATGCCACCATATAATGTATATGCCCATAAATTATATACCATATATATTAGGCAAAACCCTATGGTGGCGGTGAAGGGACTTGAACCCCTGACACTGCGGATATGAGCCGCATGCTCTAACCAACTGAGCTACACCGCCATGATTGCCGGGCTTGCGCCCTTGCGTTCCCGCCCCCGAGGTCTTCCGGGGGGGCCCCGTTCGCAAGTGACCTTTTATCAGAGTGGGGCCCCTTTGTCAAAGGTTTCCCGCACTCAGGCCGGGCCTGGCCCCCGCCTTCCCCGGGCAGGATATGCCCTGGGAGGCGGCTTTGCCGTGGCGTCCTTGGATTGCGGCCCGTTATCGGCTGCCAGCCCCGGGGCTTTCCGCCCCAAGCGCTACCGCTGACCCCGTACCGGCACAGCCCCTGCCCTGACCCAGCCAGGGGCCTTGCGCATGCCCCCGGGGAGGGCCCCCCTGGGGCCCTTGCGCGGCTGGGAACGGGCCCGGGCGGCCGGGAAAGCGGGGGCGCGTGTCCCAGTTTAATGGCCCAATGCCTTGGCCCCTGGCCTTGGGCCGCGCCTTAACGGCAAACTTTTTGGTCCCCCGGGCCAACGCCTTGGCCGGTTTGGCGTATCCCGCCCAAAACCCTGACGTCCCTCATGCCTTGTCCAGGGCCACGCCCCCCGCATTGGGGCCCAGGGCGGCGCCCTCCCGGGCGGCGGCCTTGGCCCGTATCCATTTCCTGAGCTCGGCGTCCAGGTCGGCTATGTTTATGGGCTTTGACAGGAAGGAGTTGAAGCCGTTTTCGAGGAACATCTCCCTCGCGCCCGCGAGGGCGTTTGCGGTGAGCGCGACTATGGGGAGCTTGCGGGCGTACTCGCCGTCAAGCTCGCTCCTTATGATTTTGGTGGCCTCTATGCCGTCCATGACCGGCATCATGTGGTCCATGAACACCAGGTCGTAGTGGCCGGAGGGATCCCCCGAGGCGGAGTCGCGGATCTTGTCGATGGCCTCCTGGCCGCTTGTGGCCGTGTCTATGGACAGGCCGTAGTTGCGGAGCAGCCCCTTCGCGACCAGCAGGTTGACCTCGAGGTCGTCCACCACGAGCACCCTCCCGTGGGGGATGTCCGAGCGCACGAACTTGGACTTCTCGTCGGACTTCCTGATGCCGTAGGAGAAGTTCTCCAGCTGGGCCTTGGTGGGCTCGCCCAGGGTCTCGTCGCCCACGGCCTGGAGCGGGATGGTTATCACGAAGGTGCTGCCCTTGCCGTACAGGCTGGCAACCGTGATGTCGCCCCCCATCAGGTCAAGGAGCCTCTTGGTGATGGAGAGCCCCAGGCCAGTGCCCTCTATGTGGCGGTTGGCCTTGGAGTCGAGCTGGGTGTAGTCCCTGAAGAGCCTCCCGAGGTCCTCGGGCTTTATGCCTATGCCCGTGTCGGACACCGTGAAGACGCAGGGGGCCAAGGCCGGCTGCTGCCTCTGGCCCCCCTGGGGGGAGTCGGCCCCCAGGGAGATCGCGACCGATACCTTCCCCTCCTTCGTGTACTTGATGGAGTTGGAGATGACGTTCGTGAGTATCTGCCTTATGCGCAGCTCGTCGCCCCGGAGGGTCTTGGGGAAGTCGGGCGTCACCGAAAGCTTGAAGGCGATGGGCTTGGAGCCTATGCGGACGATGTTCTGCTGGACCACGTCGTTTATGAACTCCGCCGTGTCGAAGTCGCCGCTCTCTATGCTGAAGGCCCCGGCCTCTATCTTGGAGATGTCCAGGATGTCGTTGATTATGGCCAGCAGGGTGGACCCCGAGTTGTGGATCTTCATGAGGTCCGAGAGGGTGTCGGACGGGAGGCTCTTCTGGAGCTCTATGTCCGAGAGGCCTATTATCGCGTTGAGGGGGGTCCTTATCTCGTGGCTCATGTTGGCGAGGAAGCGGCTCTTGGACTGGTTCGCGGCCTCCGACTGCTTGGCCTTCGAGCGGTACAGGTGCAGGCCCAGGAGGCCGCTCGCGAGGGCCATCAGCATGGAGGCGACGAGGAGGGCCGCCATCCTGCGGATCCTCCTCTGCATGATGATCACCTGCTCGTCGGTTATGTCCACCCCGGAAATGGCCACGATGCGCCGTTCCTCGTCGTAGAGCGGGGCGTAGGACGAAAGCAGGCCGTCGTAGCCCACGGAGTAGACGCCCAGGCCCTGGCTCGCGGCGGTCCCCTCGAAGGCCTTCATGGGGCCCTCCTCGATGGGTATGGGCTCGGAGAAGAGCCCCACCGACTCGTCGGTCAGGTCGTTGTCCAGGATGAAGGTGCACATCCCGCCCTCAAGCTTGCGGAAGTAGTAGACGTAGAGCACGTCCACCTCCTTGGCGAAGTCTATGAGGCGGTACTTGAGCTCCTCCGCGATGGGCTTTTCCAGGTCCTGGACCGTCATGAGCTCGTCCAGCTCCGCCGCCGTCACCACCTTGGCCGCCAGCTTGCTTATGGCCAGGAGCCTCGACTCTATGTTGGATTTCATGAAGTTGGAGGTGGAGTACATCAGGAGGCTGATGTATATGGCGATGAAGAGCATCACGAGGGACGACAGGAAGAAGAGCGGTGTGGTGAGTCTTTCGTGGTGGAGCAGTCTCATTGGGGGAGGGGCCTTGCCTCGGTAGGTCCTTGGGGGCGCGCCCCCAAGGGGGGCGCGGGGATATGTGCTTGGATGACAGGCTCTGGCTAAGATGCCATATATGATAGTTTATAAATCCCCCCGTGGCTAGCCCCAAAATCGGCCTCTAACCCTTGATCCCCATCGTTGGGGCCGTGAAAACAATATATCCTTATAATCATGATAATAGCATTTAACTAAGCTATATTAGAATAATTTATAAAATTAATAATATTAAAAAATCAAATAGACAGTATAAAAATAATATAAAAATTTTAAAATATATATAATTATATAAAAAATATAGGTATTATATGTAATTTTGCAATATTTTGCTTGCGCTCAATCCCCGGCTTTCTTCATAAGCAGCACCGCGAGCTCCCGGTCGGGCGGGGTGAAGTCGTAGAGGCCCAGGTCCCCTGGGCCCACCCAGAGGGCCTGGCTGTGCTCGGTGGGGCTGGGGGTGCCCTGGGCAATCCTTGCCTCCAAAAAGAGCAGCCTGAGAGGGGATTTGGCGGTCCTGGAGCCTGTCTCAAGGAGGAGCCCGCCTATCTCGGCCCTGATTCCCAGCTCCTCGGACAACTCCCTCGCGAGGCACTCGGCCGGGGTCTCGCCTGGCTCCAGCTTGCCTCCCGGGAACTCCCACAGGGAGGGGTTGGAGGAAGCCGGGCCCCTCTGGCAGATGAGGTAGCGGCCCGACGCGTCCCTTATGACCGCCGCGGCGACCGTGATGACGCCCTGCCCGTGAGCGCTTAGGGCGTTCCCAGGGCCCATGCCCTCCCGTTCCGCGGCCATCCGCTCAGCCCATGGGCAAACCGTACAGGGTGTTCCTGTCGGCCCTCAGGGAGTCTATCACCTTGGGCAGGGCCTCGATGATGGCCTCGACGTCCGCCTCCGTGTTCTGGGCCGAGAGGGATACCCTGAGCGACGCCCTCGCGAGGGCGGGCTCCACGCCCATGGCCGACAGCACGTGGGGGGCCTCCTGGGAGCTCGCGCTGCAGGCGGAGCCCGAGCTGACGCAGATGCCAAGGTCGCTCAGGCGGTTCACTATGAGCACGCTCTCCCGCACGCCCTCGAAGACGAAGGAGGCGAGCCCCGGGAGTCGTTTCACGGGATCCCCGGTAAGGGCCGAGCCCCGGATCCGGAGGGTGGCCTCTATTATCCGGTCACGCCATGCCGCGAGGCGCTTGGAGTTTTCGCCCATCTTCCCCTTGGCCTCCGTGAGCGCGGCGGCCATGCCCACTATCCCAGGGACGTTCTCCGTCCCCGAGCGGTAGCCCTTCTCCTGGCCCCCGCCGAAGATGAGCGGCGGCAGGTTGGTCCCGTACCTCACGAAGAGGGCCCCGGCCCCCTTGGGCCCGTGGAACTTGTGGGAGGAGATGCTCAAAAGGTCCACCTTCAGCTCCCTGACGTTCACCGGGATCGAGGGGACTGACTGGACCGCGTCCGTGTGGAAGAGGGCGCCCCCCTCGTGGGCCACCTTGCAGAGCTCCGCTATCGGGAGGATGGTCCCCACCACGTTGTTGGCGTGCATTATGCTCACAAGGACCGTGTCAGGCCGCATGGCGGCCCTTAGCCCCTCGGGCCCCACGCTCCCGTGTTTGTCGGGCTTCAGAAGCGTCACCTCGTGGCCCTTGGACTCAAGATGCCTGAGCGTGTTGATGACGGCCGCGTGCTCCACCTCCGTCGAGACGATGTGCCCGCCCTTCGCGGCCTTGTGCTCGCAGGCCCCCACTATGGCCTGGTTGTCGGACTCGGTCCCGCCCGAGTTGAAGTAGATCTCGTTGATGTTGGCCCCGATGGCGGCCCCCACCGCCCTCCTCGCGATCTCCACCTCGGAGTGGGCGTCCCTCCCCAGCTCGTGGACCGCGGAGGGGTTGCCGTAGCGCTCCTGGAAGAAGGGCAGCATGCTGGACAATGCGTGGTCGGAGAGCGGCGTGGTGGCCGCGTTGTCGGCGTAGACTATGTTTTTCATGGCGCCCTCCTTGTTCGTGGCTGGGTTTTCCCTCTGGCCGGAAGCCCATGGGCCCCTTGAAATGATAGCACGTATTTGCCGAAGTGTTTTAAAATTAGGATCCGGCCATTACCCTCCGGCCCAATCCGGAACCTATCCGGAACCTATCCTTGTTTTCCCCCCCGTGCCCGTCCGGGAGCCCCGCAAGGCTTCGCGGGCGCGACGTCGCGGCCCGGGATAATCGCGTGCTCGCGCCGCGGCGTGCCTGGACTGCCTTGGCGGCGTGTCTTGAGCGTCTTGAGGGACACTGCCTACAATCCGAATGATCCGTTGACCCATGATCTTTTTGCCAACACTGCGTTTGAGGGGATCTTTGCGATTAAGGGTATCGGGCCCGCGGCTATCCGGAAATGTCGCCTTTAATGTCGCCTGTAATGTCGCCTTTAACGCCTGTGGCGCTTGCAGGGTCAGGCAAAGGGATCCCTGTTAAATCAATGTGAAATCAGCGGCGCGCCATGCCCAATGCCCAATGCCGGATGCCCAATGCGAGGGTCGCAACGGGCGGGGCGCTTCCGGCAAGAGGCCTTTGGAAAGGGCCGGGGATAGCAATCGGGCCGGAAGCCTTTGGGCTTCCGGCCCGATTGCCGCGTGCGTATTATCGCCCTGGGCTATTGCCTTGGGCTATTGCCTTTGGCTGACTAAAGACCGTTCCTCGCGAGCAGGGCGCTTCCCAGGGCGTCCAGCGCCGCGGCCAACGCGGGCGG
>JAITKK010000231.1 GCA_031278475.1 Deltaproteobacteria bacterium
CATATGAGCATAAAGCGTGCCAGCCAGGGGGCAAATTGCCTAAAACTCCAGGATGACGGCTTAGGCACTGGGCTTTGGCCATCTTCTGTCTGTTTTTCGCTGGCTGGGGGGCTGGGGGGGCGACCACCTGAGGGCTGTGATTGCCCGGATTTTACTCGAGGGAGCGCGTAATTTCAACACGCCTTGCGAAATTACCCGCTTTGCTCGCTGAGGCGCATAGTTATTACCCGCGAGGCTCCCGCGCCTGCCCAGATTACACCGTTATCCGGAATCGGGCACCACAAAAGAGCGGGGCCCGCCTGCATTTCCTGAACCCGCGCCCCATTATGGCTTGGCAGGCTTTGCCAAGATTTGGGGTATCGGCGTTATTTCGGAATAGCCATGGAAATCACCATGGTCCTTCCCGGCTGACGGCATACAGGCCGGGAGCATCGGAGCCGTAGCCCGGATAGCCACCTGTGCGGTGCCGCCTAACCCCTGAGAGGCATCGCTTAGCCCTGGCACTGTTGAGCGTGCCCCTGGGCTATGCGAAGGCGTGAAAGCATGGAAGCATGGAAGCCCACCAACAACCGGTATGGCCAGGCATGCCTTGGCGGTTTCTCCCCTTGGGGGCTCGCCCCAGCCGCCCGCCTAAACCTTATGCGCCAAGCTTATCGGACCTTGGCAACATTTGTCCCACTCCCAAAAAATTCGCAACATATCCGCTCATTTCGGCCAATAAGCTAACATTTCCAACATTTCCCTCATTTCCCTCATTTCCCTCATTTCCCCCCTTAAAGGGTTACTTACACACGAATTTTGTCCCGCCCAAGACTTCCACGATACTCCTGCAAAAATCCCACACTACATCCATAAATCTTCCACGATACTTCCGAAAAAAGGCGCACCGCCTTCCAAGCCTTAGGGCTGGTTGGTGGTGCGCCTTTTATGTGGGCGTTTTAGGTGCCCAGGCAGGGAGTCATCCCGGCCCTGGGGCCCTATCATCCATCATCAGACAAAGGTCTAAGGCGTTTAGGCATCCGTCCTAGCGGTGCCTGGGAACTCCATGGCGGAATTGGTAGCCACCTTTGTGGACATGGCGTGGAGTCTGATGGAAATGGTTCGGGCGGCCCGAGCGGTTGTCGCGCCTCCAATCGTCGTCGTTACGATCCCTTCTCTTCTGGGGTGGGCTCTTATGCTTTCCACGGTCGTTGTCGTGCCTGCGGTTGTTGTCCCGGGCATTGCGGTGGTTGCGGTTGCGGTCATTGTCGCGGCCGTTCCGGCGATTGTCGTAGCCATGACGGCCCCTGTCGCGGTCATTGTCGCGGCCGCGCCGGTCGTTGTCGTAGCCTGGACGGCGCCTGTCGCGGTCATTGTCGCGGTCATTGTCGCGGTCGCGCCGGTCGTTGTCGTAGCCTGGACGGCCCCTGTCGCGGTCACGGTCGTCCCGCCTGTCGGAGGGACGCCTATCCCGATCGTCTTCCCAGTCCCTGCCGTTGCGGTCCCTGCCTTGGCGGGCTTGGGCCCGCTGATCGCCTGGGCCCCGGTTATCCCGGTTCCGAGTTCCGTCCACGGACTGTCCCTGGCTGCCCTGGGTGGGTTGGGTCTGGACGCCCTCAGGCCGCTGGCCCTGGCTGCCCTCAGGCCGCTGGCCCCGGCTGCCCTCGGTGGGCTGGTACTGGTTGCCCTCGGGCCGCTGGCCCTGGGTGCCCTCCGGCCGCTGGCCCTGGGTGCCCTCCGGCCTCTGGTCCTGGGTGCCTTCCGGGCGCTGGTTCCGCGTGCCCTCCTGGCGCTGGCCCTGGGTGCCCCCCGTTTGGGCATTGGCGACTCCCAATGCCACAAATAAGGGGGCTGCCACCACTAGCGCCAAGATTGCCAAGAACCTTGTCTGCAGGATTGCTCTGATCATATCCGACTCCTTGTGTTTGTTGGTGCTTTATGCGTGTCTATCGAGTAACTTGAGTTGGTCGCCTTATCGCTTGGGCGTCTTTGGCGGATCCATCCGGCGAACTTGGTCTTGGAGGCTCCTAGCGGCCGCGCCTTTGCCTCTCTTCCTCTTCTCTGGGCGACTTGCCGGGTCTCTTCTGCTCGCGCTGGGGCCCTTTGTTCCTTTGCGCGGACTCCTTGCGCGGGGGCTTTTGTTGCCTTGCAGCCGGGGGAGGCGAACCGCCGCCGCGCCCCTGCTTGCCGGGCTTCCTCACTTCCCTGTCGCCGCCCCTGCCTTTACCTCCGAAATCCTTGAAGGGGTTGAAGTCCTTGCCCATTTCCGGGCGCTTGTCCGGCCCCTTGCCAGGACCCTTGCCACCCTTGCCAGGACCACCGGGCCCTTTGCCTGGGCCCTTGCCTGGGCCCTTGCCTGGGCCACCGTGGGGGGGCTTCTTGTGATCCATGCCCGGCCCTTTGCCATGACCCTTGCCAGGACCACCGGGCCCTTTGCCTGGGCCCTTGCCTGGGCCGCCGGGGTGGGGCTTCTTGTGATCCATGCCCGGCCCCTTGCCATGACCCTTGCCAGGACCACCAGGCCCTTTGCCTGGGCCCTTGCCTGGGCCGCCGGGGTGGGGCTTTTTCCAATCCTTGCCCGGCCCTTTGCCATGACCCTTGCCAGGACCCCTATCCGGCCTCATGCCAGGCCCTCCGGGCCCTCTGCCGGGACCACCCTTGCCAGGGCCGCCGAAGTCCGGCCCGAGCATCGGGGGACCGCCGGATCTGCCCTGGGGACTGCCTTGGGAGCCGCCCTGGTCGTAACCTTGGTCGTAACCTTGGTTGTAACCGCTGTCATAACCCTGGTCGTAACTCTCGTAGGAACCGGAGTCTTCCTCGGCCGGGGACTCGTAGATGTAGGTCCTCTGGTCTATGTAGCTGTCATCGTCGGTCTCGGGGAAGAATGCGTCCTTGATGTCGATTGCCATGTACATCATGTCCATGAAATCGTCTTTGGCCCTGCTACGGTCATCATCATCCTGGGCGGATGCCTTTGTCGCGTTGATTCCCATTGCCAGAGCTAGGGCCGCCACGGCCACAACCGAAAGCATGAGAGCCCTGAATTTGTTTATCGGCTTTTGCATTTCGTACTCCTTCGCGTGCCTTGCTGGCGCTTTGCGCCATTTATAATGGCGGTTCCCTTTGTGCTGGATCCGCGTTGCCCTGGGGTCTGCCGCGGCTCGCCGCGGCTCTGAGAACCCACATGAGCATAAAGCGTGCCAGCCAGGAAGCTACGCATGAGAAAATCCTTAACGACGGCCTTGGCACTGGGCCTTCGCATTACATTGTTATTTTTTCGCTGGCTGGGGGGTGGAGGCAGACACCTGTTCAAAGGTGTCTGCGCCCAGATTTTACTCGCGGGACTGCGTAATTTCAATACATCCCGCGAAATGGCCCGGATTTTGCTTAAGATGGCGTGGTTACTGCCCTAATGGCGGCTGAACTGCGCCAAAATGACCGTTTTATCCAAAATCCGGCTCAAAAAAAGCACGGGGCCCCTGAAAATCTCACTTTTCAGGGGCCCCGAAGTACTTTATGCGAATTTAAAGCCTTTGCTAATTGCCAAAATCAACGTATTTTGGCTAGGTCTCAGTAGCCGCCATCCTTCCCGTCAAAAGTCGTCGTCCTGGGGAGGGGCGTCATCGTAGCCTTCGTCATCGTAGCCGCCGTCGCGGTCACGGTCGCCCTGCTGCCTGCCGGGGTTTCCCTGGCGGGGCTGGCTGTGGCCGTAGCCCCAGCGGCTTCCGTGGCCTCTGCCCTGGCGCCCCCAGTCGCCGTATTGGCCGCCGTCATCGTAGCGGTTGCCGCCGTCATCGTAGCGATGGCCGCCGTAGGGGGGGCCTTGACTGTCCCCGGGCCAGTCATGGGGCCCTTGGCCGAAGGGCCCGCAGGGGGCGCCCATTTTGTGCCAAGAGCCCATCTTGGGGAATCGTGGCACGCCCAGGTTGTTCTTCTGCATCTCGCTCTTGAGCTCCTCGTAGAGGGTGTCCAGCTGGTCCCTAAGCTTGCGCATCTGGGTCACGACCGCGGTGATGTCCTGGACGGTCGCGTTGCCGTTGCTTTTGAAGGCGTCGTAGAGAAAGCGCTGGTCCATGAGGTCCTTCTTCACGGCGGAGGACTTGGTGAGGTAGTCGGCCACGAGCGAGCGCCTCTGGGCCTTCTGCTCCGGGGTCAGCTTCGGCGGGGGCCCGCCGTCGGGCTGCTGCGCCCCCTTGGGCGGTGGCCCGCCGTCGGGCGGCTGGGCCCCCGCTGGCGGTGGCGTGCCTGCCGGGGCCGCGGGCGCCTGGGCCGACAGGGCCCCGGGCAGCATGAGGGCGACCGCTATGGCGAGGCAAGGCAGTAGCATGTACAATCGGGCTCTTGGCATGTTCGGCTCCTTCTTGGATAAGCTGCGCCTGTGGTGCGCTTATTAAGGGTGGGTTCTATGTATTGGTGTTTTTGCGCGCCTGCCGGGGGAACGCCCCCGGCAGGCTTTTGACTTAACAAGTTCCGTGCCATGGCGGGCACAAGGCTGGGGAGGGCCCGATAAGGGCATGGTCGGGCCGAAAGGGGCATTGGCGGCCCGATAGGGGCAAGGGCGGCGGAAAAATGGATGGGTCAGGGGCACCCGCCCGGGCCCAAGGCCCGGGCGGTATTCCCCCGCCCAGGTCCATGGCCCCGCCTGGCACGGGGCTTGCTTTATTATATCGTGACAAGCCGGCCTTCCTTGCGGCCCCTGAAAGGGCCGCGCAGCCAAAGGCCCGGAGCGGTGGGGCCGCCTTTGCGGCCTTGGGAGGCGAGTAGTATCCACCCGCCCATGCATACTTTTTACACGCGGGAGGGGCCCCCGTCAAGGAGCCCCCGCCTGGAGCGACCCGATGCAGGAATCAGCCGAGAGCAAGCCAAGCCTTAGCCACAGCGTGCCGCTGTGGATACTCGCCATACTGCTGATGGGCGTGGTGGCCATGTCCGCCATGGCCGCCCGCAGGGACATGAACCGGGAGCGCGACTACCTCCAGGACCTTTTCCGCCAGAAGGGCGAGATCCTGCTAAGGTCCATCGAGTCCGGGGCCCGCATGGGCTGGCTGGACATTGGGTCCGACGAGGAGCTCACCGCCTACAAGGCCAACCTCGATAGCCCCGAGCTGATGGATATCGCCATCACCGACAAGGACGGGAAGATCTACGCCTCGTCGCTCCCGGAAGGCTCCATGGAGGAAGGGGGCTTCGCGCCCCCGGAGCCGGTGGGCTCCTTCAAGCCCTTCGCGGATCCCAGCTCCAGGGTGTCCCTTGGCAAAGACGGCCAGAGGGTGTTCTGGGTCTACCGGCCGTTGTGGTTCACGGTCGACCCCTCGAAATCGGGGTTCGACCATAGGGGCAGGGGCAGAGGCCACTACATGGGCGGGAACCAGCCCCAGGGCCGGCCGCCCCGCCAGGACGGGAACCGGCCCCAGGCTCGGCCGCCCCGCCAGGACGGGAACCGGCCACAGGCTCGGCCGCCCCGCCAGGACGCGAACCGGCCACAGGCTCGGCCGCCCCGCCAGGACGGGAACCGGCCCCAGGCTCGGCCGCCCCGCCAGGACGGGAACCGGCCCCAAGGCCGGCCGCCCCGCCAGGACGGCAGGGACCATGATAGGCCCCGCCCCGAGCCCGCGAGGAACTACCCGCCTGAGCTCTACGCCTGGCTGGGCTTCGACATGGCGCCCTTTCAGGCCGCGGAATCCGCGGCCAGGGGCAAAAACCTGCTGTCCATCGTGTTGACGGGGCTCGCGAGCCTCGCCGGGGTCCTTGCGTTGTTCTGGGCCCAGAGCTCGAGGCTGAACAAGCGGCTCTACGAGAACACCAGCAAGATGGCGTCCGCCGTGTTCTCGCGCCTTCCGGTGGGGCTCTTGGTGGGCGACCTCTCCGACAGGGTCATTTTCGTGAACCCTGCCATGGAGAGGATAAGCGGCCTCGAGGCCGGGGATTTCCTGGGCGACAGGCTGGAGTCCCTTGCCTACGGAGCGCTCCCCAAAAGCGGGGAGTTCTCGGGCGTGGAGACGGTGGTAAGCTTCCGGGGCGGGAAATCCTCCCTGGTGTCCCTCTCCGGGGCCCCGGTGATAGGCCAGGGCGGAAAGCCGGTGGGCCGGGTGCTGCTCATGGCGGACCTGGGGGAGCTCGGCCGCCTGAAGGCCGAGCTTGCCAAGAACGAGCGCCTGGCGACAATGGGTTCGATGGCCGGGGGCCTCGCCCACGAGCTCCGGAACCCCCTGGGCGCGATCAAGGGCCTCACCCACTACCTCATGCAAAGGGAGGGGCTCTCCGAGCAGGAGCGGGAGGCCCTGGACGTGATGCTCACAAGCGTGGGCCGCCTGGACTCCACCATCACGGACTTTTTGGAGTACGCGAGGCCGGCAAGGCTCAACACCGGGACCCTCTCCCTGGGGTCGCTTCTGACCAAGCTAAGGGGCCTCTTGATCCACGACCCGGAGAGCGGGTCGGTGAGGTTGGAGCTTTCGATACCCAAGGAGGACGCCTACGCCAAGGTGGACGAGGCCAAGCTATCCCAGGCCTTCCTCAACCTCTTCCTAAACGCCATCCAGGCCTGCTCGGCAAACCCGCCGGACAGGCCCGGGCACGTCCTTGTCACCCTTGAGCCCCATGCCCCGGTGTTCGCGAGGATCAGCTTCGCGGACAACGGCCCGGGCTTTTCGGAAGAGCAGCTCGCGAAACCCTTCGTGCCCTACGTGACGGGCAAGGCCAAGGGCACGGGGCTAGGGCTCGCCATTGCCAAGAAGACCATAGAGGCCCACGAGGGCCAGTTGCTCATTGGCAACCAAGAGGGCGGGGGCGCGATAGTGACCGTCGTGCTGCCCCTTGACAGCGCCCCCAAGGGAGCGAAGGCAAGCGTGGCCGATACGGCCCATGGCCTTGATACCGTCCCAGAGGGCGCCACGGCCAAGGAGGAATCCGCCAAGATTGATGGCGTTGGCGATGACTTGGACGAAGGCGGCTACGATTCCAACGGCGAGGACTCCAATGACTACGACGTCTTGGAATCGGTGGCAAACGAGGGGGCCAGGAAAGATATCGGGGCAAGCGACAGGTACGCCTCGGATGAAGGGAACCACGAAGGCGGCATGTCCGATTCCGCCCCGGAAGACGGGGAAGACACGGGCGATTGAACCGTCCTTTGGAAGTCCCTGAAAATACTTGGAGATAATTGGACATACTTGGATGCCCTTGCATATCCTTGGCTGTCCTTGGACATACTTGGATGTCCTTGCTAGGCATTGGAAATCCCGCCGGTTCGTAAAGCTTGAATATTTTACATTATTAAATCCCTTCCGCGAAACCCCCGCGCATCACCCCGCATACCCGCACAGCACACTTCGATCCGTGTCCCAAAGGCCTTGCCCGCAAAGCTTGGAAATACCGCTGACTTAGGGAAATTAGCGGATATTAGGGAAATTGCTTGTCCCATATATGTAATTAGCGTTTTTTGCTTGGGTATTGCGCGTTTTTCAAAAAAAACCACGGCGCACAAAATCCAATCCCACCACCCAAAAAAGCCACCCGTCCCCAAAATGCCCGCGACACGGCTTAAAAGGAAAAATCCCCCTGGCTACAAACAAGAGCGCCCAACTGGCTGTTTTCCCCCGCGTTTCCGGGGAAAAGCATCCCGGGATTTTGAAAAATCCCGCGCATCCTCGGAAAGCGCTTGCCTCCAAGGGTTCCATTCAAAGGGGCACAGGCTTTCCCGGGAAAAAACATTGGGATTTTCAAAGCCAAGCCTGCCCAATGGTTTTTTGGGGTTTTTGGGTTTTTGGGGTTTTTGCCAAATGGTTTTTTTTGCCGAAGGGGTTTTTTTGCCCATTTGGGTTTTTGCCCAAACGGTTTTTTTGAGGGTACTATAACGCAGGCGGCTCGGGTTTGGGGCCATGCCCGGAATGGGCTGAAAACACAACATATATCTTGTGTAATTTATAAATTTACATATATATTGCTTTTTTTTCAACCAGACGAAAGCGGCCATGGGAGCCGGGAAAGGCCATTCCGGCCCTTTTGGGAAGGCAGCGCCCTCCGCCATAACGGACTTGCGAGTTGAAATCCTTTAGGCTTTCGCCTATAATTTGCCTACGCTCTCCCGGGCATGGGATTTGGGTATCCGCATGCTGGCGACGCGTCTGGAGGGACGCGGGCTCTTTGGGGCCATTGGCTTTCTGGAACGAAAGCCAAGCCAGAACGATTGGTTTCGGGAGGGTTCGGGCCCTTTGCAGGATTCCCTTGTACTGGCAATCCCGCGAGGGCGGGGCCTTGGGTCCGGGATCCCAAAGGGATCCAAGGTCGCGAGCGGCACAGAAAGAAAAAAGCAGAAAAAGCCGAAAAAAGCCTGAAAAAGGCAGGAACGAAACATATGAGCCCAACAAACGTGCCAGCGGAAAGCGCAGAGCAAGAGCAGGAGGAACCTTCCGAGGGGCCGCGGGCCGAACAACAGGGCACGGGGGACGCGAACCCCTTCGGCCAGTTCGGCCTGGACGGTGACCCCGAGATCGTTGTCGAGGCCGTCATCCTGAACCGCCTCGGCCTGCACGGCCGCGCGGCGGCCAGGCTGGTCGCCGCCATAGAGGACTTCGACTGCGAGATATTCGTGGAGAAGGGCTCCTTCAGGGCCGATGCCAAGAGCATCCTCGATCTCCTGACCCTCTGTTGCTCCAAGGCCACGAGAATACGCATAGGCGCAAGCGGCCCGGACGCGGGAGATGCCGTGGACGCGGCCCTGCGCGTCATAGGGGAGGGTTTTGGGGAAGAGGAGTAGGCCTTGCCTATACGACTCCCCTCCAAAGACCCTGCCAGCCACAGATTCCCACCATCAAGGAACCCAAGGCCCCGGCCTAAGGCCGCCGCCCTGATACCGCCGGCCAAGACAGGGTTCTCCGCCGGGAGGGGGGCCCTGCGCCCCTGACGGCGGAGAAGCCTCCCAGGATTCCCAACCATACACCACAGGTGCCAGAACAGTATGATCCTTCCCCCGCCCTTCGTACCGCAAGACAAGGTGTTCAAGGGCATAGGGCTCGGCTCGGCCGTGGTCTCCGGGACCGCCTTCGCCATAGGCAGGAGGATAGTCCCCAGGTACACCCTGGAAGACGAGCGGGAGGTCGAAGAGGAGATAAAGCGCCTCAGGAAGGCCTTCGACAGGACCGAAAAGGAGCTGCGGACCGCGCAGGCGCTGCTGCCCAAGGACATAGCCGACTCGGGCCAGGAGATCTTCGACGTCTACCTCGCCCTCCTCAAGGAGAGGAGGCTCACCAACAGGGCCGTGGATCTCATCAGGACGGGCATGCTCAACGCCGAGGCGGCTCTCTCCGAGACCGCCAAGTCCATCAAGGCCATGATGAGGCTCCAGATGGGGGACTCCGACCCCTACATCAGCCGCAGGGCCGACGACGTGGAGCACCTGGTGGACAACGTCATAGGCTCCCTGCAGGGCTCGGGCAGGCTGAGCCTGGGGCTCGCCTACCCGAACAACAGCATCATAGTGGCAAGCTCCATGAGCCCGGCCGAGGTCGCGGCCATACCCAGGGACAGGGTGGTGGGGCTGGTGACCGAGGACGGGAGCCTGACCTCCCACTCGGCCCTGCTCGCCCAGGCCCTGGAGATACCCGCCGTGATGGGGGTCCAGGGCATCCACAGGGGGGCAAGGACCGGCGACAGGCTGATACTTGACTCGGCCGAGGGGCACGTCATAGTCGCGCCCGACACGGACACCTCCCGCTTCTACCAGACCAGGGCGCACTCGCTCGCGACCTTCCAGAGGGAGATCGTCAGGATGGCCCACATCCCGGCCCTCACCCTGGACGACGCCAAGGTGGAGGTCTGCGGGAACCTGGAGCTTGTTGAGCAGCTGCCTGCCATCATGAGCTACGGCGCCGAGGGCATAGGGCTCTACCGCACCGAGATGAGCTACCTCACCGGCAAGACGCTCCCTTCAGAAGACGAGCTCTTCGAGATCTACAGCCGGGTGGTGTCCTCCACCTTCCCGGGGACCGTCACCATCAGGACGCTCGATCTTGGCGCGGACAAGATGCCCCAGGCCATAGGCTCCAGGCTTGAGGGCCAAAGCCAGGCCCTGGGCCTTAGGGCCATCCGCTTCTGCCTCAAGCACCAGGACATCTTCCGCACCCAGCTGAGGGCCATCCTCAGGGCCTCGGCCTCGGGCAACCTCAGGATCATGCTCCCCATGATCTCGACCATAGAGGAGATACTCGAGGCCAAGCGCATCCTTTACTCCGTCAAAGAGGAGCTCAACCGGGAGGGCCGCACCGTGGCCGCCGTGATACCCGTGGGCATCATGGTGGAGGTGCCCTCGGCCGTGGTTCTCATCCGGGAGCTTGGCGCCGAGGCCGACTTCTTCTCCATAGGGACGAACGATCTGATCCAGTACACCCTGGCGCTAGACCGCACCAACCCTGAGGTCATGGACCTCTACCAGCCCCTGCACCCGGCCATCCTGCGCATGATCAAGGTGGTAATCGACGCCGGCCGCGAGATGGGCCGCCCTGTCTCCATCTGCGGCGGCATGGCGGCCGAGCCGGTGGGGGCCGCCCTGCTGGTGGGCCTCGGGGCCAACATGCTCTCCATGCCCTTCTACAACATCCCGGTCATCAAAAGGCTCGTTAGGATGTCCTTCATGGGCGACATGGAGGCCCTGGCGGGCGAGGTCCTGGGCACCACCTCCAGCCAGGAGGCCGAGAGGCTCACGAAGCTGTGGCTCCAGGAGAGGCTCCCCGACCTCTTGACCTGACCCAAGGCAAAAACCGGCCTACCCAAGGCAATGACCCACTTGGAGGCTGGCAGCTGTCTGGCCCCAAGGCCCTTATTATCCCCGCATGGCCCCACTCAAGCCCCCACAAGCCCCTAATTCCCGCCCCATGCCGCCCAAAGCCACCCACCAAGCCAAACCCGCCCCCCCACGGGCCCCATGTCGCGCCTGCGGCCCCTGCGAGTCCCCTGCCGCCTTCCGGGCGGCGCCTGCGGGATGTGAGCGAATATTGCGTTTGATTCGCGCGTTCTCCCTGAACCCTGCGATTTTTCTTCGTTTTATTATGACAAATTCCCCCTTTCATGTTATTTCCCGTCCATCCCTTGCGCCAAAGGCATCGTTGCGGGCATTTGCCCCGCGCATGGCTCGCTGCTGGAATTATCCTGACAGGGGGCACGTTTTGGGGTAAACATCCCGCACATCGAGGCACCGGCATGCGGCAATCCGGCGCCCATCCGGCATTCGGACGATCCCAATCCCTTTAGCCCTCTTGGCTCGGGCCTCCCAGCGAGGGCGCGGGATTTTATGGCGTAAAATTATCGCGAATCCCCCATCGCATGCGAAAAAAACTTGGTTCATGCACCATATGTTTATAATTATAATTCCCTATAGCTTTTGTTGTGTTTTTTTTGCAAAAGAAGGGAAATCCGGGCAAAATACCCTTGACAACCATCACCTTATATGGGATATTTACGCTTTGGCATACGCCATACAAACACATTTTTGGAATAGACCATATAATCGCCCTTGTGGCCTTGGCCACACGAGGGGTCAAGCCTTTGTTTTTCCTGGCACGGATTAATTAAAAACCAAAAAAACATTAAAAAAACCCGCGACCAAACGAATTCAAAATCGATTCTGACTTGGAATTGCCTCTGCCTTTGACATAACCACTGGGCTTTAATTTGATTTCGATTGAATGTCGCCCATCAGCCGCCAAAAATAATGCGTTGCCGTCGAGGCCCCCCCTATCCCGCCCACAGGCGCGGTCGGGCGGCCGAGCGGTGCCCCGGGGTTTTGCCGGGGGACCAAACGGCTCGCAAAAATCAGGAGACATGATGCCCGATTCAACCGGTACGCGCTTGTTCGGTTCTAAATTCAACCTCTTTCTCTCTCTGGTTTCTCTCTTAATCCTCAGCATCGCCATCACGGGCTGCACGACAGCCTCCCGCTATACGTCGAGGCCGAAACCCCTCCCCAGCTTCGAGACCATCGCCATCGACTCCAACCGCCAGCTGGTCAACAACATCCTGAAGACCGCGTTTTCCCAGTTCGGGAACCCCTACCGCTACGGGGGCAACTCCCCCGAGACCGGCTTCGACTGCAGCGGCTTCGTTTCCTGGGTCTACGCCCAGTACGGCATCGACCTGCCCAGGTCGTCCAGGGACATGCTGTCGGTCGGCACCCCGATATCCAAGGCCGAGCTCAGGCCCGGGGATCTGGTGTTCTTCAACTACGGATACTCCCACGTAGGCATCTACACCGGCAACGACAAGTACATCCACAGCCCGAGGACGGGCAAGAGGATCGAGGAGTCCGACCTCAACGGCAACGGCCGCAGGGAGCACTACATTGGCGCCCGGCGGGTCATCGACAACAAGGGCGTAAGCAACATATCCGATAGCCTCAAGGCCCAGTGGGTGCAGCAGTCGAGGCACAACACGAAGCTCGCCCTAAACGACAGGGCCGCCAGAAGGGTGACCGGGGCCAAGGCCAACTACAGCCGAGGGGGTTCCACCGCCTCCAAGGGCAAGAAGAGGAACCCGGCCTCCAGGGGCCCGGGTGGGACCAAGCAGGCCACGGCCAAGACCCACAAGGTCAAAAACGGCGACACCATGTACGACCTGGCCAAGCGCTACGGGGTATCCACCTCCGACCTGGTCGCCCACAACAACCTCTCGAACGGCAACAAGCTGAAGCTCGGCCAGTCCATCAAGATACCGGCCAAGAAGGCGGACGCCTCCAAGCCCAAGAAGCCCTCCGGCAAGTCCGCGGGCGCAAAGCCCAAGAAGTCCTCCGGCAAGTCCGCGGGCGCGAAGCCCAAGAAGTCTTCCGGCAAGTCCGCGGGCGCGAAGCCCAAGGCCTCCGGGAAGACCGCGAGCGCCAAGCCCAAGGCCTCCGGGAAGACAGCTAGCGCAAAGCCCAAGGTAGCCGGCAAAGCCGCCCCCAAGGGGCAACCCAAGAAGCTCCCCGAGCAGTCCAAGACCCCGGCCAAGAAAAGCTGATACCCCTCACAAGGCCTATCCGCCCCATGGGGGACTCGCTTGTCCGTTGGCGGCCGTTACGGCCAAATAGGGGAAAATGGCGTCAATTGGCCCAGTCAATTGGCCTTGTCGATTGGCCCAGTGGCTTCCGGGCGTGGCCGCAGCGATCGTCCCACGGCCATACCATATAGTATTCATCGCGCCCTGGAATCCTGGGTTCCAGGGCGTTTTTTTTGGCCAGGGGCCGAAAATGCCCTGCCCATAAGCCACCCAAGAACCGCCAAAAGGCCGCAAAGCGGCCCAAATCCTTGGGTAAGCCTGGGATCCTAGCGACTTGCCCCTGGGCCTCCCGAAAGCCAGGGTGGCCT
>JAITKK010000241.1 GCA_031278475.1 Deltaproteobacteria bacterium
GCAGCTGTATTGCGCACTGGCAGCTATGCCATGGCTTTGTTATCGTTAGCTATGGTTCGTTATGCCTCGTGATGGCTATGGCCCGTTACGATTAGCTGTGAGCCGTTGCAGTCCGTTGCTTATCGTAACAATGCTTTGCGGTTTTTGGGCATGCCGAAGGATCCCGGGAATCATTTTGGGATATGCTTTAGCGTGATTTGCCTGGGGATTTTGGATAGTATTGTTGCGGATGTCTTATGCCTGTTTTTGTTTGTCGCAGGCAAATTTTGTAGGGGAAATTAGTGACAAATATGCCGTAGCGCTTATTTTCCGACCACCGCGCAAGCGTTGGCAAAAGCATCTTTTGGGAAGCCTATCCAACCTGATTTGGCCTTATTGGGCCTTATTGGGTCGGCTTCAATTGGGTAGGCTTCTATTGGGTCGTCTTCAAGGGGGGGCCGGCTTCACTGGGGCGAATCCGGCATTGGGAACAATGCGGGTGCCTGCATGGACGGCCTCAAGTCCATTGCCACCCTGAAACCCACATAATCCGAGGCGGTGTCAGAACCCCTGAAGAATCTGCTCGCCGAGCGGAGCCTTGTTGGCCCGTCCTCGTAGGAACCACCCCGCACGACCCGGAAGAGGCCCACCTCGGGGCCCGTCGGATCCGTCACCTGCCCGAACTCTCGGTAGACATCGTACCAGTCCGCGACGAACTCCCAGACGTTCCCAAGCATGTCGTGGAGCCCGAACTGGTTGGGCGTTTTCAGGCCCACCTCGTGGGTCGAGCCCTGGGAGTCGCCCAAGTACCAGGCGTAGCGGTCCAGCTCCTCCTTTTCGGAGCCGAAGTGGTAGAGGGTCTCGGTCCCTGCCCTGGCCGCGTACTCCCACTCGGCTTCCGTTGGGAGGCGGTAGAGCGACACCCCTTCCATGCGGTTTAGCCGCTTAAGGAACGCCTGGGCATCCTCCCAGGTGACCAGCTCCACGGGCCTGTTGTCCCCCCGGTACAGGCTGGGGTTGGAGCCCATGACCTTGTCCCACTGGGCTTGGGTCACCTCGGTCTTCGACAGGAAGAAGTCCCTTGAGATGGTCACCTTGTGGCGGGGCACCTCGTCCGCGGAGGCGGACACGTCCTTGGCCCTGTCGGAGCCCATGAAGAAGCTGCCATGCTGGATGAGGATGAACTCCATGCCCACGCCGTTGGTGAAGGCAGCTTCCGGCTCTTGGCAGGGTGCGGCAGCAGTCAGTGCGAGAAATACCGTAAGACAGATTGCAAGGCTGCGGAAGAACATGGCGCTCCTTGGAGGGCAAGAGCAACGTTAAAAACCCGCCCAAAAAAACCAAAAGTTAGCTGTGTTAGGTTTTGTTCCAGCTTTATGTCAGGCTTTGTGATTTTCCTCCA
This sequence comes from Deltaproteobacteria bacterium, assembly GCA_031278475.1. Classification (GTDB taxonomy): domain Bacteria; phylum Desulfobacterota; class Desulfarculia; order Adiutricales; family Adiutricaceae; genus JAISMF01. The sequence goes on from JAITKK010000241.1 coordinate 1,382, forward strand.
TTTTGGCCGAAAAATCAACCTGATGACCCGTTTTCGGAGGTTTCAGGGCCCGGTTTGCCGCTGAACCCCATGTAATTTCCCCATTTTCCGAGACAATCGCCCCAAGGGGCGCCAGATGCCCGCGGGCGGGAGGGCCCCTGGGGCTTGGGGGCTGCCCTTGGCTTGCGGCGGCCAGGAAGGGATGCAATATATATCCATACATTGATAGTATTATCTAATTTTATGGCTTATATGGACATCGCTAATAATCGTCTGATTATCAAGGGCCCTTCCCGCAAGAGGCTCGCAGGCCAATCACCCCTCCAAGAAAAGCCGCCCGCCCCCAAAGGGCATGCCCGAGGGCTTGGCCCGGGTGCGCGGGGCCGGCCCCCCGGAAGGGGGCCCGGGGGCGCCTCCCACCTCCCCCGCAGGGCCCCCCTTGGCCTTGGGAGGGCCCTGAGCGGGCGCTTGGGAGGACCCTGGGTCGCTTGTTGCCAAAGTGCGGAAGCTGTGATACAAATATTCGCCGAAATAGGGGCCTGGCCCCTCAAGCAACGGACATATAGGGATCCATCGAGACAATATGCCGAAAAACCTTCTAATAGTCGAATCCCCGGCCAAGGCCAAGACCATAGGCAAGTACCTGGGCCCGGACTACGAGGTGGTCGCCTCCCTGGGCCACATCAAGGACCTTCCCCCCAACTCCCTGGGCGTTGACATCGAGTCCGACTTCAAGCCGTCCTACGTCACCATCAAGGGCAAGGAGAAGACCATAACGAGCCTCAGGAAGGCCGCCAAGGACAAGGACACGGTCTTTTTGGGGCCAGACCCGGACAGGGAGGGCGAGGCCATTGCCTGGCACATAGCCGAGAGCTTGGGGAAGGACAAGCACCGCTTCCGCAGGGTGCTGCTACACGAGCTCACCCCCAAGGCCATAAAGGAGGCCATGGCGGCCCCGGTGGACATCTCCGTCCCGCGTTTCGAGTCCCAGCAGACCAGGAGGATCCTCGACCGCCTGATGGGCTACCTCATATCCCCGCTTCTGTGGGGCAAGCTGAAGAGGGGGCTCTCGGCCGGGAGGGTGCAGTCGGTGGCCCTGAGGCTGATTGTCGAGCGGGAGAGGCAGATCTACGCCTTCGACCCGGAGGAGTACTGGACGCTTCAGGCAATCCTCGAGAAAGACGACCAGGAGTTCGCGGCCAACCTCACGAAGATCGCCGGGGAGAAGGCCAACCTAAGGACCAAGGAAGAGACCGACAGGGTTTTGGACAGGCTCGCGGGGCTCCCGCTGGTTGTAAAGACCATAACCGTCAAGGACAAGAAGAAGAACGCCTCGCCCCCCTTCACCACCTCTTCGCTGCAGCAGGCGGCGTTCAACCGTTTCGGCTACACCCCGACCCGCACCATGAGCCTCGCGCAGCAGCTCTACGAGGGGCTGCAGCTCCCCGAGGGGACCATCGGGCTCATCACCTACATGAGGACCGACTCCGTGAGGGTGTCCGACCAGGCGGCCTCCGACGCGGAAGCCCTGGTCAAAGAGCGCTTCGGGGAAGACCACCTCCCGGCCAAGCGCAACTTCTACCGCAACAAGAAGGGGGCCCAGGACGCCCACGAGGCCATACGCCCCACCTCGGTGTTCAGGGATCCGGAGAGCCTCAAGGGGATCCTCTCCCAGGAGCAGCAGAACCTCTACTCCCTCGTCTGGGGCCGCTTCCTAGCCAGCCAGATGGCCCCCATGATCTACCACCAGACCTCGGTGGAGCTAATGGCGGAGGACCTTCTCTTCAGGGCGTCGGGCTCGGTCGTGAAGTTCAAGGGCTTCTCGGCCGTCTACAGCCAGCCCAAGGAGGAAGACGAGCTTAACATCCTCAGGCATCTCAAGGAGGGCGAGACCCTGGTGCCCAACTCCCTCAAGCCGGAGCAGCACTTCACCCAGCCGCCGCCCCGCTTCAACGAGGCGACGCTGGTTAAGGAGCTCGAAGACAAGGGCATAGGAAGGCCCAGCACCTACGCCTCCATCATCTCCACCTTGCGGCACAAGGGCTACGTGGAGGGCCAGAAAGGCCAGCTGAGGCCCACGGAGATGGGCTTCGCCGTGAACGACCTCCTTGTGGAGAACTTCCCGGAACTCCTGAACGTGGCCTTCACGGCGGACCTGGAGGAGGACCTTGACCACATAGAGGAGGGCCACGAGGACAGGCTCGCGATACTCAACAAGCTCTACAAGCCCCTGGCCCACAACCTCGCCACCGCCAGCAAACAGATGGCCAACATCAGGATACACGGCATAGCCGTGGACATGCCCTGCGCCAACTGCGGCAAGGTGGGCGGCGTAACCATCCGCTACGGAAGGAACGGCTTCTACCTGCACTGCGCGAACTGCAACGCGACATCCGACTTCACCCGCAACGACAAGGGCGAGCCCGTGCCCGTACCCGATCCCATCCTTAAAGAGGAGCTCAACTGCGAGAAGTGCGGAAGGCCCATGGTCCTGAAAAAGGGCCCCTACGGCCACTTCCTTGCCTGCTCAGGCTACCCCGGCTGCAAGAACACGCTCCCCCTCAAGGTAAGCGACGGGGTCGCGGAGCTCAGGGCCAACGAGCCCCCGCCCGAGATCCCCGAGGGCTACGACGTCACCTGCCCAAGGTGCCAAAACCCCATGCAGGTCAAAAGGGCCGGAAACGGCAACTGGTTCTTCGGCTGCTCCACCTACCCAAAATGCACGGCCACCAAGCCCTTCCCCACAGAGTTCCGCTGCCCGCTTCCGGACTGCGACGGCTACCTGGTGGAAAGGCGCACCAAGAGGGGAGTCTTCCACGGCTGCACCAACTACCCCAAGTGCAACTTCGGGACCACGTCCACCCCGGTGAAGGATCCCTGCCCGGAATGCTCGCTCCCCTACCGCCTGAAAAAGAAAAGCAAGGACGGAGACGAGACCGTCTACTGCCCCAACCCCGCCTGCCCGGCGCACGTCCCGGAGGAGCTTGGCATAGGCCGCGGCCTTAGGGGCCGCGCCGCCAAGAAGGCGGAAGCCGCCACCCCCGATGCCAAGGACGCGGGCAAGGCAAGCCCCGAGACCGCGGGCAAGGCAAGCGCGAAGACCGCGGGCAAGGCAAGCGCGAAGGCCGCGGCGCCCAAGGCAAGCGCGAAGGCCGCGGCGCCCAAGGCAAGCGCGAAGACCGCTGCGGACAAGGCCACGGCCAAGGCGGCTTCCAAGCCCGCGGCAAAGGCAACGCCCAAGGCCCCGCGAAAGACGGCGGCGAAGGCGGCCGGGAAGGGCGACGCCAAGGCGGCCGCCCGTCCGGACGCGCGGGCGGAACCCCAGGACGCGCCAAAAACCACGACCGTCCTGCGGAAGCCCAGGGCCAACAAGGCCGACGAAGGCGCAAGCCCCGCCAAGTGAGGGATACGGGAAAGGCCCCGTCACGCGCGGCCGAACAATAAGCCCCAACCGGCGCGCGGCCTTGGGAAGCGCTGGGCAGTTCCCGCCGGCATTAGGCAAGATATCCGTGAAAGGGACAACCCCCAAGGCGGGGCCCGGCCGTGGCCTGCGCGGGCCGCCGCCACGGCCGGTATTGCGCCCTCCGGCACCCCTTACGCCATTTACAGGCATTTTGGCCTGGCCTCCCCCACGCGAACGCGCGGGCGGCCCTGGGATCGCCCTATCCCTGCCATGGGGGGCGGGATCTCCGGGGAAGGGCCTCCCGTTATGCGAAAAACAATTTAACGCCACCACATTTGCTTAAAGATTTAAAGTTTTGCACCACATCTGCGTTGGATCTTGCTAAAAAAGCTTTAAACATTTACACTGTCCCTGGCGTTCTGAAAACACGGCAAAAAAAGCCCAATGGGTCCAAATGGGCCCCCGCCCCCGGTGCCTGCCCGGCCCGGGGCCTTTGCCGCCATCCGCCGCGTGCCCGAGAAAACATCCCCGAGGACCCGTATGACTGAAAAATGCGTCTTCTGCGAAATCGCCAACGGTCGGATACCCAGCATAAGGGTCTACGAGGATCCCGACTTCATAGCCTTCATGGACATCAACCCCATTTCCGAGGGGCACCTGCTTCTGGTTACCCGGGAGCACTACCCAAGCACCCTGGACGTGCCCGACAAGCTCTTGGACAAGGCCCTCACGCTCGCCAAGAGGCTTGCCAAGGCCATGCTCCTGGGCGTGGGCGCGGAGGACTTCAACCTTATCGTCAACAACGGGCCCATGGCGGGGCAGCTGGTGCCCCACTGGCACATGCACGTGATACCCAGGCGCTCCAAGGGGGAAATACCAATCAAGACCGGGGATCCCGCGGATCTCACGAAACTGCCTTTCGTCGCGGAGCGCATCCGGCAGAACCTGCAATAGGCCCCGCGTCGGGCGACAGGCGGCCCGCCCAAAGGTGATTCGGCCTTCCGGCTTTCCGCCGGGTATCCATCACGCATGTTGTGCCAAATACCGCATGTTGATACCCTATATGCCTAAAGCCGCCTTTTTATTTATCATTCCAGTGTTTTTTTCCGAAAAGAAAAGCGAAGCACTGCGTTTTCTTGCGGCGCGACCCGCCCATGCCGCAAGCCCTTAGGGCCCCTGGCTACAAGGGCGGGGCCCGCAAAAGGCAATCGCCCTGGGTCAGCGAAGGCCATAACCCCCGCATCTTAACCGAGCATGGCCCGCGCAAGGGCGCGGCGCCGTGGATCACGGGCCCAAGCCGGCCCCCTTGGCCGCACAGAGGTTTCGGAGACATATGCCCCCATTAGGAGTAATCATCGTCATAGGCTGCGTCATCGGCGGGTACATGATGCACCACGGCGTCCTGGGGGTGTTGTGGCAGCCTAACGAGGTCATCATAATCTGCGGCGCGGCCTTTGGGTCCTTCGTGATAGCGAACCCCATGTCGCTCATCAAGGAGACCTTCGGCTCTTTGCCCAAGATCTTCCTTGGCAAGGAGCTTAAGAAGCAGCAGTTCGTGGATGTGCTTCTCCTCCTCTTCGAGTTCCTCTCCATAGCCAGGCGCGAGGGCATGCTGGCCCTGGAGGAGCACGCCAACAAGCCCGACTCCTCCGCCATCTTCACCAAGTACCCCTCCATACTCAAGAACCACCACCTCAAGGACTTCCTGGCCGACAACCTCAAGGTCTTCGTGAGCGGCAACATCGAGCCCACCGAGTTCGAGAGCCTCATGGACATCGACACGGACGCCCACGAGCACCACGGCACCCTTGTGCCCACGGCGCTCACCACGGTCTCCGACTCGCTCCCGGGCCTGGGCATCGTCGCGGCCGTGCTCGGCATCATAACCACCATGGGGCTCATGACCGAGCCCCCGGAGATATTGGGCGCGTCCGTGGGCGCGGCCCTCTGCGGCACCTTCCTGGGCCTCCTCCTGAGCTACGGCTACATGGCCCCCATGGCCAAGGCCCTGGAGAACCAGGCCCATGACCAGGACAACATCCTGAAAGTCGCCAAGGCGGTCCTGGTGGCCTTCGCCAAGGGGCTGCCCCCCGTCATGGCCATAGAGTTCGCGAGGAGGGCGGTGCCCTCCAACTGCCGCCCCGGCTACGAGGAGCTGGAAGAGCTGCTCAAGTCGGTCAAGAAGTAGCCCCCGGGGCGGCTCCCGGCCCATGCCGGGCGGCCGCCCGGCATGGGAAAGGCATTGGGCATGGCGTCAGACAAGAAAAGCCCGGTCATCAAAAAGGTCATCAAGAAGGGTCACGGCGGCCACCACGGCGGCAGCTGGAAGGTGGCCTACGCCGACTTTGTGACCGCCATGATGGCCTTCTTCCTTGTCATGTGGCTGCTCGCCATCTCCTCCGAGCAGGGGAAGGCGGCCCTCGCCGACTACTTCCAGAACCTCACCATGACCGACGCGGTCTTCAACGGCGGCATGCCCTCCGCCTTCGACCCCTCCAACCCCTCCCCGGGCATACTGACCGGCGGCTGCTTCGACCTCATCCAGAAGGGCCAGGAGATAGAGGAAAAGGAAAAGGAGTTGGACGAGCGCGAGAAGAACATGCAGTGCGCCACCGTCACCACGGTCGCCGTGCAGGATCCCAACCTTACCCATCTCCCGGAAGGGGTTGAGGGCGGCGAGGGCTCCGACCAGAGCGGCGTGGCCCCTGGCGAGGGGCTCTACGTGGACGGCTCTGGGACCCCTGGCGGGGCCCTGACGGACGACGAGAGGAAGGCCCAAGAGGCCAAGGACGTGCTGGCGGCCGAGATAAGCGCCGCCGCCACCGACGCCATGGGCGGGGACGCCGAGGGGCAGTTCACCGTGGAGAAGGTGCCCGGGGGCCTCCGCCTGGAGCTGATGGACAAGGAGAAACGCCCCGTCTTCATCAGCGGCCAGCCCAGGCTGACGCCTGTGGCCCAGGACATCCTGGGCAGGGTCGCGGAAAAGCTCGAGACCATCCCCAACAAGATTTCCATAGAGGGCCACACGGACGCGGTGAGCACCCTGAGCCAGGAGCTGACCAACTGGGAGCTCTCCACGGCCAGGGCCTCCGCCGCCCGCCGCTTCCTCTCCCGGCACGGCATAGCCGACGACCGGGTGACCATGGTCGCGGGCTTCGCCGCCACAAGGCCGCTTCCCAACACCTCGCCCACCGATCCCGTCAACCGCCGCATATCAATCATGATCTGGGACCAGGACCCGGGCGTCCAGTCCGCGACCCCCAGGACCCCCGGGGTGGGCCCCGGGACGGCCCCGTCGGAGGGATCCGCGCCTGCCGGCACCGGCCAGGCGGGCCAAGGGGCCCAAGGCCAGGGCACGCCACCTGAACCCGGCCAAAGGCCTGCCGCGAGGCCCGGGCAGGGCGCCCCTGGCGCCCCCCAGGAAGGCGAGCGCCCATCCGACGATGGCGCCGCGACCCCGCCCGCCTCGGGCGCAACCCCGGGCACCCCTTCCGGGAGGGCCACGCCACCCAGGGCCACCCGCCAGGCGCCCAAGCCAGCGAAGCCCACCGTGGAGGAACTGGAGCGCCAGCTCCTGGACGAGACCCTCAAGCGCGCGGCCACCCCGGACACCTCCACCGCGGGACCCCCCGTCGAGGAATAGCCAAAGTGCGAAACCCGCCCCGGGGGTGGCCCTTACGGGCCCCCCCCGGGGCATTCGCCGCCATCCCCCCGGCATCCGCCAAGGCTTGCCAAAAGACCCGCCCCAAGACCCAACCCGCCGCGAACCACCCCAATCGAAGCGCCCCGCTTAAAGCGCCCGATAAAGCGCCCAATAGGGCGCCCCAATCAAGGCGCCCCAATAGAAGAAGCCCCCGCCCTTACGGGGACTTCCCCGAGGGCCATGGGTATCAATCCATATTTGGCTAAATTTAAAATAGCATTTATATATATAGCGGTAAGCTTTGCCGCCATGCCAGGAGGCGGACCTTGGGGCGAATGGCGAAAACAGGCGTTTTAAGGCCAGCTTCCGGTCGTTCGCGCTTATCTGATTTTGCCGCCTTGTCTTGACAAACACCCAGAACTAAAATATTCTAGATATGAGGCCAACAAACCCGTGGGCGGCGTACGATTTTTTTATTTTTGCCCAGGTTCATGCGAAACAATCGGATCATGCCCAAGGCTTTGACCTAATACGGCACAACGCCTGACACTTGGGGCCCATGCCATGCGACTTTGACGCTTCTTGGATCCGTTTTGTCACGATAGTGACATTTGGGCGCTTTCACCTGCTTGGCCCAATATGTCGAATCAAGGATGGGGTTTTGTTGGGGGCTTTGGCATCGGGGCACCGAATTCCAGGGCCTGTCTGATGGGCGCCCGGAAAACCAGGGCGAAAACGGGGCATACGCCGGATCCGGGGCACTTTATTTTTTGACATAAACCCACGAGGAAAACATGCGCTTGGTCACACGATCCGACTTCGACGGCTTGGCCTGCGGGGCCCTCCTCAAAGAGGCAGGCCTCATAGACAGCTATCAGTTCGTGCACCCAAAGGACATACAGGACGGCCTGGTTGAGCTGGGCCCCAACGACATACTTGCCAACGTGCCCTACGCCAACGGCATAGGCATGTGGTTCGACCACCACACAAGCGAAGGCGAGCGCCTGGGCACCATATCCTACCGGGGCATGAGCCGGATAGCCCCGTCCTGCGCAAGGGTCATCTACGACTTTTTGGGAGGCGCGTCCCGCTACTCCAGCCACTGGGATGCCATGATGGAGGCCGTGGACAAGGTTGACAGCGCGAATTTGTCGGTGCAGGAGATAGAGTACCCGACCGGTTGGATCCTGATAGGCTTCCTCATGGACCCGAGGACGGGCCTCGGGCGATTCCGCACCTTCCGCATCTCCAACTACCAGCTGATGGAGAGCATGATCGAGATGTGCCGCACCATGAACGCGGAAGACATTCTCCAGAACCCGGATGTCAAGGACCGGGCCGATCTCTACTTCCAGCAGGCGCCCTTCTACTCCAACATGATAAAGAACTGCTCGCACATGCGGGGCGAGGTGCTGGTAATAGACTTCCGCAACCAGGAGACCATCTACCCCGGGAACCGATTCCTGCCCTACACGATGTACCCGGAATGCAAGGTCTCAATCCACATCACATGGGGCCGGGGAGCCAATAACGTGGCCTTGGCCTTGGGAAACTCCATAATAAACCGCAATAGCCAGGCAAACCTTGGCTCCATCGCGCTGCACTTCGGCGGAGGCGGTCACGAGGCCGTAGCCACCTGCCAAGTCTCCGACGACGAGGTGGATTCCACATTAAACACAATCGTCGAGTTCATAAACGAGGAAAACGGCTACACCGGGCCCATCAGCTGAGCCCTGGGTTTTAAGGCTTTCGCCACTTCACGCCAAGCCAGTGGCATTTCACAATTGGCATTTTGTAATTGGCATTTCACAAGCCTCTGGTTTTTTTAGGTTTTTGCAAGGTTTTTTTGCTTTCTTCGTGATTTTTTCCGTTATCTCGGGTAATTATTGGTTTTTGTGTTTTATCTTATAAAATTTTCAATTGTTATTTGTTTTTTTAATAAACTTGACTTAGACGCTAATCTGGCTTTTTACACAATAAAATAACCTTTACGATTTGAAATACCAATAATCGTACGGCTTTTGAAAAACAAACGGGCGTTTGCCTTTTGACATCACCGGTTAGACTGATGTAAGATTCACGGTGATTGCTAAATCGCTCGGGTCATGACGCATTGTTTGGCGGATACTGGGGTTTTAAAAAGAGAGCGGCAATCGGATACCCCCAGGCCGGACGCGGACTTAAGGGATCTAATCGGTCCCTGGAGGCGCACGGGCGCGCGTGACGGACAATCCCCTCCAAAAAGGTGGACCCATGCACATAATCTTCATCACACCAGAGGCCATGCCTTGCTCAAGGGCGGGGGGCCTGGGTGATGTCTCCTATTTCCTGCCCGCGGCGCTGGCCAAGATGGGACACACGGTGACCGTCATGGTGCCCAAATACCGCGGTGCCGAGGATTTTAGCCTGACGCGCCTTGACAACCTCTCCAGGACCGTGGATCTCTCCATAAGCCGACGCCAAGCCGAATTCTGCGAATTGAAAATCTCTGAAGGCCACAGGGTCATCCTGGTCGACTGCCCGGATCTGTTCGACAGGCCGGGGATATACGGAAACGAATTCGGCGACTACGACGACAACGCGGAGCGCTTCATCTTTTTCTCCAAAGCGGTATTCTCCATTATCCCTGAGCTTGTGGACGAAAATGAACTAACGGTAATACACGCCCACGACTGGCCCTCCGGGCTTGTCCCCATGTACATCAGCGTCTATGCGAACCGCCAACCCAAGCTTTCGGGGCTTGGGACCGTGTTCACCTACCACAACCTGGACAACCAGGGCACCTTCCCCTACTACGACTTCGCCATGACCGGGCTCGACTGGAGCCACTTCACCTTCAAGGGCCTGGAGTTCCACGGGCTTCTGAACCTCACCAAGGCCGGGCTTATAGGGGCGCATCTCATCAGCACCGTCTCCCACCGCTACGCGAGGGAGACCCTGGGCCCTGAGTTCGGGAAGGGACTCGAGGGGCTCTTAAAGGAGCGCCACAAGAACCTTCGGAGCGTTCTCCACGGCGTGGACTACAAGATCTGGGATCCGGCAACAGACCAGCACATAGCGCAAAACTACGACCTCAGGGACCTTGCCGGCAAGGAGGGCTGCCGCAGGCACCTCACCACCCTCTTCGGCCTGGAGGACTCGACGCTTCCCATAGTCGCGGTCATATCGAGGCTTCTACCAAGGAAGGGCCTTGATCTCATCGTCAAGGCCATGCCCAAGCTGCTAGGCTTCCCGCTAAAGTTCATCTTCATGGGCACGGGCGAGGACCAGTACATCTCCTTCTTGCGGGAGACGGCGGCCAACAACCCCAAGAGGGTGGGGCTCAAGCTGGCCTACGACCCGGCCCTCATGCACCACATAGTGTCCGGCGCGGACATCTTCCTGAACCCCTCCCGCTTCGAGCCCTGCGGGCTCGAGCAGCTCTACTCCCTCAAGTACGGGACGGTTCCCGTGGTGAGGGCCACCGGCGGCCTCGACGACACCGTGGTCGACGTTTTGGCCCACCCGGACAAGGGGACAGGCTTCAAGTTCAACGACTACAGCGCCGAGGCCCTGACGGACACGCTTTCGACCGTGATGGGCCGGTACGACGACCGGGCGGGCTGGGCCTCGATCATGCGCAGGGGGATGCTCGAGGACTTCTCCTGGGAGAGATCCGCCGCGGCCTACGAGGAGATCTACTCCCAGGCGCACGGGATCGCCGTCGAGGGGGGGGAAGGCTAAGAGACATGTCTTCCCCTGATTCCCAGATGAACGTGGTGGAGTTCCTGACCAAGCTCATAATGATCGCGAACTCCAACATCCAGTTCGACTCGAAGGTTGAGAGTTTCCTGAACCTTCTGACCAGGGAACTGGGCATAGACAGGAGCATCCTCCTCTTTCTAAACCGCGAGAAGAAACTGCTTTACGCCCACGTCAAGGACAACATCACCTCGGATCTGCCAATCACCACCATCAGCTATCAGGACACCTTCCTAAACTCGGTCATAATCAACCGCCAGTCCTCGGTCGCTGACGCCCTGGACCTGACCCAGCTGCCCCCGCCCTGGTCGGAGTTCCTAACGCCCTACCTCCCCTCCATAACCATCGTCCCCATTACCGACGACAAGGCCTGCTACGGCGTGGTCATGACGCTCTCCCAGTACCCCTTGGACCACACCAAGAAGACCTACGGGAAGATGCTGGAGGCCGTCACCAACCAGCTGTCCTTGGCCATAAAGAACAACCAGCTGGCAACCGACACCAGGAAGCGCATCTCGGTCTTGAACGTGCTCTCCGATCTTGGGCGCACCCTCGCCTCGACCATTGAGGTCGAGAAGGTCACAACCATGATCCCGAGGATCGCGGCAGGGGTCTTTTTGGCGGACGGGGCGGCCTTGAACGTGTTGGACTCCTCCGGGGAGAACCTTCTCATTTCCTCCCACTTCGGATTGGTCCCGCCAGCCTACAACTTCCAGCGCTTCCAGGGCCAGACCATACCCATGCCCGTATCCTCGCCACTCAAGCGCGAGGAGCCCTTCATGGGCTTCCTCAAAGACGACCCCAGGGCCCAGGATCTCTCGCTCAAGGAGCAGAGCAACACCATACTCACCATGCCGCTGATGTTCCAGGGCAGGAGGCAGGGGAACATCTCCCTTTTTAACAAGCTGGGCGGAAACCGGGGCGGCTTCCCCTCCATACCCAAGCCCTTCGAGGAAGAGGACATGGACCTCCTGAAGGCCATGAACAGCATGATTTCAGGCGCGGTCGAGAACTCCCTTTCATACAAGGACGTGAACACGCTCGCAAAGACCAACGAGTATATGGTGCGCTACCTCTCGAACCTCTACGACATCTCCAGTGCCATGATGACAACGGTCCGCTACGACGAGCTGGTGTGGATAATCATCAGATCGCTCACCTTGCAGCAGGGACTCAAGTTCGACAAGGTCCTGATACTCCTCATCCGGGAGACCGAGACCGACCCGGTGCTCGAAAGCTCCGCCTACTGGGCCCCCCAGGACAAGGGCCGCAGCGACGAGAGCCTGAACGATCTTGCCGACATCCTCAAAAAGCCCAACCGCCAGGAGGCCTCCCTCATGATCGAGGAAGGCAAGCGGATGAACATCTCCATCCCCATAACCCCGGACTCCACGAGGATTCTGGCAAGGGCGGTGGTCGAGCGCAAGCCTTTACTTGGCTGCAGGGGCACCGACACCTCCGAGGACCACGACCTCATGGACTTCGGGATCCAGGGCTACGCCGCCGTCCCCATGCTCGCCAAGGGCCGGGAGGTGGGCGTCATAGCCGTGGACAGGTCGCTCTCGGGCGAGCTCATAACCAAGCAGACCCTGAGGGAGCTCAACATGCTCACCAACCAGGCCGGTCTCGCCATAGAGAACACCATCCTCTACGACGAGATAAGCACCGCCAACCAGAACCTCTCGGTCGTGCGGAACCGGCTGATACAGGCCGAGAAGTTGGCCGCGCAGGGGGAGATGGGCACCCAACTGGCCCACGAGATCCGCAACCCCCTTGTATCAATCGGGGGCTTCACCAAGAGGCTCCTGAAGTTGATGCCGGAAGGCGACACCCTGCGCCGCTACCCCACGGTCATCCTGGAGGAGGTGGAAAGGCTCAACAAGGTGTTGAACAACGTCCTGGACTTCTCCCGGGACGAGAAGGGCCAGGTCAGGGAGTTCCACCTGGAGGACATGGCCAAGGAGGTCCTGGCGTCCCTGAAGCACGAGCTCGAGCGGACCAATGTTACCGTGGACCTCGACTTCGAGGAGGGCCTCCCCGCGGTCTCGGGCGACGACCGCCAGATAATGCACGTCTACCTGAACCTCATCTACAACTCCTCCCAGGCCATGAGCCCAAACGGGGGCGGCAAGATCTACATCAAGATATTCCGCCACAAGGAAAACGAGGCGCTATTCGT
>JAITKK010000242.1 GCA_031278475.1 Deltaproteobacteria bacterium
GTCCTGGGGGATCGCCTGCGCGGCTTCCGGTTTCACGCCCCCAAGTATGGCCGAGAGTATCCTCGTTATGGAATTGGGGTCCGCGGCTATGTGGTGCACGGAGAAAACGATGACGCAGCTTGGTCCCCCTCGCGCGTCCTTGGCGCCTTCCGCCGCATCTGCCTTTGCCGTGTCCGGGCCATTCGCCGAATCGCCGGCGGCGGGCCCCGTCGCTATGTAGTCCAAGGCCAGGAGCGGGCCCGGGTGGGTCGTCATGAGCCTCCCCAGGTGCCTCGCGAGGGAGCCCTTGACCAAGGCGTCGAGGTCCCGCTCGGAGAGCCCCCGCCCGTCCGACTCGCGGCAGAAATCAGGCTCCTTGGAGACGTAGACCCTGACAGGCCGGCTCACGCCTTGGTAGACGAGGGACATCCTGGTGACGTCGCTGGCCCTCCCCAGGGCCCCGACGTTTGCCAGCACGTCCTGGTAGGACAGCCCGGTCACGTCCAACCTGAACTGGGACAGGAACGCCTCGAAGCGCTTGGCCCCCGCGAGCTGGGAGGCTATGCCCAGCTGCATGGGCGTCGCAGGGAGCACCTTTTCCAGGTTGTCCCCGTAAAGCGATCTTATCCTTTCCCTGTCGCGCGCCCCAAGGGGCGAGTCCCTGAAGGGATCCCCCTGGGGCCTGATCAGAAGCTCCCTCGCGCCCGTCCCCGCGGGCGCGGCCTTGGCCCCGGAGCTGATGGAGGCCCCCCTGCGCCCGGGGGCGGCAAGGCCCGCCTCCCTCGCGAGCCCCTCGAGGCCCTCGACGCCAGCCACCAGGGTCGCGTCCGGGGACAATGGGTCCCTTTTGGCCGCGTCCGGCTCGGGGAACCCCCCTTCGGGGCCGGCCTCCGGGTAGCCGCTTATGCCCATGAGGGCGAGCTCCCCCTCGCCCCCGCCCTTTTCGAGGAGCCCCTCGGGCCCTTCGGCAGGGGGCCCTGGCTCGGGCAGCCCCTCGGCCTCGGGGAGCGCCGGGAGCGTACTGGAAAGGGCCCGCGCCCTCTCCTCTTCCTCGCGCCCTTCCACGGTCTGCATCTCGAGGGTCACGGGGATGTCGGGCGGGGCCTCCCCGGGGGGGGCAAGGGGGTCCGGGTAAGGCGCGTTCCCGCCGCTTGGCCCCTTGGCAAGGCCCGAGGGCGCGAGCCCGTCGAACCTCGCGGCCTTGAAGGCCTGCGAGGACCTCTCGAGGGCGCCCAGGAAGTCCAGGCGCCCGTCAGGGCGCCTGAGGACAAGGAGCCCGGTCCTGAACAGCCTCCCCGTGCCTTTGCCCTTCCCCCCGGCCGCGGCCTCGAAGGGGTCCCTCACGAAGAAGGCCTGGGTCAGCTCCGGGCGGCCGAGATAGCCCATGCCCACCTGGGCCCCGCCCAGGTAGAGCTCCCCCGGGAATCCCGGCGGGAGCGGGTCGCCCAGGCGGTCCAGCACGTAGCTGCGGCAGTTGGGCCCCGCGAGCCCCACCGTCTCGGGGAGGCGGCCCGGGGCCGCGGTCTCCGCGGCCGAGGCCATGGCGCACTCCGGGAAGCCCAGGGTCGTGAGAAGCCTCGTGGCCGAGCGCTCCATGGGGGTCGCGTCCTGCGGGAGCCCCACGGCGGTGGTGAACAGGGTCTTGAGGCCGCCCAGGTCGTAGCTCTCCGCGAAATGCAGGAAGAGCCTTGAGGGGAGCCACAAGGACGAGAGCGTTGTCCTCGCGAGGTTCGCGAGCTGGTCGAGGTCGCTTATCTCCCGCTCGGAGAGGATCCTGACCCGCGCGCCGCAGGAGAGGGGGTTGAGTATCTCCATCAGGCTCGCGTCCATGGTGAACGGGGCGTAGGCCGCCTGGGTGTCGCCGTTGCGCAGGTCGAGTGCCAGGGAGAACCAGGACACGTGGTTGTGGAGCGCCCTGTGGCTCACCTCGACCCCCACCGGGGATTCCCCGCCGCCCTCGGGGTGGGGCACGTAGACGACGTAGGCCGCGGCGTCCGGGCTTACCTGCGGGAGCGTCGCTTCCGGGCCCGCCCTGGAAGGGCCCTCCCGAAGGATCCCGCCATCGGGGCCTATCACGCCCACGCCCCCGAGGAGCGCCGCCATGCCTTCCTGGGCCTCCAGCTCGGCCAAAAGGTCCGGCGTGGTAACAAGGGCCTCCGGCCTCGCGTCGCTCAGTATTGCCTTGGCCCCGTCCAGGCGCAGGGTGGGGAGCGGCACGGCCGCGGCCCCGGCCCTGAGGGCCCCGATCAGCGCCGGCACGTAGCGGATGTCCCGGCCGAAGAGCAGGGCGCACCTGGAGGCGGGGGCGAGGCCCATGGCGAGGAGGGATTTCGCGACAGCCGCGCTCAGGCTGTCCAGCTCGCCGTAGGAAAGCGTCTGGTCCTGGGCGGCCACGGCCGGGAGCTGCGGCCCCAGGTTCGCCCAGCGGCCGAAAAGGTCCGCGAACGTCAGGCCGGGGAAGTCCTCGTCCCTTTGGGTCTCGGCCAGTATGAGGGCCCTTCCCTGCTGCGGGGACGCGACCAGGATGCCCCCCACCGGAAGCGAGGGGTCCTGGGCCACCTGGGAGAGCACCGCGAGGGTCGCCTCGGAATAGGCGTTCACCTGCCAAGGCAGGAAGCGCCTCGGGTCGTAGATGAAGTCCGCCTCCAGGTTGTCCCTTTCCTCCCAGGACACGGACAGCGGGAACAAGGTGTGGGAGGATTCGCGCAGGGACAGGACCCTCAAGCCCGGGGAGAGCCCCCAGAGCCCCAATGCCATCCTGTAGGAGAAGGTGTGGGAGACCGTGTCCTGGCCTATGGGGGAAAGGGCCCTCACCTCGGCGAGGTTCACCCCGTCGTGCCGTTCGGCGGACTTCCTGAGCCCCGCCACCTCCCGGGCCAATTCGGAGAAGGGCTTCGTGGGCGGAGCCTTCACCACCAGCGGGGCGATGACGCCCGCGGGGCCCAGGAGCCCGGCGCAGCCGGGCTCCCTCCCGGACAGAAGCCTTCCCACCACAAGGGTGTCCTCCCTCGCGGCCCTCCCGAGCACCACGGCCCAGGCGGCGAGCAGCAGGTCGTCCACCGGGACCCCGGCCTCCGCGGCCCTGGCCCTGAGCCTGTCGGAGAGATCCTTTTTGAGCCTGAGCCTTGTCTGCTCCCTAAGGCTCGCGCCCTCGGGGAGGCCCTCGCCCGCCCCGGGGAGCTCCGGGAGCCTCGCTGGCCTCTCGAGCGCCGACAGGGCCTCCCGCCAGTAGGCCACGTTCGCGGCCGGGTCCCTGGCCAGCCTCTTTTCCATGAAGGAAAGCCAGGTGGGCGAGCTGTCCGCCCCCCGGAAGAAGAGCCGCTCCAAAAAGAGCCTTCTGGAATGCAGGTCGAAGACCATGTGGTGGAAGGAGGCGACCAATTCCCACAGATCGTCGCCGAGCCTCAGAAGCGTGACCCTCGCGAGCGGCGCGCGGCTCGCGTCCCTCAGGGCCGCGAGATGGCTCGCCTCCGACGCGGCTATGCGGGCCTCCCGCTTCCTGGTGTCCGCGGACCTCAGATCCTCTTCCCGCAATATGTCCCGCAGGGCGGGCGCCCTCCTCGAGAGCACCGCGACCGGGGCGCCCCGCTCGGTCTCGAAGAAGGACATCCTGAAGGCGTCCGACGAGGCTATCATGGCCTCCAGCCTTTGCGCGAGAAGGGCCGGGTCGAGGGAGCCGGAAACCGTGAGCCTGGTAACCGCCGCGACCCCCTGGAGCTTGCCCTCCCTCGCGGCCCTGTCGAGGAAGGCCAGCTGGTAGGACGACAGCGGCAGGACCTTCCCCAGGAAGCCCCCGTAATGCCTCGCTATCTCCTCCCGGTCCCCCTGGGAGAGGCTGGAAGGAGCGAGGGAGAAGGGATCCTCCCCTTCCCCGAAGAAAAGGGGGGACGGGAGCGATTGCGGGCCTTGGGCCCTTTGGCCCTCGCCCGGGGCCGCGGCCGGCTCCTCCAGGGCCTCCGGGTCGGGAAGGGCCGACACGTCCACCCTCCCGAAGGGGTCCAGCGGGAACTCGTTGAGTATGGCTATGCGCTCGGGTATGGCGAAGGCCGGGAGCCTCAGTTCCAGGTGCTTCCTTATCCTCGCGGCGTGCCCCAGGCCCTCCTTGTCCCGCATGGTCAGGTAGGCCGCGAGGTAGGGCTCGGAATAGGGGGATGGCCCCTCCCTCTTCACCACGAGGGCCTCCAGGACCCCGGTCGCCGAGAGCAGCGCCCGCTCCACCTCGGCCACGGGCACGGAAAGGCCCCTCACGACCGTCTTCTGCCCCAGCCTCCCGAGGTAGTCCAGGCGCCCGTCCGGGCGCCTCCTCGCGAGTATGCCCGTCCTGAAAAGCCTCGCGGCGTGGTACTCGGGAGGGGACAGGGCCGCGAAGGGGTCGGGCACGAAGGCCTTGTCGCTCCCGCCGGGGTTCCCGTGGTAGCCAAGCGCCACCTGGCAGCCGCCCACGTGCAGCTCGCCCGGGAAACCGGCGGGCAAGAGCCTGCCCTCCCGGTCGAGCACGTAGCTCGGGGTGTTGGGGACGGGCCTCCCCATGGTCTCGGGGATCTGCCCGGGATGCGCGGCCTCCGCGAGCGAGGCCACCGCGCACTCGGGCTGGCCGAAGCAGTTGACTATCCTCGTGTCCGCCGCGCCCCGGCCGATGAGCCCGGACACGTTGTCGCCGGACAGGCCCCTGCCCCAGGTGACTATGGTCTTCAGGCCGAAGAGCGGGTAGCGGGACAGGTACTGCCTGAGCTTCCTCAAGGGGAGCGACAGGGAGCTGACCTTGTGGCTGTGTATGGTCTCCCAGAGGATCTCCTCGTCCGCGTAGTCCTGGTTCGAGAGAAGCAGGAGCGTCGCGCCGCTCGCGAGCGGGGTCAGTATCTCCATCAGGGACACGTCCGACGACAACGGCGCGTAGGTGCTGTGGGTGTCGCCGTGCGCGACCGACAGGTAGTCCCCGGCCCAGGACACAAGGTTGAGAAGCGCCCTGTGGCTGACCAGCACGCCCCGCTCCCGCAGGGCGTCCGCCCCCTGGCCCGCCCGGCCCAGGAGCCTTCCCGACACGTATATGAGGTAAGCCGGGGAGTCCGGGTCCACCCTCACCTCGTCCCGGGCCCTTCTCACGAAATCGGACGTGAACTTGGAAAAGCCCATGACGCCGGAGCTGCCGCCCAAGAGGAAGCGGCCACGGGGATCGACAACGGGCACCTCCAGCCGGTCCTGGGCGAGGAGGTTCCTGGGCATGCGCTCGCCGCACACAAGAAGCGACGGGGTCGCGTCCCGCAGGAGAAGCGATAGCTCCTTGGGCGGGATCCCCGCCGAGAGCGGGACCGCCGTCGCCCCGCTTTTGAGCACCCCCAACAGCACGCTCGGGTACTCCGGGGTGGCGTCGTCGAATATGAGCGCGACCCTCTTGCCCGGCCCGAAACCGCCTACCTTCAGCTGGGCCGCGAACTTGTCCGACTCCTTGTCGAGGGTCTGGTAGTCCTCCATGAAGTCGGCCTGGGTCACGGCGAGGGCCCCGGGCCGCTCCGCGGCCCGGGCCCTCACAAGCTCCATGACCGTCCCGGCCGCGGGCTTCGAGGCCTTCGCGTTGTTCTGGCGCACGAGGGAGAGATCCTGGTGGGGCTCGCTTAGCCTCAGGGAGCCCGCATGGGCCCCGGGGTCCGCCAGGGCGTCCCGCAGGAGGTTGTGGAGCGCGAGGGCCATCACCTCCACCTGCCAGGCGGGGTAGGCCCCCTCGGAGTAGACCAGGAACAGCTCCAGGGGCCCCGGCCCCCTCGCGACCAGGCCCAGCGGGCAGTGCCCCAGGGCGCAGAGCTCCTTGAGCTTCCTGATGGCAGGGCCGTCCTTCCCGGAAATCCCGCCCTCGTAGAGGAAGAAGTGGGACCAGGAGTCCTTGCCCAGGCGGCTCATGGCCGCGAGCTCGCCCAGGGAGAGAAGCCCGTGGGCCGAGGCCTTGGAGGCCCTGTCCTCGTAGTCGGCCGCGATCTTGCCGAAAGGGGCCCCTGGCTCTATCGCGAGCGTTATGGGGAGCATGGAGGAGTAAGGGCCGAGCCCCGAAGGGGGCGCCCCGGGCGGCCTTCCCGGATCGCTCAGGAAGGTCACCTCGCCCTCCAGGGTCATCCTGGAAAGAAGCAGCGCGAAGGCCGCGCCCAAAAAGGCCGGGACCCCGGTCCCGGCCTTCGCGGCCGCGGCCCCCAGGGCGTCGGAGAACTCAGGGTCCAGCCTGTTGGGGACGGAGAGCGCCCTGTGCCCCGTCTTTTCGCCGCCTATCCTCCCCTGGACCTTGGTGAGGGCCGACAGGGAGGATAGCCCCCCCTCCCAGAAGGAGGCGCAGCCCGGGCCCCGGGCGGCCTTCTCGGCCTCGAGCGCCTCCGCCCCCTCGGAGAAGGGGACCCCATTGCCGAGTTCGGTCGCCCCTATGAGATGCGACAGCACAAGGGTCGCGCTCTCCGGATCCAGCGCGAGCCTGCTGTTGGAAAGGAGTATCTCGTAGGTATGGCCGGGATGCCTGAAGAGCCCCACAAGTATGCCGGGCGCCAACGCGTAGGGCCCGCCGGGAGGGGATCCGTCGCCCGGGCCGACCCCGTCCCCGGGCATCCCTTCTATGCGCCTCTCGAAAGAGTCCTGGACCTTCTGCACCCTCCTCTCCCGGTTGGCCGGGGACAAGCCCTCGAGGCCCTCGTGGAGGCAGATGTCCGATAGCGCCGGGGGGGTCCTGAGCAAGACGTTGAGCGTGCCGCCGGCCCCCTGCCACTGCCTCAGGCGGAAGGCGTCGTGCCCGTCCTTGAGGGCCTTGAGCCTTGAGAGGAAGCCCTCCGGGAAGGCCTCCCCGGCGGCCTCCAGCTGGAAGCGCCTGCTCTCGGCGATGCTTATGGGCGGGCGCGGGTTGTGGGGCACGAGGCCCTCCTGGGAGGGCGTCGCCGGGAAGCACAGGGCGAGATCGTCGCCGTAGACGTCCCTTATGGCCTCGAGGTCCGACGGGCCCAGCTTTCCGGCGGCCTCGGCCCTTAGGAAGGGGTCCCCTGCCAGGGGCAGTTGCTTGGGGGAATCCTCCGGGAGCGGCAGGGCCTCGGGCTGCCTCTGGGCCTCGGCCCCCGCAGGTAGCGGCCGCGCGGGGGCGGGAAGCCCCGGAAGGACCGCGATGGCCTGCCCCGGGACGTCCGGCGCCACGGAGGGCGCCCGGCCCTCCGCGGGGGCCCCCGTCCCGGGCCCCGCGGGCTCCCAGGGCCTCGCCCCGGGCGCCGGGATGGAACCCAGGCCCTTGGGCGGCAGGTGGGTGTCGGCCGCGAACTCCCTGAAGGACTCCAAAAGATAGCCCGCCAGGGCCTTCAGGGCCTTGGGGCTCACCGATTCCGACACGGAGAGGTTAAGGTGGAGAAGGCCCTTCTCCTCGGAGAAGGCGACCCGGCAGAGGGGGCTGCCTCCGGGCGGGAACAGTGGGAGCCATGTGGGCTTTAGCCCGGGAAGGTCCAGAAGATCGGGCGGGATCCCGTGCCAGGCCAGGGCCACGTCGAAGGGCTGCCTGCCTATCCCCTCCCTGAGCTCGGACTCGGTCGCGTACATGTGGTCCAGCGCGGCCCTCTCGTTTGCGACCAGATCCTCCAAATCACCCTGGCTGTAGGCCCTGGAGGCGTTTATCTCCAGCGGGTGGTAGTAGGCGAAGGATCCGACCTGCCCGAAGGTCTTGGGCGTGAGCCTCCCGGTGGTCCTTCTCCCCACCACGAAGTGCGCGCCCACCATGAATTTTTGCAGGGCGAGGCCCAGGACGCCGGTAAAGAACAGCTCCGGGGTGAATCCCAGCCGCGAGAGCCTGTCGCGGTAGCGCTCGAGCGGGGCGCCCCCTATCTCCTCGTGGAGCCCCCTGCCCTTTAGGCTTTCCCGCAGAAGCGGGTTGTCGACCGGGAAGGGCATGAGATCCAACTGCCCGGACAGCCTGGAGGCCCAGTAGGCGAGCGACTCACCCCGGCGGTCCCGGTCGGCGCCCTCCCTGGGGCTTTTAAGGAAGGCCCCCAGCTCGGACCAGGCCTCCCTCAGGCCCGCCTGCTGGGGCGGCTGCCTGCGGCCCATGACGGCCTTTATGTCGGAGAGCAGTATCCCGAGGCTCTCCCTGTCGATGGCGCCTGATAGCGAGGTGAGCGCGAAGAGGAAGTGGTCGCCCCTGTCGATTACCGCGGCCCTCGCCAAGGGGGCCCTGTCCAGCTCGTAGGGGGCGAGCAGGGGCTGCGCCGCCTCCAAATAGCTCTCCGAGGAATAGTCGGACATGAGCGCGAGCCTGAAGGCGGACTCATCCTCGACCCTGCCGTAGAGCTCGTCGCCCAGGCCCCAGACCCCGAAATTGAGGGCCGCGTGCCTGGAAGGCAGCTGGGACAGGGCCTGGGACAGGGACTGGACCGGGGCCTTCCCCTGAAGCCTGAAGAGCATGGCCTCCTGTCGGCCCAGCTGGCCGCCCTCCCTGAGGTAGCCCGCGAAGGCGGCCCTTCGGCCCTGGGAAAGGCTTGAGAAAACCCTGGGCGCCCCCTTGGGCAGGGTGAAGGCGAACCCGCCCTCCCTGAGGGCCGCCACGGCCTTGGCGGCCGCATCCTCCAGGCGGCGCAGATCCTCCTGGGAGTGCAGGGCCGAGACGGCCATGGGCCTTGTCGCCGGCTCCCCCCCGCGGGGGGCCGGCGCGTCGCCCGCGAATATGCCGAACTCCAGAAGCAGCAGGTAGAACAGCTCCGTCTCGAGCATGCCCTTGGGCGTCGCGTAGGGCCCGTAGGGCACGAAGGCGAAGTGGGGCCCGAAGCCAAGGAGCCTGAATGGCGCGAGCTCGTCCTGGAACCAGAGGTTGAGCCTCAAGGTGAGCGACCTCGCAAGCGATCCGGCCTTCGCCTTCAGGGACTCGTTGTCCTTGAGGAGCCTCTCGGCCGTGGCCCGGACGGCGGCCAGGGCCAAGGGGTTGGCCGGCCCGCCCGGGAGCATCGCCTGGGCCCTGGGGTCCGAGAGAAGCCCCAAGACCTCGGGATCGCCTGCCAGGATGCCCACCGGTATGCCCCCGGAAAGACCCGGCCCGTGCACCGCGAGATCGGGCTCGACCCCCAAGGCGCCCCCCGAGCCCCCCGGGAGGAACGCAGGCCCCATGGCCGTCTCGTCGAAGATGAGGACGGCCCCGCCCTCCCTCGCGAGCTTCCTGAGCTGGCCCAGGTAGCTCGCGGGCTGGTAGCCAGGCTCCCTGCCACGGACCGGCTCGAGCACTATGGCCGCTACCTCCCGGATCCTGTCGTGGATGAGCGAGAGCGAGGCCTTGGACCCGTAGTCCAGGGACAAGATCCCCGGCCTCCCGTCCCCTGGCTCGCCCTGGGCCGCCAGCGCGGCCCTCGCCCAGATGGGGTCGTCCGTGAGCGTCGCGCAAAGGGGCCTGCCCGTGCCCAGGCGCGCGAGCAGTATGCCCGCCCACACGGCGCTGGCGGGGGAATCCCAAAAGGAAACCCTGCCCCTCATGCCGAGCACCTTCAGAAGCGACTTGGCCGCCTGGAAGGCCGTGTCCGACACGGCCCCGGTAGCGAAGCCCCGCTCGCCCAGCTCGGCCATGGCCTCGGCCACGTAGCGGGGGTTGTGCCCCAGGTAGCCCATGGCCTGGGAGAAGTCCAGGTAGTCGTTGCCGTCCAGATCCATGAAATGCGCGCCAGCCGAGTGCCTAACCACCATGGGCAGGGCCGCGTCCTCCAGCCTGGGGATGGCCCGGACGGGCGTGCCGAGACCCAGGAGCCCCGCGCCGGAGCCGGCCATGGCCCTGGACTGGGTGGTCCTCGCCTGGAAGCGCCTGACCAGCTCCGCCACGAAGGACTCCTGCCTCTGGGTGAGCGGCTGCGGCTCAGGGGCCCCGTCAAGGGGCTTTCTGGCCGCGGGCGTCACCCGGGAGGGGGCCCTTGCGGGGGACGGCGGCTTCGCGGGGGGCCCTTGGGCCTGGGAAGCCGGCGCCTGCCCGGCCCCGATCCCAAGGACAGGCGCACCTTCGGGCGCCCCCGGAAGGGAGAGCGGCGGGAGCTTGAAAGGCAAGGCCGCGCCCAAGGATCCCCATTGCCTCGCGAAAAGATCGTACATGGCCTTGATCTGCAGGGCGAAGAGCTCCATGGGGGCCGAGGCGGGATCCTGGGGCTCCCCCGGGCCCGCGGCAAGCGGGGGCTTTTCGGGGTCGCCAAAGGCGGGGCCCAAGGGGGCGTCCTGGGCGGCGGCTTTGGGCCCTTCGCCTGGCCCCGGGGAGGGCTCGGCCGGGAGGGTGTCCAGGTAGGCCGAAAGCTCGCCGAAGGTGAGCCTCTCGTCCAGGATGCGCCCCTCCGGGACATTTTTGCCAAGCCTCGCAAGTATCTCGCTTGAGAGCCTCCGGGCGTCCGCGGGGTCGAGCCCCAGCTCGGAGATGAGCTTGTCGGGGGACAGCTGGTGTGGTCTCACCCGCAGGGTATCCTCCGCTATGGAGAACAGGGTTTCCAAGGTGTTTTCGTGAGGCATGGCCATGTCCGTATCGAATTGGATTAGGGTTTTTTAGGCTGAAAGTGGGTTACATCCATCAAATTATACCTTACAAAGCGGTTAAAAATCAAAACATCCGGGGCGGTTTCCAAGGAAAGGGAGGAATGCCGCGGCAAAGCATCGGCCCGCCTGCACTGGGAAGCCATGCCAAAACGCCCGGCCGCAGGCCCCTCCCGTCAGGAAAGGGGCCCAAGGATTCAAGATGTCGCGCATTTTGCGCCCAAGAAGCGAAAAGCGTCCAGATAAGCCAAGACAGGCCGATACAAGCCAAGACAGCCGGGAAAGACAAAAAATGCCTCTGGGGGACGTTTGCCGCATCGGCATTTCGCGGCACTCGCGGCTATTTCAAGGCACCTGGAAGACATGACCATGGCTTTGTCATGGTTTGGGCATAACTTGCCCATAATCAGGCCATAACCTGGCAAAGACTTTGCCATGGCTTTGAAGGCCCTGGAACCAAAAGCAAGGCATAGTTCAAATGACTAGGAAAACATCGCACGCCAAATATGCCAAGAAGGCCAAAGGCCTTAAGGCCTAGGCGCAAAGATAGCGGTTTACGTATGAGTAAAAGGCTTGCGGGATATTAATCTTACGGTTGTGGCTGATTTATGGCACGTTTGCGCTGCATATGTGGCACATTTGTGGTCTTTGGCATATTGATGGCAAAAGATATCGCAATATCAGGAAAAAAGTTAAGCTATAATCAGGATCCTTTGCCAAAGCTGGAGTTTGATGCATTAGCTTGAATTTACAAACATGCGCTATTACTTGAGGGAATACATCTCACTTTATCATTTTGCAAGTTGTCAGGGATTTTGGAGTGTCATTATAAAAAATGTGACAAATTAGAATTAAAGGCGATTGGAAAAGCTTTTGGCAAGGCAAATTGAAAGGCGGTTGGCAAAGAAAGTGGAAAAAAATTTTTTGGCCATATAAAAACACTCCAAGAAAAACCTAAAACCAAAGTGGGAACGTAGAGTGAAAACACCGAAAAATCAATCAAAGCCTGAAATTTTCATGCGGGCAAATCCGGACGAGGCACACGACCGAAACCATAAAAACAAAAAAACATTACAATTACAAAATGCCATCCAATCCATTCTGATTCGAAAAGCCTGCTTTTGCGAAAATAGCAAAGAGTGGATTGGCCTCGATTGAAAGCTACGGAAGACTGAAACCCGAAGAGCCAAAAAAAAGGGGGCTTTCGCCCCCTTTTGGAATCGCACGAAAAACAGCCTCACTGGGCTGTGGGCGGTGTCACAAGGGCTACCAGTTTGTCCTTGTACTTGTCGAAAAGTCCCTGCTCCTCCGAGTTCAGGGCCACGCTGTCACCATAGGTCGCTTTGGCCTGGGTTAGGGCATCCGCACTGATCAGGCCTTGGACGTTCGCAACGATCTTGGCTACGATGCCATTGAAGTGCAACATGTCGATGCCTTTTGCGGCAAGAGTCTGGGGCAAGCTTGCGGGATCCTTGGTCATGGTGGGGTAGATTTCCAAAAAGTTCGTGAAATCGCTGTCAGTAAGCACCGGAAGAGTGAGCCCGGGAACCTGGGCATTGGCAGGAGTGATTGCGGCGTTCAGGACGAAGATGGTTCCGACGAACATGATCATCGTCGCAAACATTGTCGTTACTTTTTTTGTCATTTTGAACCTCAGGATTTGATTTGGATGTGGAAGATTGTGTCAGAGGCGAAAGCTTAGGTGTGCCGTATATTCCTAAAATCAACAATTCCTTATCAAAAACACCGATAAAACCACCCGCAACGCTAACGGCCATTGGCCGTTGACGCGGGAAAAGCCCAAGGGTCAAATTGGATAAGGGGCAATTGACTCGCAAATTTTGGCCGCCCAATGCTTACGAACCGGAAAAGTCTAGCACTAAGTCCTGACTATTGCAAGCAAGTTTGATGCGCCAAAGTTAGAATGACCGGTTTTT
>JAITKK010000032.1 GCA_031278475.1 Deltaproteobacteria bacterium
CGGGTATTTCCCTAAGATCATGCCGTCCAACAGGCTTTTCCATGCCTGAGGGGCGGTAGCCGCCCCAGCTAGGGCCTGTGGGGCGGTGGCATACCCCGCCTGTGGGGCGGGGGCATACCCCGCCTGTTGTGTGGGGGCAGCCCCCGGCTGGGCCTGCGCAGGGACAAGCCCCCAACCGACGACTACCGGCCAGCCGCCCACCATGAAGGTGGAAACCGGGGTCCGGCCCCCTGAGGCGACTGACCCGATGGAACTAGCGATGTTCTGGAGGATTCCCCCAAGTATCCGATCGTCTTTGGACTGGGAGAGGGCAAGGCGCCCAGCCTCACCCTGGATGGCCCCGGCCGCCTGGGACAAACGGCTGTCCAAGTTTTGCTTTTCCTCTGGCGAAAGGTTGTCTCGGTGGACCGGCGTCCCCGGGAGGGCCGTGTGCCATTCCAGCACCCCGGCCCCGTCCACGGCTGTGGCCAAAAGCGAGGATGCGCCCTGGCCGAGAGAGGCCTCCAAGGCCGCATCTATCCGGGGGCGCAGGCGAAGCGCCTGCGCCCCCTCGATGGCAAAGGGGCTAAGATACCTAAGATCGCTTGTGGTCAAAAGCTGCATGGTCATGGCGGTCAGGGCTTCCTTTGTTGTTTAGGCTATCGATTGCAGAAGGGTTGCAAGTGTTTAAGTGTTGCGACAGATGGAACTGAGACAGGATGAGGCACGATCCTCTCTGCTTAGTATTTACCCTGGTAAGCGAAAGATGTCTCGAAGGTTGAACCATCTCTGGTCTTGCCTTTGCATTGCGTGGTTTTTCTTGGGCCGTTTACGCATCTTAGGGTGAAGGCTTGGTAGCCCCTCCTTTCCTCGCATAAGGCGCGCTGAACCTCGACCACCACGGTGTCCTCATCTCTCGAGGCCCTGACACCGGCTGTGCAGGTGGCGATGTGCCGACCGGAATTGTCGTACTCCTTGAGCGTGGAAGTGCCCGTCCCCTTGTCGTTGATGCAATACACATAGGCTACTGGCATATCGGTCCTAACGTTAACAAGATCCGTCTTGGACTCCCAGCAGCCCTCAAGGAATGACAGATCATATGGGTCGCCGCCCTTGGGTATGACGAATCCCTCGCCGGGCCTGTACGACGGGGAGGAATTACCCTTGTAAATCAGGATGAGTAGTATCAGCAGGAGGAAGAGCAAGAGCGCCCCGCCTATCGCAGCGACCCATTTTACCGGGTATTTCCCTAGGATCATGCCGTCCAACAGGCCTTTCCATGCCTGAGGGGCGGTAGCCGCCCCAGCTTGGGCCTGTGGGGCGGTGGCATACCCCGCCTGTGGGGCGGTGGCATACCCCGCCTGTGGGGCGGTGGCATACCCCGCCTGTGGGGCGGTGGCATACCCCGCCTGTTGGGTGGGGGCAGCCCCCGGCTGGGCCTGTGCTGGCACAAGCCCCCAACCGGCGACAACCGGCCAGCCGCCCACCATGAAGGCGGAAACCGGGGTCCAGCCCCCTGAGGCGACTGACCCGATGGAACTAGCGATGTTCTGGAGGATTCCCCCCAAGATCCGATCGTCCTTGGACTGGGAGAGGGCAAGGCGCCCAGCCTCACCCTGGATGGCCCCGGCCGCCTGGGACAAACGGCCGTCCAGGTTTTGCTTTTCCTCTGGCGAAAGGTTGTCTCGGTGGACCGGCGTCCCCGGGAGCGCCGTGTGCCACTCCAGCACCCCGGCCCCGTCAACGGCTGTGGCCAAAAGCGAGGAGGCTCCCTGGCCGAGAGAGGCCTCCAAGGCCATGTCTATCTGGGGGCGCAGGCGAAGGGCCTGCGCCCCCTCGATGGCAAAGGGCGCAAGATAACGAAGATCGCTTGTGGTCAGAAGCTGCATGGTCATGGCGGTCGGGACCCCCTTTGTTGTTTAAGATGCTCAATTGACTTAGGGTTGAAGGGTTTAGGTGTTGCGAGACATGGAACGGGGGGCGCCAGGGGCGCGAGCCCCTTGCCTAGTTTTTCCCCTGGTAAGTGAAAATCGTCTCGTAAGTGGCGCCTCCTGTGCCCTTGCCTTTGCATATCGTGATTTTGTCGGGGCCGGTCGTGCATCTGATGGTGTGGGGTGTGTAATAATTACCTTTCCCGCATTTGGCGCGCTGAGCCATGATCTCCACGACATCCACCTCCCTCGTGGTCAGGGTGCCTGCGTTACAGGTGTCGGTCAGACGGCCGGCTTTGTCGAACTCCTTAATCGTGAAGGTGCCAGTCCCGTTGTCGTTGATGCAGTACTCATGGATGATCGGCATCTTGGTATCGGCGTTCCGAAGGTTCGAACCCGACTCCCAGCAGCCCTCCAGGAAGGACAGGTCTTTGGGGTCCCCGTCCTTGGGGATGACGAAACCCTCGCCAAGCTTGTAGGCCGGGAACAAAAGATCCTTTAGGATCGGAAGGACAATGACCAGAAGGATGACAAGCACGGTTAACGCGGCTATCGCCACAACCGGTTTAACCTGGAATTTTCCGAGAGTCTGCCATTTTCCGGGCTGTGGGAGGGGGGCCGTCCCCGCCTGGGGGAGCGGGGCTCCCCACGCCTGGGGCTGGGGGGCCGGCCCCGCCTGGGGGGCGGGGGCCGCACCTGCCTGGTCCTGAGTGGGTACAAGTCCCCAGCCGGCCACAACCGGCCAGCCGCCCACCATGAAGGCGGAAAGGTTGCGCCAGTCGCCAAAGACGGCGTTCCCGAGCGAGCCGGCTATGTTCAGGAGGATTCCCCCCAAGATCCGATCGTCCTTGGACTGGGAGATGGCAAGGCGGCCTGCCTCAGCCTGTATGCCCGTGGCCGCCTGGGACAAACTGCTGTCCAGGGTGAGCTTGTCTTCGGAAGAAAGGTTGGCGCGTGGTACTGGCGTGCCCTGGAGCGCCGTGTGCCACTCCAGCGCCCCGGCCGCAGCCCCTTCCACGGCGGTTGCCAAAAGCGAGGAGGCTCCCTGGCCGAGAGAGGATTCCAGGGCCCTGTCTATCTGGGGGCGAAGGCGAAACGCCTGCGCCCCCTCGACGGCCAAGGGGGTAAAATACCTAAGATCGCTTGTTGTCAAAAGCTGCATGGCCATGGTGTAAGGGTTTCTTTTGCCGTTTGGGACATCGGTTGCCGCCGGGTCGCAAGGACATACATGTTGCGGGACGGGGGCCTGATGGGCCGCAGGCCCCTCTGCGAAAGTTTTACTCGGAAACGCTCAAAGTTGATTGGAATGTGTCGCCGTCAGCGTACTCGCCACTGCATTTGGCGGTTTTCCCTTGGCCGTTCACGCACCTGAGGGAGAAGGGCTGGTACCCGTCCCCTTTCCCGCAAGCGGCCTCCTGAACCTCCATCACAACGGAGTCCCCCACCCGCAAGGCGGTGAGGCCGCCCGAGCAGGTGTCGGTCAGCCGCATGGATTCGTCGAACTCCTTGACCGTGTAGGAGCCCGTCCCCCTGTGGTTTAGGCAATAAACGTGGGTGATGGGCAACATGGTCGTGCCGTCCAGGGCCCCCTTGCCGGAGTCCCAGCAGCCCTCCAGGAAGGACAAATCCTTGGGGTCCCCGCCCGCCGGTATGACGAAGCCGTCTACGGGCCCGCGGGTCCCGAGGAAACGATCCCTTACCATAGGGACGATTAGGGCCAACAGGAGGGAGAGAGCCACGATTGCAATGATGACCGCAATCAGGGCCTTCGGTAACCTCTTCCTCTCTGCCGGGCCTTCCCCCGGACTCCCGGCCCGGGAGGGGCCGGGAGGCGTTGCCAGCGGGAGGGGGGCTTGGCCAGGGCCCAAGGCGGCGGCATCCGGTGCCGGGCCAAGCACCTGGGAGGGGACGAGGCCCCAGCCGGCGACTACAGGCCTGTCACCCACCATGAAGGCGGAAAGCGGGCTCGGGTCTCCGGAGACGATGGCGCCGAGCGAGCCGGCGATGTTTTGGAGGAATCCACTTAGGATCCGATCGTCCTTGGATTTGGAGAGGAGAAGACGCCCGGCCTCAGCCTGGATGGACGCGGACGCCTCGGAGAGCTTCCTGTCCAGGATTAGCCTTTCGCCTTGCGAAAGGCTGGCGCGCGGCACGGGATCCCCCGGCAGCTCGGTGAGCCACCCCAGAACGGCGCCCCCGGGGCTGTCATCGGCTGTGGCCAGCAGCGAGGGGCCATCCTGGCCAAGGCAGGCCTCCATGGCCCTGTCTATCTGGGGGCGCAGGCGCAGTGCCTGCGCCCCCTCGATGGAGTAGGGGGCAAGGTTTCGAAGATCGCTTGTGATCAGAAGCTGCGTGGTCATGGTGCCTCGGGAATTCCTTTGTTGTTTAAGGCGATCGATTGCGGGGGCCGCGCGTGTGGGCCGGTGCCGCAATGGCATGTGAGGCCGGATGGGCCTTAATGCTCAGTTGGACAAAACCTAATCAGCTCTGTGCAAAGTTGTGGTGAAGGAATAACCTTTTCCCTCAAAAGTGCAATCAGTTATAATCCGGAGGTGGTTTTTGCATCTGAGGCGAAAGGAGTCATGCTTTAACTCTGACCTGCATGTGGTACTCCTGCCCAAGATCACCACGGCATCCTTATCACGCTCGGCATAGGCTTTGCCTTTGCAGGTGTCTCGGATCCATCCGTTTTTGTTAAGTTCCTTTCTCGTGTAGTTGCCCATCCCATATTTATAAAAGCAAAATTCATAGGACACCGGCAGCTTGGTCCTGGAGTTCACAATGCCCGAGCCGGCCTCCCAGCAGCCCTCCATGAAGGAGATATCTTTGGGATCGCCGCCCTTCGGTATCCTGAAGCCCTTGCCGGGCTTGATCACCGGGTAGACATAATCATTCCTGAGCTCCGGTACAGCGAAGCATGCGATCACTAAGATGATGGCGAGCGTGATCATCGATTCGATGCCCCACTTCAGGAGCTTCCAGAGGCAGCACCCTTTCGAGCTGGCCTCGTCCTCATCGTCCTCATCGTCCTCATCGGCTTCATCCGCCTCATCGGCGGGGTGCGTTGTCTGGACTATGGTACGGGTAGTCTGTGCAGGGGTAGCGGCCGGGGCAGCGGCCGGGGCAACGGCCGGGGTGTCGGCCTGGGCTCTGGCCTGGGCCGGGACAAAGCCCCAGCCGACGACTACCGGCGAGGCTCCCACCATGAAGGCGGGAAGGGGGCTATAGCCTCCGGAGGCGATGGCAGCGAGCGAGTCGGCGATGTTTTGGAGAAAGCCCCCAAGGATCCGATCGTCACCCGACTGGGAGAGGGCCCGCTGGGAGGCCTCCTGTTGGATGGCCCCAGCCGCCTGGGAGAGCCGATTGTCCAAGGCGAGCCTGTCGTTTGGCGAAAGGTTGGCCCTGGGGACGGGGATCCCCTGGAGAGGGGTGAGCCACCCCAGAACCCCGCCCCCAGAGCTGTCATCGGGTGTCGCGAAGAGCGTGGAGCCGCCCTTTCCAAGGCAAGCCTCCAAGGCCCAGTCTACCAAAGGGCGCATTTTCTGAGCTTGCACCCCCTCGATGGCCAAAGGGGCGAAAGACTTAAGATCGCAGGTGGCTAACAGCTGCATGCTCATGTTGGATTGGGGCCTACTTTGTTTTTTGGATTATCGAGTGCGGGGGAACCGCAATAGTGGGCGTGGCATGGCCCACGGATACCGCATGCCAGCTCCAAAGCCTGGAGGTCATTCAAAGACGTATTGGGACATCATAGCGCAGTTGGCCTGAGCATACAAGCTGACATGCCTTTCGCCAGGCGGGATGGCGCGGGCCGTGTCGGTAAGGGATCCATTGGTCGGCCGCCTTGCCACGGCCATATGCCATTCCTCCCTGGCTACGGTCTGCCCTTGGGGGTTGGCCTTCCCATGCCCCGAAATTGGCCTGACCCTGCCCTGACATTAGCCTTGCTTTGGCGTGACATTGGCCTGCCTTTGGCCGCACAGCCTGCCATCCGGCCAACGTTTCCCTGCCTTGTGAAAAAGCGTAAGATTTTGGAGGTATTGGGGAATTTTGCGATTATAGCGTTCCGGGGAGCCACCAGCAGTCCCAGCCAGCCGAACATATCCTTGGGCGGAACCCCATGCCGGAATGTTTTGCCCGGACGCTTGCGACTAGGGAGAGCGCACCATGATTATAGCTTGCTATTCATGGGGCGGGACTGTCCGCGCAATTGCCGGGTCTGTCCGCGGGCTGGCGGGCGGGGACATCTTCGGGATCGAGCCCGCCGTTCCCTGCGCCCTCGACTACGAAAGCTGCCTCAAGGAGGCCAAGAGGGACCTGGACGCCTTGGCGAGGCCAAAGCTCGCCGGCCGCGTGCCCGATATGGAAAAGCACGGGGAAACCATCCTCGGCTGCCCCAACTGGTATTCGACGATCCCAATGCCGGTCGCGACCTTCCTGGAGGATTGTGATTTCTCCGGGAAGACCATGCTGCCATTCTAGAGCCGCGGGGGGGCCTTGGGCATGGGGCCGCCGACATAAGGAAGCTCGCCCCGAAGGCGAGGGTCCTGGAGCCCTTGGCGATCCGGTCTGACGGAGGAAGCACCCTGAAAACGGCCATCCCGGAGTGGCTTAGGAAAAACGGAATCAAGCTTAACGCAGGCTAGCCGCCATCAGACATTGCCAGAGGCACATACCCGTACAGCTCCGCTTCAGTCATATGCCATATGGCACAGAGTATTTTGGGAAAACGATTTTTCCAAGGAATCTTTCCAAATACTGGCATTTTCCAAGGGGCATATAAAGCGCTCACCCTTGTAAGCTTCCCGCTTGGCGGACCCCGTCGCGCATAATGGCGCCAAGCGCTATTCCTTCCCCATGTAAGTGAACTTGGTATTGTATGGCTTTTCGGAACCACTGTCGCTTGCCGCCTCCCTGACGCTGCAGGATGTCCTTTGATCGGTATCCCTCTCGCACGTCACGTGGTAGCTCACAAATACGTGGCCTTGTATCGGGCACTTTGCGCCATCGTCCACTATCACAAGCTGCTTCCCGTCTCTGGTGATGTTCGCATTGGCCGTGCAGGTGTCCAGCTTATTCCCGTTCGCGTCATTAATCTCCGTCGAGAGGGTTCCCTTGCCGTTTTTGTCGAAGCAAAAGATGTCGTAGATTGGGCGCTTGGTCGCCTTCTCCATGACCCCGGAGTCGGACTTCCAGCACCCTTCCATGAAAGACACGTCGTTCGGGTCGCCTTCCTCCGGGATGGCCAAGGCTTCTTCCGGCTCTGGCGCCGGCGTGGGGGCAGGCTCGGGCTCCGGCTCCGGGATAGGCTCGGGCTCCTGTATAGGCTCGGGCTCCGGTATAGGCTCGGGCTCGGGGATAGGCTCGGGCTCGGGGATAGGCTCGGGCTCAGCGATGGGCAGCGGCTCGGGCTCCGGGACAGGCTGCGGGTCGGGCTCCGCAATGGGCTGCGCCTGGGCCATGAGCGGCACGATTGGCGGGGGATTATCCTTGGCGGGGACGGGGCAGGCGCGCAGCTGGGCCAGGTACTCCCGCTCAAGGGAGTACAGCTGCCCTTGGAGCCGGTGTTCCTCGGTAGGGTCGTAGATTATCGGCATCCCGGTCAGGTAGTCCCTAAGCCCCGGGAAGAAGAAAAAGAAGAGGGTCGCGATCCCGCCCAAGGTAAGGAGGGCGACCCCGCCAAACCTCAGTATGCCGGAAAGTGCCGAGCTTCCGGCCGCGGGCGGGGGAGGGAAGGCGGGCGCCAAGGGCGAAAACGCCGGGGGGGAGAACTGGGGGGGCGCGTCCGGGGCCGCTTGAGGCCGGAACTTGTTGGATTGTTTGGACTCTTGGGATTCTTGGGATTCTTGGGGCTCTTGGGATTCTTGCGACTCTCTGGCCTGCTCCTCGGACTTCTTATGGGCCAGCTTTTTGGGCACGGCGCCGCTTTCAAGGATGTAGTCCATGGCCTCGGTCAGGCGGTCTGCTATCTGAGCCGCCTCGCCGTAGGTATCCTCCAGGCCCTTGACTGGGTTGAGGCCCCAGCCCGCGACGGCTGGGACGCCCCCCACCTGGAAGACTTTCAGGGTGTTGGGCGCCTCCACCACGAAGGCGGCTATGGATTTGGCCAGGTTCTGGAGGATCTTTCCGGACAGGCGCCTCTGCTCGGAAGGCGACCCCTGGAGCCTCTTGCCCTCGTCGAATATCTCCTTGGCCTTGGAGGCCAGCTGGGTGTCGACCTTCTCCTTGTCCTTGGGGGCCAGGAAGCTGACGTCAAGGGGATCCCCGGCGAGTTTGCTGTACCACTCGACGGAGTTTATGGCGGGTTTCGGCAAGGGCTCGGCAAAGAGCGAGGAGTAGCCCTTCCCGAAGGCCGAGTCGAGCGAGCGCGAGATGAGCCCGTAGATGCGGACCGGCTGCAGCCCCTCCACAGAGTTCAGCGAGTGGGCCATCAGGTTGGTGCTTGTCAGCAGCTGGGTGGACATTCTACCCACACCTCATGCGAAACCCGCTCAGTGCCTCTTCCCGTGGTAGGTGAAGCTCGTGTCGTAGTAGGGTTTGCTTCTGTTTTTCCGGGACAACCGGTTCTCCACCTGGCAGGCGGTCCGGCCCCTCTTCCCGCTGGAGCAGGTGAGGTAATCCGGCGTGAACCTCGTCCCGCTCTTGGGGCATGCTGGGCCGGTGTTGCTTATGATGACCTTGTTCCCCTCCCTCCTGGAGGTGGCGGGGCCGCTGCAGCGTTCGAGGTACCTGTTGCGGTTGTCGTAGAGGTCTATGGTCGACGTGCCCTTGCCGTTCGCGTCCAGGCAGTAGATGATGACTATCGGCATCCCGGTGGAGGAGTTCTTGAGGCCCGCGTCCGACTTCCAGCAGCCCTCCAGGAAGGAAAGGTCGTTGGGGTCTTCGGGTATCACCAGCTCGGACCCCACGTCGGGCCCGGGCGGGGGTGGCGGGGGCACATAGAGCGGGGCCGGATCCTCCGGGCCCTCGGCTACCAGTGTCGGCTCGATGGGCTCGGGTTTGTCGAGCTCCATGATGGCGGGCGGCCCTTCTTCCTCCCTTTCCTCCGGCACGCACTCTTCCAGGCGGGCGAAAAGCCCCAGCCTGAGCCCGTAGAGCTCCCCCTGGAGCCTGTCCAGGTACCCGTCGTCGGAAGGGGGCTCGATTGCCTCGGAGCCCAGGCCCCGCCGGACGCCGGGGCTGAGCGCGAGCGCCATGCCCAGGAGGATGAAGATTGTCAGGATGGCGGTAACGGCCGTCCTCAAGAGATCCCAGAGGGTCACGCCGGCCCACGGGGCCTTGGCGGGAACCGGGGGCGGGGGCGGGGGGGTCTCCGCGGGCGGCGGGGCGGCGGGCTCGGGCGGCGGAAGGGGCCTGGCGAAGGACTGCCTGGCCGGCGGGAAGGGGCGCATGGCGGACTTCCCGGATCTCAAAACGCTCTCGATCTCCGCGGACTGCCCGGGCGTGGGCGGCAGGGCCTCCAGCTCGGTCAGGCCCCAGCCCACGGCCACAACGACCCCGCCCACGACGTAGAAGTCCAGGGGCACGCTCGCGCCCGAGAGGTAGGCGGCAATCGACCAGGCGAGCTTTTCCAGGACGCCCCCGGCCGTCCGCTTCTGCCGGTCGGACCCCACGGAGAGGGACTTCCCAAGGCCCGCGAGGGCCCTGGCCTTTTCGGCGAGGTTCGCCCGCAGGCGGTCGGCCCCCGCCTCGGGCAGCCAGGAGGCGTGGGAGATCTTCCCGGGGACGGTGGTCTGCCACTCGATGATTCCCCAGCCCTGGCGTTCCACCGGGTAGGCCAGGAAGGTGTGGGTGTCCTGGCCCAGGACGCCGCCCAAAAAGCCCGTCAGTATGTCCCGGGTGCGGATCGCCCGCACCTCGCCCACCTTGTCGTAGGCGAGCCCCTGGAGGGGGTACGAGCACAATGACTGAAGGGGCATCCTTTCCTTTTCCCGGGACGGGGATCTCCCCCGCGCCTAGACCCTCTGCGCCATGAAGCCCAGGTACAGGGCGGCCTGCTGGATGGGGGATCTCCTGAAGATGTTGTAGCGCTTTATCAGCCTGCGGATGTCCAAGGGGTTGCGCTTGGACCTCAGCGACAGGACGCCCTCGAGCGTCTCCCTGTTGGGGGCCGTGAGGAAACCCTCCAGGGCCCTGAGGGCTAGGAAGTTGCGGTCGTTCATGGCCCTGAGCCCGTTGCGCCAGGCCCTCCTGGCCCTTCCCAGGAAGGCCATGAGCCCGTTGTTGCTGCCGATTATGTTGAGCCCGTGCTGCCTGTACCTTACGGTCGCGTTGGGGTCGTAGACCACCATGCCGCCCGCGCCCGACACTATCTGGTAGGCCCACCAGTCATGGCTCACGGGCTCGAAGTGGTAGCCCTTGGCGATGAGGTCCCTCGCCTTCCTGTTGAAAACCATGGTGTTGGCCCCGGCAAGGGACTGTATGACCGCGTTGGAGAAGCCCGGCGGGGGTGTCTGCCGCAGGGGCGATAGCCCCTGGTCGAGGCCCGAGGCGTCGGTTATCCTTGTCCTCGCGCAATAGAGCACGGGGAGCTCCTCGCCGTAGGGCGCGATCAGCCTTAACGCCCGTCCCAGCTTCGAGGGAAGCCACACGTCGTCCTGGTCGGCCCAGGCGAAGTAGTCGGAGCCCGTCCTGTCGCGCATGGCAAGCCCAAGGAAGTTGCGGCAGAAGCCCATGCCCGGGCCCTTCACGACCTTTAGCCTGCCTTCGCCCCACTCCTTTTGGAAGCCCGCGAGAATGCCGAGGGTCCCGTCGGAGGAGCCGTCGTCCGACGCGGTGAGCGTCCAGTGCGGGTAGTCCTGGGCGGCGATGGAGCGCAGCTGTTCCTTGATGTGCCGCGCGCCGTTGTAGGTCCCCATCAGGACCGAGACTTGTTTTCTGAGCTCTGTCATCCGGATGGCCTCGGGAAGCCGGGAACAAGGCTTTGGCTTTTTGCTTTGGGCCTGGGTCCCAAACGGACTGGCCGACGCGGGCGCGCCCGAAGGGCGCGCCTCAATCCATCCTGGTGAACCTTGTGTTCACGCTCTGCCGGACGCCCTGCTGGCGCAGGCTGCACTGGGCCTCCTTCTCGCCGGGCTTGCAGGTCACGGTGGTGGGGACGAGGTTCCTGTTGCTGTTCTGGCACACCGGGGCCACGGTGCTCTCCACCGTGAGCGAGCCGCCCTTCATGGCGGCCCTGCCCCCCCCGGTGCAGGTGTCGACGACCTTCCCGTTCCTGTCCTTGACGTTCACGCTGATGGTGGGTTGCCCGCTGTCGTTGAAGCAGTAATGGTACTCCATCTGCTCGCCGGTGGCCCTGCTGTAGAACTTCGTGGCGGAGTTCCAGCAGCCTTTCAGGAAGGACACGTCGTCCTTGTTCCCCTGCTGGTCCTTGGGGAGGGTGAGCGGGGCTCCCTCCGGCTTGGATTGGTCCGCCCGCCCGCCCTGGGAAGGATCCCTGGTCGGATCGGTTCTGGTAGGATCGGTTCTGGTCGGATCGTTTATGGTCGGATCGTTTATGGTGGGATCGGTTTTGGTCGGATCGTCCTTGGTGGGATCGTCCTTTGTCGGATCGGTTTTGGTCGGATCGTCCTTGGTGGGATCGTCCTTTGTCGGATCCAAGGTGCCATCCTTCGTGGGATCAACGGCCGGGTCAACCACCGGGTCAACCACCGGGTCAACCACCGGGTCAACCGCCGGGTCAACCGCCGGATCCCCCGTGCCGTCGCCGGCGGGATCGACCACGGTGCCGTCGCCGGCGGGATCCACCACGGTCCCGTCGCCGGAGGGATCGACCACCGTGCCGTCGCCGGCGGGATCGACCACCGTGCCGTCGCCGTAACGGCCGTCAACGGTCCCGTCACGCACAACCGTGCCGTCACGAACCACCGTGCCGTCGCGGCGATACGTGGTGCCGCCCCTGCCATCCCTCACTTCGGCGCTGTCCCCTGCCGGCCTTTCGGGATCGTTTTCCCGGATGTCCGGCCTGTCGGACTGATCCTCGATGGGGGGCTTGGGGTCGGCGCCCGGGCAGGCCCCTCGCCGGTTGCCGTACTCATCCTTGAGCCGGCTCAGCTGGGCCCTCATGTCGGACTCGAGGTTCGCGTCGATGGTGGGCTCGGGGATCTGGAAGGGGAGGAGGCCCAAGAGCCACAGGATCAGGAAGGCCAGGAGGAAGGGCAAAAGGAAGAGGAGCAGCGCCCAGAGCAGGCAGGGCCCGCGGCGCTTTTCCTCCGCCATGACCGGGCCCTCGTAGACCGGTTCGAGTGGCGGGGGGATATACATGGGCGCGGGCGGGGGGGCGGCGGCCGGGGCCGGTACGTAGGTGCCCCCGGCGCCCTCGGTCAGCTCGGCCGGGAAGCGCAGGTTGTCGCCCTGGGCGTCGGTCCCCCAGTTGCTCACGACCAGGTCGTCGTCTTTGAGGAACAGCCTGAAACTCTTCCTGGAGTCGATTATGGAGTCGATGCATTTGCCGGCGTAGACGCGGTTTTGGGAGGTCGAGGCCTTGAGCTTTTCGGCGAGCTCGCCCAAGCTCTTGAGCCTTTCGTCCAAAAGCCCCACGGCGCGGACCTTGTCCGGCCTCGCGAGCTCCTCGAAGGGGACGGCGTCCCCCACGAAGGGCAGGTACCACTTGAGCGCCCCCGTGCGCTGGTTGACCTCCGGCTCGGCCAGGAAGCGGTCCCCCCAGGGAGCGAGTTCCTTGCCCAGGAGGTTGACCAGGAGCGTGTACTTGTCGATGACGGGGGATCCCTCCACCGTCTTGATCCGCAGGTCCTGCAGCCTGTGCGTGCCTAAGGTTATCCTAGCCATGGGGCCTCCGTAGGGCCAAGGGGGCCTCGCGCGCCACTAGCTCCCGGTCCTGTATGAGATGCCGTTGTCGTCCAGGAACTTGGTTATGGACCTGCAGCCCTGGGCCACCTGGTTTTGGGAGTTGGAGACCTTGTCCGCGTTGATCCATGTGTTTATGCCCACCACGTCGCCCTTGGAGTCGACGAGGGGCCCCCCGCTGTTGCCCTGGGCCAGCTGCGCCGTGTGGTTGACGATGACCGAGCCCTGGAAGTCCTGGAGCACGGACACCACCCCCTCGGAATAGACTATCTCCGGCGCGGAGTCGATTGAGCCCTGGGTCAGCTGCCTGAACTTGGGGTCCTTGGCTATGATGAAGGCCGGGTAGCCCCAGGCGCCCACCCAGTCGGACCTCTTGGGGTTCTCCCTGCTGAACTTGAGGATGCCGTGCTTCCCCGGGTCGTCCATTACCTCCAGCACCGCGAGATCGTACTGGTAGGGGTTGGCCTTCCCCAGGTTGGAGTAGGCCACGACCCTTGCCGGGTGGGCCTTCCCGAGGGACTTGTTGTTGACGAATATCATTTCGTCCTTCGTCCCGGCAAGCACCGACGCCACCACGTGGCGGTTGGTGAGCACGTGCCGCTCCCCGATGAAGAAGCCCGTGCCCATGCTTTCGGCGGTGAGGACGAAGACCGTGGCGCTCTCTATGTTGTCGCCCACCTGCGGGTTCTCGGGCTTCACGTTGCTCATGGGCGGGAGGTTGGAGCCATCCGGGGGGGAGGGGGTGCTGAAGAGCGGCACCGCGTGCGACAGCGGCGCCATGAGGCACACGTCGCCGTCCAAGGCGCTCTTGTACTTGGCTATCTCGTTTTCGAGCGTCTTGAGGTTCTCCCTCTGCATCTCGGAGAGGTTGAGCTCCGCCAGGGCCTGCCGCTCCAGGATCTTCGGGTAGTAGAACTTGTAGAAGAGAACGGCTAGTGCGGACGCGAGTATGAGGCCTATCAGGAAGCCCAGGAGGTAGAACTTGCCGTGGGATGCCTTGGCCTTGGGTGGATCGCCTGGGCCCATGGGTGGCCCTGGGGGCCCTCCGGCCGGTTGCCCCGGGGGTCCCATCGGGGGCCCCGGGGGTCCCATCGGCGGGCCAGGGGGCCCCATCGGCGGACCCGGGGGGCCCATAGGCGGACCCGGGGGGCCCATAGGCGGGCCCGGGGGGCCAGGGGGCGGGGGGTAGCCCTGTGCGCCATAGGGCGGGAAATTGCTTGCGTCGGACATTGTCGCTCCTTGCGGTGGGCGGTGGGAGGCATGGGCCCGTGGCCGGCCCCTGGGGGCAAACATTAGCAGAAAACGACGGGCGGATCAACCGCGGGCCGCGCCCCCCGCGGGGCGCGGCGCGGTCTTACGCCTTTGTCAGGACTTCCCGTGGCGGTCGCCAAAGGTGGCGAGCGCTTGCTCGATCATGCGCCTGTCCCTGAGGAAGACCACCTTTATCAGGTTGTCGGCGTTCACGATCAGCACATCCAGCTCTTGGTCAAGCTGGGTCGCTTCGTTCACGACCTTCTTGTTTTTTGAGACCTGCTGGGTGTAGTTCCTCATGCGGGAAGAGGATGCCCTGTCGGCGGTCCTTTTCACCTCATCCTGCTGCACCAGGTCGAAGGCCTTCATGTTGGCGGCGGAGGCGTCGCTGTAGTACTGCAGTATCTCCTTGGCGTCGGCGGAGCCGTCGCGGATCTCCTGGACCCTCTCGACCATCTCCTCCCTGGACATCCTGCCCGCCTTGTAATCCCTCTCGACATTCCTGTAGGCCTCTTTGTAGCAGTTGACGGTCACCCTTGCCGAAGCCACGGCCTTGTCGAGCGTTCTGTAATCCTCGTCCAGGTACTTGGAGTAGGCGGCGAAGCGCGTCGCCTGATCCTGGGCCTGAAGCTCGGTAGTGACGATGTAGCTGGCCGTGGCGCCCGCTATCGCGCCGCCGGCGGCGCCCAGGAGGATGTCCTGGGTACTGCCGCCTGAGAGGAGCCCGCCGACGGCGCCGGCAAGGGCGCCGCCCACGGCGCCCTGGGCGACCCTGCTGCTAAGCTCCTTGGCTTCCTGGCGGAGGATGGTGATGGGCTCGTAGCACTTCGCATAATGCTTTATCACGACCGTCTGCTTGCCGAGACCGGCGCCGCAGCCGGTCGCGAAGAAGGCCAAGAGCAGTATGGCCAGGGTGATCCTGACAGGCACCGCTTTCCCGCGGGGCTTGGCCTGGGCGTCGTCCAAAATAGCTGTGTTTCTCATGTTGGTCACCTTTCCTATGGGATGATATCTTAATATACGTTCAGCCGCATCCCTTATGGGGCATGCGATTGGTTTTGAGTTTTTTATGCCGGTCGCCTTGTTTCCTTGTCGATGTTTCCTTTTCGATTGACTCCTTTGTTTGGGTTCCCGCCAATGGGGCCTGGCCCTGCGGGATCCCCTCACTTTCTCGGGGTTATGGGGATGTCCGGGTAGTCCGCGCCCTCCCAGTTCTTTTCCTTGAGAACGCAGTCCGCTACCCAGCCGGCCTGCTTGCCAGGCTTGCAGGATATGGCAAGGGCCGGGAAGCTCTTCCCGTCGCCGCAGCTGGCCTCGGACTTGGCCTCTACGCTGATGTCGCCGTATGGGGACGATATGTCGGCCGGGGCCTTGCAGCCCCCGCCAGGGGCCCCCTGGCCCTCTATCCTTATCTCGGCCGCGCCCCCCTCGTAGCAGAAGGACAGGCTCGCGGGCTCGCCCGTCTCGGAATTGAGGAAGGCCTGGTCGACCACCTTCCAGCAGCCCTCCGCGAAGGCGTAGGGCGCGGCGGGGTCCTTGGGGATGATGAGGCAGCTCCCGCGCCGGTCCAGGTAGGCCCCCCTCTCGGAGTAGAGATCGGCCTGGGCCCCGGAGGCCTTGGTCTTGTCGCGCATGACGGCCCCCAGTTCCGACCTGGGGTCGTGGAAGACGTAGTTGAGCGCGAACAGAAGCCTGGGCCGCAGGGCGAAGGTGACTACCAATATGAGCACGAGGCCGGTTATGAACCCGGTCGCGAGTATAAGGAAGAACTTCTTGGCCGACAGCGGCGGGCCCTTGGGCTTCGCCACGACCGGCTCGGGCTCCGGCTCCGGCTCGGGCGGGGCGTCGTAGGGGGATGGCCCCTTGGGGAGCAGGGACCTCGCGGCGTCGTGGCCCCAGAGCGCGGCCACCACGCTATTCCCCACCCCGAACAGCTCGAAGACGGAAGGGTTGGCGACGGCCTCCAGCATGAAGACCCCCAGCTGCCTGCGGGCGGGATCCCCGGAGGCCCTGAGCGTCCCCCCGTAGGCCATTATGGCCTCCCGCTTCTCCTTCGCGGTCGTCTCGGCCGCCTCCCGCTGGTCGGGCGGCAGGTGGGTCACGGGAATCGGCTCCCCCTCCACGGAGGTGTACCACTCGATGCAGTCCTCCTGCCGCTTGATTACGGGCTCGGCCAGGAAGTCCGCGAGCCCCTTGGCCTTGGCCAGCTCGTCGCGGATGCGGGCGTACCAGGCCACCACCGCCTTGCCGTCCATGAAGGAGGGCGAGCTCCCGGACAGGCTGGACTTGTCGATGAGGTTGCGGCTCATGAGGGCCCTTGCCCCAGCTGGCGGCGCATGGAACCATGGTGCCTGGTCGGCGGGCGGCGGATCATGGGAGAGCGGAAAAGGGTCATTTCTTGCCCCCGCAGGACCCAGGGTCCGGGGCGGACGGCGGGAAGCTGGGCTTGCCTGCGGCGTCCAGGAGCACCTGCTCGCCGCAGGCGTCCGTCGCCATGGCGACCACCGCGCCCTTGTCGTCCACCACCGCGAAGCGCCCGTCCTGGTAGGCCGGGGCGAGCCCGCCCGCCGTGTAGAGCCCCACGTCCTGGTAGGCCGGCTGGCGTATCCAGGCCCCGGAGCGGTCGACCTGGCCCCACAGCCCGCCCTTCTTGGCCCAGGCGTTGCCGTCGGCCCTGAAATCCTGGATGTCCTCCAGCTCCGGGGCAACCACCCAGGCGCCCTTGGGCCCGAGCACGCCCTTCTTGCCGCCCTCGGTCGCGAGCCACAGCCCGTCGGCCAGCGGCTTGGGCAGGTCGTCGATGGAGGGCTTGAGGAGGACGGCGCCCTTGGAGTCTATCATGCCCCAGGAGGATCCCACTTTCACGAAGGCGGTCCCGTCGTCCCTGAAGTCCCTGGCCTCGTCATAGGCATAGTCTATGACCTTGTTGCCCTTCGTGTCTATGTAGCCGAATTTGCCGCCCTTGGACACCCTGGCGAGCCCCGGGCCGGAAAAGGGCCCCACGGTCTGGAACTCCGGCTTGATCTTCATCTCTTCCTTCTCGTCGCAGAAGCCGTAGAGCTTTTCGTCTTTGCCCTGGAACATGCAGCCGATGAGCCCGAAGGGGAGCTTGGAGACGTTCTTGAGCACCAGTTCCTTGGGGACGGCCCCCTCCTTGGTGCCGTCGGCCTTGTAGTAGGTCCAGGAGTCGCTGAGGTTCCCTTCGTTGACCCAGTACTTGCCCTCGTCCTCGTGCCACTCTATGCGCCGGAACTTGGGCTCTATCAGCCATTTGCCGCTTATGTCGAGCACCCCGGTCTGCCCGCCCTGCTGGTATATCTGCCGGCCGTTCTTGTCGAAGTCCGGCTTGAGGGAGTCGAAGGTGGGCTCCATGAGCGTCCTTCCCTGGGAGTCCACCAGGCCCTGCTTGCCCCCGGACGTGACGATTGCGATGACCCTCCCCTGCTTGTCC
This sequence comes from Deltaproteobacteria bacterium, assembly GCA_031278475.1. Taxonomy (GTDB): domain Bacteria; phylum Desulfobacterota; class Desulfarculia; order Adiutricales; family Adiutricaceae; genus JAISMF01. The sequence continues at coordinate 17,419 of JAITKK010000032.1, forward strand.
TTGGTGAACGGTGCCACCGAGTCGAAGTAGAAGCCGGTCAGCTGCTTGCCGTCGGCGCCCATTATGGCCGTCTTGCCCTTGTAGGTCACGGCCAAAAGCCCCTCGCCAAGGGACGCCACCTTGTGGTACCTGGGCGAGACCGCCCAGCTGCCGTCCATGGCGAGCCTGCCCCACCACTCCTTCCACTTGCCCCACACAGCGGGGCCCCCGTTGAGGTCGACGACCATCACGTCGTTCAGAACCGGCAGCACGGCGTACTCGCCCTTGTCGGTCGCGAGCCCCCAGCCGTCCTTGCCCTCGACCCTTGCGAGCCCGAAGGCGTCGAAGTTGTCGGCCTTCTGGAAGGTGGGGGGGATTGCCATCCTCCCCTTCCCGTCCACGAAGCCGAAGAGCCTGCCAAGGAGGAAGAAGTGCAGTCCCTGGCCGCCCTTGGCCGAGGGCTTGCCAGGGCCGCCCACCTTGGGGGGCGTGGGCACGAGCTCGTAGTCGTAGGCCTGGGCGGGAACCGAAAGCGGGCCGAGGCAAAGCAGCGGGCAAAGGGCCAGGGCAAGGGCCATGGCCCCAAGGCCCTGAATGGCCGCCGGAAGGCTACGGGTTGGTCTGCTGGGCATAGGTGTCATGCTGTACTGCCGCCTCTGGCGCGGGCTTTGCTGGTATCTGAAGCGCTTTGTGAGAAATTACCGAAAGATTTTAATCCATTTCCGACGCAAAATCACCAAAAAAAGAGAAGGGCCCCCGAAAGCCCCTCCCGGGGCCGCCAGGGGCGGCCCCGGGGCTGGTTGGCGCCAGGCGCGCCTTTTCAAGCCCCGCGAACTCTGGTACCATTCTTTCCGGCCCCAGCACACGCTTTGCGACGGGAGGCGGGGGCGCGCCCCGCGCCCAGCCCCCTTCGCCTATTGCGGCCATGGCCTTCATGGCCATAATGGCAACCGGGGCCCCATGGGGGGTACTACCTTGCCGCAAGACTACTTCAAGTCCAACATCCCTGAGTTCAACGTGAACAACACCCTGTTCGTGGCGAGGCCCGGGATCCCCTTCATATTGGGGGCCTTGGCCCTGTTCGTCCTGTTCTGGTGCCTGAATCTGGAAGTCCTCCGCAACGTCTTCCTGCTGGTTACCCTGTTCGTCGTCTGGTTCTTCCGGGACCCCCACCGGGAGACCCCGCCACCGGGTTTCGCGGTGTCGCCCGCCGACGGCACGGTCATCCGCCTGGACCGGGAGGCCAAGGACCCCTTGTTCGGCTCGCCCTCCATCAAGATAAGCATATTCATGTCCGTGTTCAGCGTCCACGTGAACCGGGCCCCGGTGGACGGCACGCTGGTTACCCAGAAGTACAGGAAGGGCCTCTTCCTCAACGCCAGCTTCGACAAGGCCAGCTCGGACAACGAGCGCAACGCCATCGTCATAGAGGACCCCGCCAAGAGGCGGGTGGTCGTGGTCCAGATAGCGGGGCTCATAGCCAGGAGGATAGTGTCCTGGGTGAGGCCCGGCGACAGGCTCAGGAGGGGGCAGCGTTTCGGTATGATCCGCTTCGGCTCCAGGGTCGACCTGTTCATACCGAGGGACTCCGTGCTCATGGTGTCCCTGGGCCAGCCGGTCCACGCCGGGCTCACGGCCATGTGGCGCTACCCGGAAGACGGCGCGAAGCCTGCCGCGAAGGCTGCCGCTAAGGCTGCCGCGCCTGCGGAAGAGGCCACGGCCTCGAAGCCTGCCGAGGCATCCGCCGAGGCTACCGCCGAGGCTAACGCCGAGGCTAACGCCGAGACAACCGCCGAGACATCCGCCGAGACAACCGCCGAGACATCCGCCGAGACAACCGCCGAGACATCCGCCGAGACATCGGGCGACCCTCCTGCCGGGAACCCTGAGGAAGCCCCCTCCGGCTCAACCTCCGGCTCAACCTCCGGCTCAACCTCCGACTCATCCTCCGACTCATCCCCCGCAGAGCCTGAAGAAAAGACGGAGGAGTGAGTGAAAATGGTGCGGATGGCCTAAAAAGCTGAAACATTTATGAGTTTATCATAAAAGATCTCTATTTTTGGATATATTACCTTTATTATAATGGAACAAATGCGTCCGGGTATCAATATGCCCGGGCCCTCCAAGGGCCTGAGATGCCCAATCGTAGGCCAAGATGACCACAGCGGCACTGATACCCGCCCGCCACGCCTCCACCAGGTTCCCAGGGAAGCCACTGGCGCTTATACTCGGGATACCCATGATCCAGCACGTCTTCGAGCGGGCGAGCCTCATCCCGGGCGTGAGCCTGGTGGCCGTCGCTACCGACTCCGAGGAGATTGCCGACTGCGTGAGGTCATTCGGGGGCAGGGCCGTCATGACCTCGGACGGGCACCCGTCCGGCTCCGACCGCCTCGCAGAGGCGGCGGGGATCCTTGGGCTCAAGGACTCTGACATCGTCATAAACGTCCAAGGCGACCAACCGGCCCTGGACCCGGCGCACGCGGCCCTTCTCGCCAAGGCGCTCGAGGAGGGGGGATCCCGCCATGAGATGAGCACCTTGGCCGTCCCCTTCGCCGAGCCGGGCGAGGAGGAAGACGAGAACCACGTGAAGGTCGCCTTCGCCCTGGACGGCAGCGCCCTTTACTTCTCAAGGTCGCCAATACCGTTCAGGAGGAACCCTGACTCCCGCTGCTACAAGCACGTTGGTCTCTACGCCTACCGGGTGGGCTTCCTCAGGGAGTACGTGGGGCTCCCCAGGGGACCCTTGGAGAAGGCCGAGTCCCTGGAGCAGCTTAGGGTCCTGGAAAACGGCAGGTCCATAAAGGTAATCGTAGCGGACGGGCTGTCGCCCGAGGTGGACGTGCCGGACGACATCGCCAAGGCCGAAAGGGCGCTCTCGCTTGGCAAGAAGTTCTACCTTTGACAATCGGGCTATAGGGAAAATCTTCCACAAAGGCACTGCAATCCTTTGAGGCGCTTTTGGGAGGCATCGCAAGTTACCCCGCAAGTTACCCCGATTGTTTTGGCGGTTTACACCGATTGGTTTCGGCATTTAACCAGTTAGATTCGGCGATTCACCCAGATAGCTTTCGGCTATCCACCCCGATGGATTCAGGTAAGTTAGCCAGACCAGCTCGGCAATTTACCCGGAATGCCTTGCCCCAATACCCGTTGGTTTCCGCTGACTCCCAAAGCCATGGGCGAATGCCATCCGGCCTTGGCAATTGCCGGGAACCCCGTTTACTCGATTTGGATTTTCCCGTTGTTTTTTGGTATTTTGGGTTTTTCCCTCGCCAAAACGCGCAAATCCCCAACATTCGCGAGGGACCTTTTTTTCCTTAGCAAGGGCACTTCGTCGGCCAATCGCGCCCCTGGCAAGCCCGTGATGGCCATTGTTTCCTTGCCTGTTGCCAAACAACCGACAAACAACTGCGAATCCTGGGCTTTGGGAAAGTGCCGCAAGCGAGCGCACCATAGATATTGTACGACAAAAAAATTCAAAACCCACGCAATTTTTATAAAATTTTTTCCAATCATTAGATTTGCCAATCGCCAGATTTGACAAATTCAGGCCGACCGCGATTGCTTGCATGTGTCTCATGGCAATGCCCATGAGGATTGAGATGGGTGTTGTTTGGAATGGTTCGAGATAATCGCAAGACCACTCAGACCATCCAAACGAACGAGATAGTATTGTTAGGTATTCGGCGACCCGAGCTTCCCCAACCCGCTCTTGCCCACCACATCGATTAAGATCCTATGGCAAAGGCTAGTGGATAGGGCCCAGGGCAAGGGGCAGGGCCCTAGGCAAAGGGCAGGGTGCCTAGGGCGAATGGCACGGCCCAAAGGGATAGGGAAGGGGCCTTGCCTCTTTTCGCGTCCCGCTCCACGCAAGGAACCTCTTTTCCGGAA